>DAIEJF010000265.1 GCA_027351005.1 Paracoccaceae bacterium | reverse complement strand
GCTTCCAGAAAGCCCAGATCGCCGTCCCGGATCAGCCGCGCTAACAGGTCGCGGTTGTGGATCTCGATCCGCGCCACCGGGCCCGGGTTGCGCCCCTCGGCCCGGAAGACGCGGCCGTCATCCAGCCGGAAATCGAGGCGGCCGTTTTCCAGCCCCTGCGCGATCTCGAACACCTGCGCGAAATACCGTGGCAGACCGGCCTGGCCCTTCACGGAGGTCAGCACTGTCATTGCGTCCCCCTGGCATTTTCCCGCACCTTTCCAGATGCGGGCCGGGGGCTCAAGTGCCTCGTTGCGCGTAGGCCGCCAGCGCCCGCTCGCGCCCCTCGTCCAGCGCCACCAGCGGCGCGGGATAGGGCCGCGCGGGGTCAAGCGCCCAGGACTGCGGCACGGCGCGGAAATAGTCGCGCGCCGTCTCGGGCGGCTCGCGCGACATCTCGGCGATGAACCGGCGCCGGTAGGCCCCGTCGGCGTCGAACTTCTCGGCCTGCGTCGCGGGGTTGAAGATGCGGAAATAGGGCGCGGCATCGGGGCCCGAGCCCGCCACCCATTGCCAGCCCATCGCGTTCGAGGCCGGGTCCCAGTCGATCAGGCAGTCCTCGAACCAGCGCAGGCCCACGCGCCAGTCGGTCATCAGGTGTTTGGTCAGATAGCTGGCCGCGATCATCCGGGCGCGGTTGTGCATCGTGCCGGTCACATACATCTCGCGAAGCGCGGCATCAACGAAGGGCTCGCCCGTCATCCCGCGCCGCCAGCGTTCGGCCTCGGGATTGTCGCCCCGCCAGGGGAAGGCATCCCACTCGGGGCGCCAGTTCGCGGTGGCGATCTGCGGCGTGTGGTGCATCAGATGCCAGGCGAACTCGCGCCAGACAAGCTCTTTCAGGAAATGCTCGGCCCCCGCCGCGCCTTCCTGCATCGCCCGCATCCCCGCATGCCAGATCTGGCGCGGCCCGATCTCGCCCACGGTCAGGTTTTCCGACAGGCGCGAGGTGGCCTCGACCCCCGGAAAATCGCGTGCCGCGCGGTAGCGGTCGACCTTCGCGGCGATGAACGCCGAAAGCCGCGCCTGCGCCGCCGCCTCGCCCACCGCCGCATGGCGCGCCACGACCGCCGCCCCGCGGCGCATCGCGGCGCCCAGCGCCCAATCTTCCAGCCGGTCGCCCGCGGGCCAGGTGGCGGGCGCGGCAAGCCGTGTCACCGCGGGCAGCGGCGCGTCCACCACGCGATCCTTCACCGCCTTCCAGTAGGGCGTATAGACCCGGTAGAACCCGCCCTGCCCCGTCTCGACCGTCCAGGGCTCGTGCAGCAGGAAGCCGGGAAAGCTGCGCGCCTCGATCCCGCCCGCCTTCAGCGCGGCCTTGACCTCGGCGTCGCGCGCCTTCGATGCGGGGTCGTACAGGCGGCTCCACCAGACGCTGCTGGCGCCCGTCTCGGCCACCAGCCGCTCCAGCACCGAGAGCGCCGCGCCCCGCCGCAGGATGAGCCGCCCGCCCACCGCCTCAAGCGCCCGGCCAAAGGCCGCCAGCGCCTCGCCCCAGCGCCATTTCGGCGCGGCGCCCCAGCCCTCGGCCAGCGGATCGAGGATCGCGACCGCGATCACGGGTCGCCCGGTGGCAGCGGCGGCGGACAGGAGCGGATTGTCGGCCAGCCGCAGGTCGCGGCGCAGCCACAGGATCAGGGGGGCGTCGGGCATCTTTCTCCGCGGAGCTACAGAACCTCGTCCAGCGCGGCGATCAGCCGGCCCACCTCTTCGGCGCTGGTATAGTGGACGAAACTCATACGCAGCACCCCATGTGCCGGATCAACGCCCATCGCGGCCAGCGGGCGCACCGCGTAGAAATCGCCGCCCCCCGCCATGATCCCGTGCGGGGCCAGCGCCGCGGCCAGATCCTCGCCCGGCCGGTCGCAGAGCACCGCCACCGTGGGCGCGCGGTTGGCAGCCTGCCGCGGGCCCAGAAGCCGCACGTCATTGCGCGCGGCCAGATAATCCAGCAGCGGTTGCAGCACCCGCACCTCATGCGCCCGCATCAGGTCATGCGCCAGCGCGCCCTTTCCCTGCGGGGAAAGGCCCGCCCCGCCGTGGTGGTCAGCCAGCGCCTCGAGGTAATCGGCCATCCCGGCACTTGCCGCCACCTGCGCGTGATCCGGGCCCGCGGGGGTGAAGCGTTTGTACAGCGTGCCGCCGTTGAAATGGTGGCCCTGGTTCGGCAACGCCTCGCCCAGCGCGCGGCGGATGACCATGACCCCCTGATGCGGCCCGTAGGTCTTGTAGGCGGAAAACAGGTAGATGTCGGTTCCCAGCGCCCCCACGTCGGGCAGCCCGTGGGGCGCGTAGCTGACGCCATCGACGCAGGTCACCGCCCCCGCCGCATGGGCCGTGGCCACGATCTCGGCCACCGGGTTGATCTCGGCCACCACGTTCGAGCAATGGGGGAAGCACACCAGCTTCACCTTGCCGTCGGCCAGAAGCGGCGGCAGGGCGGCAGGGTCAAGATGGCCGGTGTCGCGGTCGATGCCCCAGACGCGCACCTCGATCCCCTCGGCGGCCAGCCGCCGCCAGACGCCGGTGTTGGCCTCGTGGTCCTGGTCGGTCACCACGATCGCCGCCCCCTTGGGCAGCCACTGCCGGAAGGCCTGCGCCAGCACATAGGTATTGGCGCTGGTCGAGGGGCCGAACGAGACTTCGTCCGTCTCGACCCCGAGGATCGCGGCCAGACGGGCGCGGGCCTCGTCCATCTCGGCCCCCCCTGCCTGCGAGGCCGCGTAGGGCGCATAAGGCTGCACCTTGCGCTCGCGGTAGAACCGCGCCAGCCGCTCGACCACCGGCAGGCAGGGATAGCTGCCGCCGGCATTCTCGAAGAAGGCCTGGCCCGCCAGCGAGGGTTCGGAAAAGGCCGGGAACTGGCTGCGGACGTAGGAAAGATCAAGGTCGGTCATGGCACATCCGGGGGGGCGGGTTGCGTTCCCCGGCCAACCCCCGCCCTGGGGTTTTCCCGGGTGGCAGGTCTTCCAGCCGCGCCGTAGGCCACGCCCCGGCAGACCCTGCGACGGATCGCGCAAAGTGGTAGCGGCCGCGGCGCGCCTGCACAACCCCCCGAGTTTCGGTCCACCGACAGCGCGCGCCCGGCCGGGCGGCCGCGCCCGCGATCAGGCGTTCACGTCCACCACGACGCGGCCCTGCACCTGCCCTTTCAGGATCGCCTCGCCCAGCGCGGGCAGATCGGCCAGCGTGGCGGGCCGCACCATCGCCTCCAGCGAAGCCATCGGCAGGTCGCGGGCAATCCGTTCCCAGGCGCGGACGCGATCGGCATAGGGCCGCAGGACGGAATCGATGCCCAGCAGGTTCACCCCGCGCAACAGGAACGGGATGACCGTCGCAGGCAGCGCCGCGCCGCCCGCAAGCCCGACCGCCGCGACCGAACTGCCGTAGGTCATCTGCCCCAGCACCCGCGCCAGCATCGCGCCACCCACCGCGTCGATGCAGCCGGCCCAGGCTTCGCTTTCCAGCGGCCGCTTCACCGTCTCGGCCAGATCGGCGCGCGGCACGATGCGCGCGGCCCCCAGTTCGCGCAGATAGGCTTCGGTCTCGGGCCGCCCGGTGACGGCCGCCACCCGGTATCCCAGCCGCGCCAGGATCCCCACCGCGACGGACCCCACGCCCCCCGCGGCGCCCGTCACCAGCACCTCGCCGCGCGCAGGTGTCAGCCCGTGCGCCTCGAGCGCCATGACTGCCAGCATCGCGGTGAACCCCGCGGTGCCCACCGCCATCGCGGCCCGCGTGGTCAGCCCGGCAGGCAGCGGCACAAGCCAGTCGGCCCGCACCCGCGCCTTCTGTGCATAGCCGCCCCAATGCGCCTCGCCCACCCGCCAGCCGGTCAGCACCACCTTGTCACCGGGCGCGTAGCGCGGGTCCGACGAGGCCTCGACCGTGCCCGCGAAGTCGATGCCCGGCACATGCGGATAGTGCCGCACCAACCCGCCACCCGCCCCAAGGCACAGCCCGTCCTTGTAGTTGAGCGTCGAATATTCGACCGCCACGGTCACCTCGGCCTCGGGCAGCCGACTGTCGTCCAGCCGTTGCACCGCGGCATGGGTGTGCCCTGCGGCGTCCTTTTCGACCACCAGCGCGTTGAACATCGGCTCCTCCTTCGGCTATGCCCCTGCACAGGTTCTGGCGCAGCCCGCCCCGCCCGGCAAGACCCTGCCGCACGAACCGGCAACGGGCCGCCCCCTCACGCAGCCGTGAAGTTTTCGCAACCCCCGACCGCACGCCCGGCGTTCAAGGATTTCCATTCTGCCGCAATTATTTGCAACAGCCCGCGCGATGGCGCCCGCGCGCGAAGAAACGCTTGAGCGAGGCGAAACGCTCCGCTAGCCTCAAGCGCAATAACAACTCCACCAATAGGGAACAGGATGAACATTCGCTCCTTCCTCATCGCCAGTGCCGCGGCCGTGACGCTGGCCACCGGCGCAATGGCTGCCGACAGCAAGCTGACCGTGTTCGACTGGGCCGGGTTCGACCAGAAGAACCTGATCCCCGAATACATCGCCAAATACGGCGACCAGCCGACCTATGCTTTCTTCGGCGACGATGACGAGGCGTTCCAGAAGCTCAGCTCGGGCTTCAAGGTGGATATCGCCCACCCCTGCTCGCAGATGATCCAGAAGTACCGCGACGCCGGGCTGATCCAGCCGTGGGATGTCTCGAAGATCCCGAACTACAAGGACATCGCCGCAAGCTACACCAACTCGAAGGTGTTCACCGACAACGGGACCGTCTGGTACATTCCGACCGACTTCGGCTACTCGGCCATGCTTTACAACGCCGACAAGGTTCCCGCGGCCGATGCCTCGACCCTGCAGGTCTTCGTCGACCCGAAGTATCAGGGCAAGATCTCGCTGCCCGACAACTCGGATGACGTCTGGGCGCTGGCGCTGCTGGCCACCGGCGTGACCGACTGGACCACCACGACCGACGCGCAGTTCAAGGCCGCCGCCGACTGGCTGCGCAAGGCGCACAAGAACGTCGTGTCCTACTGGTCGGACCCGTCGGACCTGAACCAGCTGATGGCGTCGGGTCAGGTGACGGTGGCCTGGTCGTGGTCGGACTCGGCCACCCAGCTCAAGGACAAGGGCATGAACGTGGTGTTCAACCGCGAGCCCAAGGAAGGCGCCTCGTCGTGGTTCTGCGGGTGGGTCCACATGAAGAACGCCTCGCCCGACGCGACCGACCGGGCGAACCTGTTCGTCAACGACTTCCTCAGCCCGGCCGGCGCGCAGGCGCTGCTGGATGACTTCGGCTATTCCTCGACCAACGCCAAGTCGGAAGCCTCGATCCCGGCCGACCAGCTTGCGGCGCACAACCTGAGCCCGGTGAAGGGCACGCTGCTGGCCCAGACCCCGTTGGACCAGAAGCTGCGGGACCGCATGGTGGAAGAGTTCCAGAAGATCAAGTCCGGCTTCTAATCGCCTGACACCGCACGAAAAGGCGCCGCCTGCCCCGCAGGCGGCGCTTTCCGTTTGCCCCCTTGAGCCCGCCGCCCGCGCCCCCTATATTCCCTCTTGTCCGGGGCAACCCGGACTATGGACATAAACGCGCTTGGAATAAGCGGATCGGACCCGGGGGCGGTACCCGGCGGCTCCACCAGACACCCGGCGTTGCGGGGGATCGGGGCCGAAACAGGATCGACGAACGTCTAAAGAAGTTGCTTTGTCCCGGTGAGCTACCACCGTTATCGGTGCAAAAAGTACAGTTGCCAACGACAACCGTGCTCCGGTCGCTCTGGCTGCGTAAGCAGCTCGGGTAACCGAAACCAAAGCCCTTGCGCTTAGCCGCGTAAGGCGGGGTCCGCAGGCACCTGGCAACAGAAGCCTGCACTTCCCCCCGACCGGCGCCACCCCGTCTTCGAGCCTTCACGCTGCCCGCGCGGCGGATCCGGGCCGGCTGCAACCGGCGGGTCAGATTTCCCCCCGGCGCCCCTTTCCTTCGGCCCCGAATCCCATCTATGCTGCCGCTGTTGCGACTGCGAAAGGCCCCCCGGATGTCCCGTTCCATCGACTATGGCAACCTGATGCATCGGGCGATGCGCGGCCTCATCCAGAACGTGCTGTCAGACGTGGCGGCCAATGGCCTGCCCGGCGCGCATCACTTCTTCATCACCTTTGACACCCGCCACCCCGGCGTGCAGATGGCAAAGTGGCTGAAAGACCGCTACCCGGCCGAAATGACCGTGGTGATCCAGCACTGGTACGAGAACCTGAACGTGGATGACGACGGCTTCACCATCACGCTGAACTTCGGCAACTCGCCCGAGCCGATGGTGATCCCGTTCGACGCGGTCCGTACCTTCGTGGACCCCTCTGTCGAATTCGGACTGCGGTTCGAGACCCACGAGGACGACGACGAGGACGAGGACGAAGAGGCCCAGATCGTCGAGGACGCCGAGGAAGAGGACGCGCCCCGCAAGGACGCCGAGGTCGTCAGCCTCGACAAGTGGCGGAAGTAAGCCTCCGTATACGACGGTATGCTGATTGATTTCGCGCGCCGGTGCGGCTAAACCCGGGCCGACCCATCAGGAGGCTTGCCCGATGTCCGCAACCCGCACCGAAACCGACAGCTTTGGCCCGCTCGAGGTTCCCGCCGACAAGTACTGGGGCGCGCAGACCCAGCGGTCGATCATGAACTTCCCCATCGGCTGGGAACGCCAGCCGGTGAAGATCATCCGCGCGCTTGGCATCATCAAGAAGGCCGCTGCGCTGGTGAACATCGCGCAGGGCGACATCGCGCCGGACCTGGGCAACGCGATTGCCGCAGCGGCGCAGGAAGTGATCGACGGCAAGTTCGACGACAACTTCCCGCTGGTGGTCTGGCAGACGGGCTCTGGCACCCAGTCGAACATGAATGCGAACGAGGTCATCTCGAACCGCGCGATCGAGATGCTGGGCGGGGTGAAGGGATCGAAGAAGCCGGTCCACCAGAACGACCATGTGAACATGGGCCAAAGCTCCAACGACACCTTCCCCACCGCGATGCATGTCGCCATCGGGCTTCAGGCGCGCGACGTGCTGCTGCCGGGGCTGGAAAAGCTGTCGAAGGCGCTCTGGGCCAAATCCGCCGAGTTCAAGGACATCATCAAGATCGGGCGCACCCATACGCAGGATGCGACGCCGCTGACGCTGGGCCAGGAGTTTTCGGGCTATGCGACCCAGGTCGACAAGGGCATCGCCCGCGTGAAGGCCTGCCTGCCCGACATCTACGAACTGGCGCAAGGCGGCACGGCGGTGGGCACGGGGCTGAACACCCGCGTCGGCTGGGATACCCGCGTGGCTGCGAAGATCGCCGAGATCAGCGGCCTGCCCTTCGTGACCGCGCCCAACAAGTTCGAGGCGCTGGCCGCGCATGACGCGATGGTCATGTTCTCGGGCGCGCTGAAGACGGTGGCCGCCAGCCTCTTCAAGATCGCCAACGACATGCGGCTGCTGGGCTCGGGCCCGCGGTCGGGGCTGGGCGAACTGATCCTGCCGGAAAACGAGCCGGGCTCGTCGATCATGCCGGGCAAGGTCAACCCGACCCAGGCCGAGGCGCTGACCATGGTCTGCGCGCATGTGATGGGCAATGACGCCGCGGTGGGCTTTGCGGGCAGCCAGGGCCATTTCGAACTGAACGTCTACAACCCGATGATGTCCTACAATGTGCTGCAATCCATGCAGCTGCTGGGCGACGCGGCGGGCAGCTTCACCGACAACATGGTGGTGGGCACGCAGGCCAACACCGCCCGCATCGACAAGCTGATGAAGGAATCGCTGATGCTGGTGACGGCGCTGGCGCCCACCATCGGCTATGACAACGCGACCAAGGTCGCCAAGACCGCCCACAAGAACGGCACCACCCTGCGCGAGGAAGCAATCGCGCTGGGGCTGGTCGATGGCGAGACCTTCGACCGCATCGTGCGGCCCGAAGACATGATCGGGCCGAAGGGCTGATGGCGCAGGTCGTCAACCTGCGGACGGCGCGCAAGGCGCAGGCGCGGGCCAAGGCCCGCGCCGAGGCTGCGACCAACGCCGCCCGCTTCGGTCGCTCGAAGGCCGAAAAGGCGCAGGAGGCGGCCGAGACCGCCCGCGCCGCACGGGTGCTGGACGCCCACAAGCGCGAGGACGAATGAGCGGCCGGCCGGTCAAGCACTCGCTGACGCTCAGCGGCCACCGCACCAGCGTGTCGCTGGAAGACGCGTTCTGGGACGCCTTCCGCGACATCGCCGCCGCCCGCGGCACCGGGCTGAACACGCTGGCCGCCGAGATCGACGCCGCCCGCGGCGACGTGGGCCTGGCCTCGGCCATCCGCGTCTTCATCCTGAACGAGATCAAATCCTCGCAGAAGATCTGACCCGATTTTCGCGCAAGAAATCGCGGCCTCAGCCCCGCAGCGCGTCTTCGAGCAGGGTTCTGACCACGCCGGTATCCACCTGATCAGCCACGAAGGCTTCGCCGATCCCGCGGGCCAGAATGAAGCGCAAGCGGCCGTCCTGCACCTTCTTGTCCTGCGCCATCAGCCCCAGCAACCCTTCGGCCCCCGGCAGATCGCCCGGAATGTCGCGCAGGTCCACCTTCATGCCCATGGCGCGCAAGTGCGCACGCACCCGGCTGGGCACCTCCTGGCTGCACAGGCCCAGCCGCATCGACAGTTCGAACGCCAGCGCGCAACCGATCGCCACCCCCTCGCCATGCAGCAGCCGGTCGGAATAGCCCGTCGCGGCCTCCAGCGCATGACCGAAGGTGTGGCCCAGGTTCAGCAGCGCGCGCTCGCCTTCCTCGGTCTCATCGCGCGCGACGATCCCGGCCTTCATCTCGACCGACCGACGCACCGCGGCTTGCGCCAGCGCGGGGGTCGATGACAGCTTCGGCCCCTCGACCTCAAGCCAGTCGAAGAACCCCGCATCGCCCAGCAGGCCGTATTTCACCACCTCGCCATAGCCGGCCAGGAAGTCGCGCCGCGCAAGCGTGCCCAGTGCGCCGATGTCGGCCAGCACCAGCGCGGGCTGGTGGAAGGCGCCGATCAGGTTCTTGCCGTGGGTCGAGTTGATGCCGGTCTTGCCGCCCACGGAACTGTCGACCTGGGCAAGAAGCGTGGTGGGGATCTGCACGAAACGCACGCCGCGCCGCAGCACGGCCGCGGCAAAGCCCGCCAGATCGCCGATCACGCCCCCGCCCAGCGCCACCACCACGTCGCGGCGCTCCACCTTTTCGGCCAGCAGCCATTCCACCGTCCGGGTGAACTCGGGCCAGCCCTTGGTCGCCTCGCCCGGCGGCAGCGCAAGCGCGCTGGCCGTGATGCCCGCCGCGGCCAGCCCGTCCTGCAAGGCGGGCAGATGCAGCCCGGCCACCGTTTCGTCGGTGACGATCGCCACCCGCTTGCGGCGCAGAAGCGGCGCGATTTCCGCCCCTGCCCGCGCCAGCAGACCGGCACCAATCCGCACGTCATAGCTGCGCGCGCCCAGCTGCACGCGCACGGTGTCGATGCGGTCGGTCATGCTATTTCCTTTCCAGCACATCGGGGCGGGCCAGAAGCGCCTGCGCCACCCGGTCGGCCATCTGTTCCACCGAGGTGTCGGGGTGCGATTCCACCGTCAGGTCGGCCAGCGCATAGACCGGCTCGCGCGTCGACAGCAGCGCGGCCAGCGTGCCCCTTGGGTCAGGCGTGCGCAGCAGCGGGCGGCTCGACTTGTGCCGCACCCGCTGCCACAGCAGTTCCAGATCCGCCTTCAGCCAGACCGAGACGCCATGCGCCGCGATGGCCTGGCGGTTGCGGTCCTGCAGGAAGGCGCCGCCGCCCGTCGACAGCACGCCGGGCCGCCCGCGCAAGAGCCGCGCGATCACCTGCGCCTCTTTCTCGCGGAAGAAGGCTTCGCCGTCGCGGTCGAAGATCTCGGCGATGGCCCGGTTGGCGGCCTTCACGATCTCTTCATCGGAATCGAGAAACGGCACCCCCAGCACACGGGCAAGCTGGGTGCCGACGGCCGTCTTGCCCGCCCCCATCATGCCGACAAGCACGATCGTCTTCTTCAGCCGCCAGTTCACTCGGCCTCACCCGCCCTGGAAAACCTGTCGCCCCGAATGGCATGATCTGCCGCGACATGCCATATAGAAGATGCGCGTGCCCCGAACCACGGGGCCAGACGACCGGAAGACACCCGGAAGACAAGAGGCAGAGCAGATGAAGTACATTGTCAGGTTCGTTGCGGTGCTGGTGGTGCTGGGGGCGGCGGGGCTTGCGGGCTATGCCTATCTCGGCAAGCTCGATCCTGTGCAAAGCCAGGTCGCGCAGCCGGTCAAGCTGAATGTGGACTGAGCCTCGACGCCATCTGATCCCCGTTGCGCTTGCCGCACTGGTGCTGGCGGGCCCCGCCGTGGCGACCCCACCGATGTCGGCAATCGACTGGCTGTCGAAATCGGTGATGGCGGCGCCGGGCGTGCCCGAGGTGGCCGCGCCGGTCGGCATCCCCCCGGCCGAGGGCATCGACGTGCAGACCCTGGGCCTGCAACAGCTTGACGCCACCGGCCTTGTCACCGCCGAGGCCAGCGGGCTGCCCGCCGACCTCTGGGTGGCCAGCCGGACCGGCGATCTGGTCCAGCTTCTGCAAGCCGAACCGCAGCACCTTCTGCCCGCCCTGCAAGACCTGCTGGACACGCTGCTGCTGGTCGAGGCGCGCCCGCCCGCCGATTCCGGTGCAAGCGGCGGCTTCCTTCTGGCGCGGGTGGACCGGCTTCTGGAACAGGGCGCGCTCGACCCCGCGGCAGCGCTCTTGCAGCAGGCGGGGGTGCACCAGCCCGCGCTGTTCCGGCGCTGGTTCGATGTGGAACTGCTGCTGGGCCAGGAACAGGCCGCCTGCAAGGCGATGGCCGAGACGCCGGAAATCGCCCCCACCCTGCCCGCCCGGATCTTCTGCCTGGCCCGCACCGGCGACTGGGGGGCCGCGGCACTGACGCTGCAAAGCGCCAAGGCGCTGGGGATGCTTCAGCCGGAAAACGCGGCGGTGCTGACCCGCTTTCTGGATACCGGCGGGGATGACAGCGCCACCCCGCTGCCGCCGCCCGCCCATCCCACTCCGCTGGTCTGGCGGATGATGGAGGCGGTGGGCGAGCCGCTGCCCACCAATACCCTGCCGCTGGCCTTCGCCCAGGCCGACCTGCGCGCCAACACCGGCTGGAAGGCACAGGTGGTCGCGGCGGAACGGCTGGCGCGGGCCGGGGCGATCCAGGCGAACCAGTTGATCGGGGTCTATTCCCAGGGCCGCCCCTCGGCCTCGGGCGATCCCTGGGACCGGGTCGCGGCCGTGCAGGCGCTGGACAAGGCGGTGACGGCGCGCGACGCGGCCGCGGTGTCGCGTGCCCTGCCCCCGGCATGGTCGGCCATGTCGGCCGCGGGGTTGCAGGTGACGCTGGCGCGGCTTTACGGCAAGGCCGTGGCGGGGATGAAACTGGGCGGCAACGCGGCCGAGATTGCGTTCCGTCTGGCGCTTCTTTCGCCCGACGCAGCGACGCTGGCGGGCAACCGGGTCGCGGCAAACCCGACCGAGGCCTTCCTGATCGGGCTGGCCCGCGGCCAGATCACCGGCCTGACCCCGCCCGACGAGATGGGGGCCGCGATCATGGCAGGCTTTGCCCCCGGCGCGCAGCCCAGCGTGGACGTGCAGACGATGCTGGACGCGCACCGCACCGGCGAGGCGATCCTGCATGCGATCAACCGCATCGCGGACGGCGCGCAGGGCGATCTGCGCGGCGTGACCGAAGGGATCGCCACGCTGCACGCGGCGAGGCTTGACGATGCCGCGCGCAAGATCGCGATCCAGTTGATGCTGGTTGCACGGGCGGGCTAGCATGACCCCTGCGGCAGGCCGCTGGATTTCCACCTTTCTCGAGGCGCAGGCCGCCGAACAGGATGCCGCGCGCAACACGCGGCTGGCCTATGGGCGCGACCTGTCGGATTGGGCCGACTGGCTGGCCGGGCATGGCAGCGACCTCGCCCGCGCCGGCCGCGACGAGGTGGAGGGCTACCTTGTCGATTGCGAGGCGCGCGGCCTGTCCAAGGCCACCCGCGCCCGCCGCCTGTCGGCGATCCGCCAGCTTTACCGTTTTGCCCATGAGGAAGGCTGGCGCGACGACAACCCCGCGCTGAAGCTTGCAGGCCCCGGCCGTGCGGCGCGCCTGCCCGGCACCCTGAGCCAGACCGAGGTCGAGGCGCTGCTGGCGGCCGCCCGCAAGATGGGGCGGCCCGAGGACCGGCTGCGCAACACCTGCCTGATGGAGGTGCTCTACGCCACCGGCCTCCGGGTCAGCGAACTGGTGGGCCTGCCGGTCGCCGCGGTGCGGGGCGACCCGCGGATGATCCTGGTGACCGGAAAGGGCGGCAAGGAACGCATGGTGCCGCTGTCGCAGCCCGCGCGCGCGGCGCTGCGCGCCTGGCTGGCGCATCGCGACGCGGCCGAGGCTGCCCGCGCGCCCGCG
>DAIEJF010000250.1 GCA_027351005.1 Paracoccaceae bacterium | reverse complement strand
CATCATCGGCGCGATCAGCTTCATCACCTGGCGCGAGACCCGGCTGCGCCGACAGGTCACCCCCTCGGCCGAAGCCACCCGCGAGGGCTGACCTTGCCCGCCTAGTGGCCGAGGATCTGGCTCAGGAACAGCTTGGTGCGGTCCGACTTCGGGTTGTTGAAGAATTCCTCGGGCTCGTTCTGCTCGACGATCTGGCCCTGGTCCATGAAGATCACCCGGTTCGCCACCGCCTGAGCGAAACCCATCTCGTGGGTGACGCAGAGCATGGTCATGCCTTCCTCGGCAAGGCTGACCATGGTGTCGAGCACCTCCTTGATCATCTCGGGGTCCAAGGCCGAGGTCGGCTCGTCGAACAGCATGATCCGCGGCTTCATGCACAGGCTGCGCGCGATCGCCACGCGCTGCTGCTGCCCGCCCGAAAGCTGGCCGGGATACTTGTGCGCCTGCTCGGGGATCTTCACCTTGCGCAGGAAGTGCATCGCGGTTTCCTCGGCCTCCTTCTTCGAGATCTTGCGGACCCAGATCGGCGCCAGCGTCAGGTTTTCCAGGATCGTCAGGTGCGGGAACAGGTTGAAGTGCTGGAACACCATCCCCACGTCGCTGCGCACCTTGTCGATGTTCTTCAGATCGCCCGTCAGCTCGGTGCCATCGACGATGATCTGCCCGGCCTGATGTTCCTCCAGCCGGTTGATGCAGCGGATCAGCGTCGACTTTCCCGACCCCGAGGGCCCGGCGATCACGATCCGCTCGCCCCGGTGCACCGTCAGGTCGATGTCGCGCAGCACATGGAAGGTGCCGTACCACTTGTTCATCTTGGTGATCTGGACGGCGACCTCGGTCCCGACCTGCATCTTTGCGGTCTCAGCCATGCTACGCTCCCTAACGGTGGTCGGTCTTCAGCTTGCGTTCCAGATACATGGAGTAGCGCGACATGCCGAAGCAAAAGATGAAGAAGATGGCGCCCGAGAAGATGTAGGGCTCCCAGTAGACGCCGTTCCATTCGGCCGATCCCCGCACGGCATCGGTGATGCCCTTCAGCGGGTCCAGCAGCGCCACGAAGATCACCAGCGTCGTGTCCTTGAACAGCGCGATGAAGCTCGAGACGATGCCGGGGATCGAGATCTTCAGCGCCTGCGGCATGATGATCAGCCGCTGTGCCTGCCAGTAGGTCAGCCCCAGCGCGTCCGCGGCCTCGTACTGGCCGCGCGGAATGGCGGCAAGACCGCCGCGGATCGTCTCGGCCATGTAGGCCCCCGAGAAGATCGTGACCATGATGATGACGCGCAGCACCAGGTCGAAGGTGGTGCCCGGCGGCAGGAAGTAGCTGAGCAGGAACGACGCGGTGAACAGCAGCGTGATCAGCGGCACGCCGCGGATGATCTCGATGAAGAACACCGAGAAGGTGCGGATCAGCGGCATGTCCGACCGCCGGCCCAGCGACAGCAGGATCCCCAGCGGCAGCGAGAAGACGATGCCGCAAATGCCCACGATGATCGACAACAGGAACCCGCCCAGCCGGTCGGACGGCACGAAGTCAAGCGTCAGCGGCGCCACCGCCGCCAGCGCGCCGGTCACGGGCGCGGCAAGAAACAGCCACCAGCCCATCGCCGCCAGCACCGCCACGGCCACCGCCAGCCCCGCGCTGATCCGCTTGACCAGCGTGAAGGCCAGCCAGCCCGCGACGAAACCGCCCAGGATCGCCACCATCGCCCAGGCGGTGCCCCCCCAGACCAGCCAGTAGCCCAGCGCCGGATAGGCGGCCGAATACCACAGCAGTTGCCGCGGCAGGTGCGTGAACAGAAGCGGCGCCAGCGCGGCCAGCATCAGCAGGAAGGCGAGGTTGGGCCGCCAGTAGGCATCCATCGGGTAGAAGCCGTAAAGGTACTGGTTCCAGCGTTCATGGATCACCGCCCAGCAGGCGCCGCTGGCGTCGGGGCCCCAGGTCTGGTGGACGATGTCGCGGCACTCCGCCAGCGACTTGGCGTTCCAGACGGAATGGGCGAACCAGGGAAAGGCCTGCACCACCAGCCAGACCACGATGGCCAGGCCGATCACCGTGATCGCGCTGTTGGTCACAGAGGCGAACAGGTTCTCGCGCAGCCATTTCAGCGCGCCGCGCTGGCCGCGGGGCGGCACGCGGGGGGGCAGCATGTCGGTACGGAAGTAGGCTTGGGTCATCTCAGCGCTCCTTCAGCCGGACCGAGCGGTTGAACAGGTTCATCGCCACCGAGATGACCAGGCTGATCGCCAGATAGGCCAGCATCATCAGCAGGATGCATTCCAGCGCCCGGCCGGTCTGGTTCAGCGTGATGCCGCCCAGCGTCGCGCCAAGATCGGGGTAGGAGATCGCCGCGGCCAGGGTCGAGTTCTTGGTCAGGTTCAGGAACTGCGAAATCAGCGGCGGCACGATCACCCGCAGCGCCTGCGGCAGCACCACAAGGCGCATCGTCTGGCCCGGGCGCAGGCCAAGGGCAAGCGCGGCCTCGGTCTGGCCCTTCGACACGGCCAGGATGCCCGCGCGGACGATTTCGGCGATATAGGTCGCGGTATAGACCGTCAGGCCGAACCACAGCGCGAAGAACGGGTTGGGCGCAAGGATCCCGCCCGTGAAGTTGAAGCCCTTCATCACCGGGGCCGACAGGTGGAACCCCAGCGCCGCCAGCAGCGCCACCGGCGCGCCCACGAACAGCAGCAGCGTGACCGGCCAGGTCGCCGGACGGCGGCCCGTGGCCTCTTGCACCCGGTGGGCCCGGCGCCGCCAGGCTCGGTCGCCCAGCACCGCCAGCACGATCACCGCGATCAGCGCCATCAGGTCCAGGCTGACCAGGAAGATCCCCAGATCGACATTGCCCAGCGAGCGCCAGAACTCGGGCGAGGGCAGGGCCACATAGCGGTTGGTCACCGCGACGTTGTGCCAGAACCACATCTGCGCCGTCGGATTGGCGCCGCGGAATTCGTTCGGGGCGGGGGTGGATTCGGTCAGCACCGCGAAGATGACCAGCAGCCACAGCAGTAGCGGCACGTTGCGCACCACCTCGATATAGACCGTCATCAGCCGCGAGATCACCCAGTTGCGCGACAGCCGCAGCACGCCCACCAGAACGCCCAGGATCGTGGCCGAGACGCAGCCCAGCACCGACACGAACAGCGTGTTGATCAACCCCACCAGCGCCGCGCGGCCATGCGTGCTGTCGTTGGTGTAGTGGATCAGCTTCATGCTGATGTCATAGCCCGCGCGGTTCCACAGGAACCCGAAATCGGGGGCGATGCCCAGCCGGTCGAGGTTCTGCACGGCGTTGTTCGCAAGCCAGCCCACCGCCCCGCCCAGCAGGATCAGGAACAGGAACTGGATCGTGTAGCCGCGATAGTGCTTGTCGGTGAGCAGTTTGCTCAGCCGGAACGATCCGGCCGATGGGCTGTCCGCTAGGCTCATTCATTACCCCGTCGTCTGTCCGCTGCCGGTTGTTCTTTGGTCAGCGGCGGGCCCGGGCAGTGCCCCGGCCGACTTCCCCGTTGTCACAGAAGGGGCACGCCGCCGCGCGGCGCGCCCCTGTCGAAAGGCGCGGCCCGGAACGTTCCGGGCCGCACAGGTCTTAGTGGAACGGCATGGCGTACATCAGGCCGCCCTTGTTCCACTGGGCGTTCAGGCCGCGGGCCAGCCCGATCGGGGTGTTGGCGCCGATGGTGGCTTCGAAGATCTCGCCGTAGTTGCCGACCGCGGCGATCGCGCGCTTGGCCCATTCCTTGTCCAGGCCCAGCTCGCCGCCCAGATCGTCCTGGCTGCCCAGCAGGCGCGCCAGTTCCGGGTGGTCGGTCATCTTCGACATCTCGTCGATGTTCTTCGAGGTCACGCCCAGCTCTTCCGCCTCGATCAGCGCAAAGACCGTCCAGCGGACGATCGACGCCCACTGGTCATCGCCCTTGCGGACAACGGGGGCCAGCGGCTCTTTCGAGATGATCTCGGGCAGGATGACGTAATCGGCGGGCTTCTCGAAGGTCGCGCGCAGCGCGGCCAGTCCCGACGCGTCGGTCGTATAGGCATCGCAGGCCCCGGCCAGGAACTGCTGCTTGCCCTCGGCGTCCGTCTTGATCGAAACGGGGGTGTACTTCATGTTGTGCTGCTTGAAGTAGTCCGCCAGGTTCAGCTCCGTCGTGGTGCCGGTCTGCACGCAGATCGTGGCGCCTTCCAGCTCCTTGGCCGAGCTGACGCCCAGCGCCTTCGGCACCATGAAGCCCTGACCGTCATAGTAGTTCGGCGCGACGAAGGTCAGCTTCAGGTCGTTCTCGCGCTTGAAGGTCCAGGTCGAGTTGCGCGCCAGCATGTCGACTTCGCCCGAGGCGAGCGAGGTGAAGCGCGTCTCGCCGGTGGTGGGCACGAACTTGACCTTGGTCGGATCGCCCAGAACGGCGGCGGCGACGGCACGGCAGAAGGAAACGTCGAACCCGGACCAGTTGCCATTCGCATCCGGCGCACCGAAGCCGGCGAGCCCGACGTTCACGCCGCAGTTCAGCACGCCGCGGGCCTTCACATCCTCAAGCGTCCCGGCGTGAGCCGTGGTGGCGACAAGCCCCGCAGCTGCGACTGCGGCCCAGATCAGTTTCTTCTTCATGCGGTCCTCTTCCTGTTGTTCCGGCATCACACAAGCATCGTGCCGATAGGGCAACATGCCCCGGCATCACGTATGGATCAAGCGTTTGTGACGCAAGCGCCGGTCACGATGTGCCCCGCCGCCCCGTCCTGTGCCGCGTTTCGCCGCATCCGCGCAAGGCTGCGCCCAGTGCATGCGCAGCCCCCCGACCGTGCCGCCACCCCGCGCCCGCCACGCGCGGTGCGCCCGTTTCTGGCCGCGCCGGGCTGATCCCGCGCGCCCCCCGCGCCCCACGCGCGCGGCCACATTGGATCGCCGCTGGCGGTTGTGATGCCGGGGCGGGTTGCGTATCCCTTGGGCTGGCGCCTCGACTCGGGCCGCCGGTAGAGGGACGCCAGGGGCCGCGCGGGGGGAACGTGCCGGACCCGAACCAGGAGGAACAGATGTCGATTTGGTCTCTTCTTGCCGCCCAGCCGGGCGACGCGACAGCCTTCCGCGCCGAGGCGCGGGCGCCGCTGACCTATGCGGGGCTGATGGATCTGTGCCGCATCACCGGCGCGGGCCTGCGCGCCGCGGGCGTGGGGCCGGGCGAACGGGTCGCCATCGTGCTGCCGAACGGCCCGCAGGCCGCCACCGCCTTCGTGGCAGTCGCCGCCGCCGCCTCGGCCGCGCCGCTGAACCCCGCCTATACCGAATCCGAATTCGCCTATTACATGACAGACCTTGGCGTGCGCTGCCTTGTCACCGACGATGCCCAAGGGCCTGCGGCGCGCGCGGCGGCGGGGGCGGGCATTCCCGTCGTCCTGATCGCGGCCGCGGCCGATGACCCCGCGGGCTGGTTCACCGCCGACCTGCCCGGCGGCGGCCATGTCGATCCCGCCGGGGTGCAGCCGGGCGACGAGGCGCTGGTGCTGCACACTTCGGGCACCACGGCGCGGCCGAAGATCGTGCCGCTGTCGCAGGCCAATGTCACGGCGTCGGCCCGCCATATCGCCGCCTCGCTCGCGCTCTCGCCGGCCGATCTGGGCATGAACATCATGCCGCTGTTCCACATCCACGGGCTGATGGCCTCGGTGCTGGCCTCGCTGGCGGCGGGGGCGGCGGTGCATGTGACGCCCGGCTTCAACGCGCTGAAGCATTTCGAATGGCTCGACGCCGTGCGCCCCACCTGGGTTACCGCGGTGCCCACCATGCACCAGGCGATCCTGGCCCGCGCGGCGCGCAACCGCGACGTTCTGGGCCGGGTGCGGCTGCGGTTCCTGCGCTCGTCCTCGGCCTCGCTGCCCGCGCCGGTGCTGGCCGCACTCGAGGAGACCTTCGGCTGCCCGGTGGTCGAGGCCTACGGCATGACCGAGGCCGCCCACCAGATGACGGCAAACCCGCTGGGCATGGCGCGCAAGCCCGGCTCGGTCGGCCGCCCCGCGGGCCCCGAGGTGGCGATCCTGGCCGATGGCGCCGTGACCGCCGCCCCCGGCGTGCTGGGCGAGGTGGTGATCCGCGGCCCGAACGTCACCGCAGGCTACGCGGCCAACCCCGCCGCCAATGCGACCGCCTTCCATGACGGCTGGTTCCGCACTGGCGACCAGGGCCGCTTCGACGAGGACGGCTTCCTGTTCCTGACCGGCCGGTTGAAAGAAATCATCAACCGCGGCGGCGAAAAGGTCGCCCCGCGCGAGGTGGACGACGTGCTGATGGACCATCCCGCGGTGGCGCTGGCCGTGACCTTTGCGATCCCGCACAAGTCGCTGGGCGAAGAGGTCGGCGCCGCCATCGTGCTGAAGGAAGGTGCCGCCGCCACGCCCGACGATTTGCGCGCCTTCGCCGCCGCGCGGCTGGCCGCCTTCAAGGTGCCGCGCCGCGTGCTGATCCTTGACGACATTCCCAAGGGCGCCACCGGCAAGATGCAACGGATCGGGCTGGCCCAGAAGCTCAGGCTGGGAGACGAGGCATGAAGGTCTGCGTGTTCGGCGCCGGGGCGATCGGCGGGCTTCTGGCGCATGCGCTGCACCGGGGCGGGGCCCAGGTGTCGCTGGTCGCGCGGGGGCCCCATCTGGCCGCGATCCGGGCGAATGGGCTGACGCTGGAACAGGGCGACCGGCGCGAGACGGTGGCCTTTGCCGCCACCGACGACGCGGCGACGCTGGGGCCGCAGGATTACGTCGTGGTGGCGATGAAGGCGCAATCGGTGCCCGCCGCGGTTCCCACGCTGCGCCCGCTTCTGGGCCCCCAGACCGCTGTGGTGCCTGCGGTGAACGGGCTGCCGTGGTGGTATTTCCACGGCGCCGCCACCGGCACCCCGCTGGACGGCCAGCCGGTCGAGACGGTGGACCCCGGCGGCGCGCAATGGCACGGGATCGGCCCCGAGCGGGTGATCGGCTGCGTCGTCTATCCCGCCTGCGAGATCGTGGCCCCCGGCGTCGTCCGCCATCTGGGCGGCGACCGGGTGACGTTGGGCGAACCCGACGGGCAGATGAGCGAACGGGCGCTGGCGCTGTCGAAGGCCTTCGGGCGGGGCGGGCTGCGGGCGCCGCTGAAATCCCGCCTGCGCGACGAGATCTGGGTGAAGCTTCTGGGCAATTCCACCTTCAACCCGATCTCGGCCCTGACGGGGGCCAGCCTTGATCTTCTGGGTCGCGACGCCGCCTGCCGCGCGGTGATCCGCGACGCCATGGCCGAGGCGCGGGCGGTGGGTCTGGCGCTGGGCGCGCATTTCGCCGTGGGGATCGAACGCCGCATCGACGGCGGGGCCGAGATCATCGGCCACAAGCCCTCGACCCGCCACGACATCGAGGCGGGCCGCCCGGTGGAGCTGGATGCGCTGGTCTCGACGGTGCAGGAACTGGCGCGCCGTCTGGGGCTGGCCACGCCGGTGCTTGATACCGTCGCGGCGCTGGCGCGGATGCAGGCCGAGGTGCTGGGCCTTTACACCCGCAACCCCGCGCTCGAGGCGGTCATCACCCCCCCCTATCGCCCGGCCGACTGAGCCGGGCGCGGGGGCGCGAAACCCGCCGCATTTCGATTGCGGTCGCCGCGCCTTCATGCTGGATTGAGGCGCCGAAAAGGGGCGGTGCGCCGCCCCCCGCAGGCCGCCGGTCAACGTCGAGAGGCATGGAATGAACTTCGAAATTTCTCCCAACCCCACCCCCATGCCCGAGGCGGCGCGGATCGAGGCGTTCCGCAACCTGGGCTTCGGCACGCTTTTCACCGATCACATGGCCGTGATCCGCTGGACCGAGGGCAAGGGCTGGCATTCGGCGCAGGTCACCGCGCGCGCGCCCTTCCCGCTGGACCCGGCCGCCGCCGTCCTGCACTACGCGCAGGAAATCTTCGAGGGGATGAAGGCCTATCGCCAGCCCGACGGGCGCACTGTGCTGTTCCGCCCCGAGGAGAACGCGCGCCGCTTCAACGAAAGCGCCCGCCGCATGGCGATGCCGGAACTGCCCGAAGAGGTGTTCCTGGCCGCGGTGGAAAAGCTGATCGCGCAGGATGCCAGATGGGTGCCCGAAGGCGAGGGCAGCCTTTACCTGCGCCCCTTCATGTTCGCCTCGGAGCCCTTCCTTGGCGTGCGCCCGGCGCGCGAGTATATCTTCTGCGTCATCGCCTCGCCTGTCGGGCCCTATTTCAAGGGCGGCGCCAAGGCGGTGACGATCTGGGCCTCGCAAAGCTATACGCGCGCCGCGATCGGGGGCACGGGGGCCGCGAAATGCGGCGGCAACTATGCCGCAAGCCTGCTGGCGCAGGCCGAGGCCGCCGCGCATGGCTGCGACCAGGTGGTGTTCCTTGACGCCAAGGAACGCCGCTGGGTCGAGGAACTGGGCGGCATGAACATCTTCTTCGTGTTCAAGGACGGCTCGATCATCACGCCGCCCCTTGGCACCATCCTGCCGGGCATCACCCGCAAGTCGCTGTTGCGGCTGGCCGCGGATGCCGGGATGCCGATCACCGAACGCGCCTACAGCTTCGACCAATGGCAGGCCGACGCCGCCAGCGGCGCGCTGGTCGAAGCCTTCGCCTGCGGCACCGCCGCCGTGGTCGCGGGCATCGGCAAGGTGAAAAGCGAGGCGGGCGAGTTCCTGATCGGCACCGGTCAGACCGGCCCCGTCACCACCCGCCTGCGCGAGGCGTTGGTGGGCCTGCAACGCGGCCAGACGAACGACCCCTACGGCTGGGTCCGCACCGTCCTGCCCGCTTGACCGGGGCAGGGGCCGCGACCGTATCCCCCCCGTCCGGGCGACCGGGCGGGGGGTGTCGTTTCCGCCCCCCCCTCAGCCCGCCCGCGCGGCCAGGGCCAGACCGTCGACCACCGCGGTGAAGGCGTCGGCCGACAGGATCTCGGCCGCGGGGCAAAGCCCGCGCATCTCTTCGGTCACGAACTGCATCAGGCTTGATCCACCGACCAGGATCACCCGCCCCACCGCCGCAGGCTCCTGCCCCGCCAGTGCCAGCGTCTCGGCCGCGGCGGCGCGCAGGGCGCGGCGGTTCTCGGCCAGCGCGGCCGCCAGGCTGTCGCGCGTGACCTGCGCGGAAAGGCCGGGCTCGATCTCGGCCATGACGATGCGGCCGGTGCCGCCGGGCCGGTTCGCGGCGATCTTGCCGCGTTCGACCGCGAAGGCCAGGCCGTGGCCGAGTTCCTCTTCCACGACGGTCAGAAAGCGGCCCAGCACCTGCGGGCGCACCGCCATCCGTGCCATGTCCGCGGCCAGCCTGCGGGTTTCGGGGGTGTAAAGGAAGGGGATGCGCGCCCAGGTCGCCAGATCGACGAAGGGCGCGCGCGGCACCGGCAGCAGGCCCGCCCCCATCTCGCGCCGAAGATCCTCGCCCAGGCCCAGAAGCGGCATGGCATGGGTCATCGACACCGCATGGTCGAAATCGGTGCCCCCCAGCCGGATGCCGTGGCTGGCCAGGATGCGCGGCCCCGCGGCGGTGCTGCGGAAGACCGAGAAATCCGAGGTGCCGCCGCCGATGTCGACGATCAGCCCCAGGTCATCGGCCCGGCCCAGCCCGTGGCTGGCCAGCGCCGCGGCTTCGGGTTCGACCAGAAAGCGCACCTCGTCAAAGCCTGCGGCCAGGTAGCAGGCGCGCAGGTCGGCCTCGGCCTGGGCGTCGCGGGCCGGATCGGCGGTGTGGAAATGCACTGGCCGCCCCGACAGCGCGCGCCGCAGCGTCAGCCCCGTCGCGGCCTCGGCCCGGCTGCGCACCTCGGCCAGGAACGCCGCGATGATGTCGGCCAGCGTGCGCCGCCGCCCGGCGATCAGCCGCGGCTCGTGCAGAAGCGGCAGGCCCAGCACACTTTTCAGCGCGCGCATGTAACGCCCCTCGGCGCCCTCGGTCAGCGCCGCGGCCGCCGCCGCCCCGATCCGCATCGGCCCGCCACCCGCAGGAAAGAAGACGGCGGTGGGCAGCGTGTCGGCGCCCTGCTCGATCGGGATCCGGTAGACCCCGTTGCCCTGCGCGAGCGCGGCGGCGGAATTCGAGGTGCCGAAGTCGATCGCCAACGTGTCCATCTGCGCCCCCTGACTGCGGAAGGCACCCGGCCTAGCCGGTCGCGCGCCGCAGGGCAAGGGGACACCCCGCGCCGCGCCGCGGTCGGCTTCAGACCGAGATGCGGCGGCGCAGGTCGGCTTCGCGCGCGCCGCGGATGTCGGCGCCGCTGCCCTGTTCCACCACCTCGCCGCGGTCCATCACGCAATAGCTGTCGGCCAGATCGCGGGCGAAGTCGAAATACTGTTCCACCAGCAGGATGCCAAGCCCGCCCTGATCGCGCAGCCAGCCGATGGCGCGGCCGATGTCCTTGATGATCGACGGCTGGATGCCTTCGGTCGGCTCATCCAGCACCAAGAGGCGCGGCCGCATCACCATGGCGCGCCCGATGGCCAGTTGCTGCTGCTGGCCGCCCGACAGGTCGCCGCCCCGGCGGTTCAGCATGTCCTTCAGCACCGGAAACAGGGCGAAGACCTCGGTCGGGATGCTGCGGCGGCTGCGCGGCAGCAGGGCGAAGCCGGTTTCCAGGTTCTCGCGCACCGTCAGCAACGGAAAGATCTCGCGCCCCTGGGGCACATAGGCGATGCCCGCGCGCGCGCGGTCGGGCGGCGACAGGCGGCTGATGTCGCGGCCCTGCCAGCGGATCGCGCCGCCAGAGATCGGGTGGCGCCCCACCACCGCCCGCATCAGCGAGGTCTTGCCCACCCCGTTGCGTCCCAGCACCGTTGTGACTTTCCCCTCGGTCGCGCTGCAACTGACCGCGCGCAGCGCCTGGGCTGCGCCGTAATGCAGGGTGATCGCGTCGATTTCCAGCATGTCAGCGCCCCAGGTAGACTTCGATGACTTCCGGCATCGCGCTGACCGCCTCAAGCCGCCCTTCGGCCAGCACCGCGCCCTGATGCAGCACGGTCACCTTGCAGCCAAGCGCGCGCACGAATTCCATGTCATGTTCCACCACGATGACCGAGCGTTCGCCTGCGATGGATTTCAGCAGATCGGCGGTCAGCATCGTCTCGGCATCGGTCATGCCGGCGGCGGGCTCGTCCACCAGCAGAAGCCGCGGCTCCTGCGCCAGCAGCATCCCGATTTCCAGCCACTGCTTCTGCCCGTGGCTCAGCGCGCCCGCCAGCCGGAAGCGGTGGTCGCCCAGCCGGGTCAGCGCCAGCAGTTCGTCGATGCGCGACCGTTCGGGCGCGGTGCCGCGCCGGAACAGCGTGGCCCAGGGCGAGCGGTCGGCCTTGAGCGCCAGCGTCAGGTTGTCCTGGACGGTATGGCTTTCGAACACGGTGGGCTTCTGGAACTTGCGCCCGATGCCCAGCCGCGCCGTCGCGGCCTCGTCCAGCCGCGTCAGGTCCACCGTCTGTTCCCACAGCACCTGCCCCGTGTCGGGGCGGGTCTTGCCGGTGATGATGTCCATCATCGTCGTCTTGCCCGCGCCGTTCGGCCCGATCACGGCGCGCAGCTCGCCATGTTCGATCACCAGCGACAGGTTGTTGATCGCCTTGAACCCGTCGAAGCTGCGGCTGACGCCGTCGAGGTAAAGCTGCGGCTGCGCCACCGCGGGCAGGCCGCCGATCGGCTGGGTCATGCCTTGGCCTCCTTCCGCGAGGGGGTGCCGCGCAGACGGGACAGCATGTCTTCCAGGGCCCCCACGACACCCGTGGGCAGCACCAGCGTGACCAGGATGAACAGCGCGCCCAGCGCATAAAGCCAGGCTTCCGGCAGCGCGCCGGTCAGCACGGTCTTGGCCGCGGCGACCACGATCGCCCCCAGCGCGGCCCCCACCAGCGTCCCGCGCCCGCCCAGTGCCACCCAGATCACGATCTCGATCGAGTTCGCGGGGCTGAACTCTGACGGGTTGATGATGCCCACCTGCGGCACATAAAGCGCCCCCGCCACCCCCGCCATCATTGCCGAGAGGGTGAAGATGAACAGCTTGTAGTGCTCGACCCGGTAGCCCAGGAAGCGCGTGCGGCTTTCGGCGTCGCGCACACAGACCAGCACCTTGCCCAACCGCGAGCCCGTGACCCACCGCGCCAGCACAAGCCCCCCCGCCAGCGCCAGCGCCGACAGCACCATCAGCCCCACCTTGGTCGCAGGCTGCGCCAGATCGAAGCCCAGGATGTCCTTGAAATCGGTCAGCCCGTTGTTGCCACCAAATCCCATGTCGTTGCGGAAGAAGGCCAGCATCAGCGCATAGGTCATCGCCTGCGTGATGATCGACAGGTACACCCCCGTCACGCGGCTGCGGAAGGCGAACCAGCCGAAAACGAAGGCCAGCAGCCCCGGCGCGATCACCACCATTGCGGCGGCAAGCGCGAAATGGTCGAACCCCCACCAGTACCAGGGCAGCTCTTTCCAGCCGATGAACACCATGAAATCCGGCACGCTGGGGTTCGCATAGACCCCGCGGTCGCCGATCTCGCGCATCAGATACATGCCCATCGCATAGCCCCCCAGCGCGAAGAACGCGCCGTGGCCCAGCGAAAGGATGCCGCAGAAGCCCCAGACCAGATCCAGCGCCACCGCCAGCAGCGCATAGCACAGGTACTTGCCGATCAGCGCGACCAGGTAGGTCGGCACCGGCTGGCCTTCGAGGGCGAGGTTGCCCACCGGCACCACCACCGCCAGCACGAAAAGCCCGGCCAGGAAGATGCCCATCCGACGGTCGATCATGTCACGCCTCCACCGCCCGGCCCTTCACCGCGAAGAGGCCGCGCGGCCGCTTCTGGATGAAGAGGATGATGCCGACGAGGATCAGGATCTTGCCCAGCACCGCGCCCGCGAAGGGTTCCAGGAACTTGTTGGCGATGCCCAGCGTGAAGGCGCCGGCCATGGTGCCCCAGATGTTGCCCGCGCCGCCGAAGACCACAACCATGAAACTGTCCACGATGTAGTTCTGCCCCAGGTTGGGGCTGACGTTGTCGATCTGGCTCAGCGCGACGCCCGCCAGCCCCGCGATGCCCGAGCCCAGCCCGAAGGTTAGCGCATCCACCCGCCCGGTGCGGATGCCCATGTTGGCCGCCATCGCCCGGTTCTGGGTGACGGCGCGCATCTGCAAGCCGATCGGCGTGCGTTTCAGCACCATCAGCAGCACCGCGAAGACGGCGAAGGCAAAGACCAGGATCCACAGCCGGTTCCAGGTGATCTGCATCTGGCCCAGGTGGAAGGCACCCGACATCCAGCCGGGGTTGCCCACGTCGCGGTTGTCGGGGCCGAAGGCGCTGCGCACCGCCTGTTGCAGCATCAGGCTTACGCCCCAGGTGGCCAGCAGCGTTTCCAGCGGGCGACCGTAGAGGTGGCGCACGATCCCGCGCTCGATCACCACACCCGCCGTGCCAGCGACCACGAAGGCCAGCGGCGCGGCGATGGCCAGCGACCAGCCGAAGAGCCCCGGCGCCTCGGCGCGGATGACCTGCTGGACCACGAAGGTGGTATAGGCGCCCAGCATCACCAGTTCGCCATCCGCCATGTTGATGACCCCCATCACCCCGAAGGTGATCGCAAGCCCCACCGCCGCCAGCATCAGGACAGACCCGAGCGACAGGCCGTACCACAGGTTCTGCGCCAGCCCCCAGAACCGCTGGGCGTCGTCGATGCGCGCAAGCGCGGCCTGCGCCGCCTTGGCAAGGTCCGGTTTCGCCGAGGCCGCAACCGGCGTCAGCGCGGCGCGGGCGGCATCGTCGCCGCGGGCGGCCAGCGTGGCGATGGCGGCCAACTGGTCGGGGCCTGTCGCGTCAGACGATTTCAGCATGGCCGCGGCGCGCGCCTCGGCCAGCGTGGCGGTCACGCCCGCGTCGGTCTCGGCGGCAAGGGCGGCATCCAGCGCCTCGATCGGGTCGGGGTCCGCGGCCTTCAGCGCGTCGCGCGCGGCGGCCAGCCGCCGGGCCGGATCGGGGTCGCGCAGCGTCAGCAGGCCGATCGCGCTGCGCAGGGCCCGGCGCACCGCGTTGTTCACCTTCACCCGGTCAAGGCTGTCGGC
>DAIEJF010000240.1 GCA_027351005.1 Paracoccaceae bacterium | reverse complement strand
CCGGGTTTCTGCATCGGCGGTGGCGGTGAAGGCGGCCAGCGGCACGCCCAGCGCGCGGCGCAGTTCGCCGATCTTCAGGTAATCGGGGCGGAAATCGTGGCCCCACTGGCTGACGCAATGCGCCTCGTCCACCGCGATCAGCGACACGCCGATGCGCCGCAAAAGCACCGCCGTTCCCCCGGCCGAGAGCCGTTCGGGCGCCATGTAGAGCAGCTTCAGCCGCTCGTCGTCCAGCGCCTGGAACACGCCTTCGGTTTCTTCGTCGGTATTGCCCGAGGTCAGCGCGCCCGCTTCGACCCCCGCCTCGCGCAGGGCGCGCACCTGGTCGCGCATCAGCGCGATCAGGGGCGAGATCACCACCGTCACTCCGGCCCGGCACAGCGCGGGCAACTGGTAGCACAGCGACTTGCCCCCGCCGGTGGGCATGATGGCCAGCGTGTTGCGCCCGGCCAGGACGGCCTCGACGATCTCCTGCTGGCCGGGGCGAAAGCCGGGGAAGCCGAAGACCGAATGCAGCAGGGCAGTTGGGTCGGGCATCCGGCGTCAGTAGAACATCATGGCGTTGTTCATGATGACCACGCGCAGCGCATAGATCGCCAGCAGCACGACCAGCGGCGCCAGGTCCAGCGAGCCGGTGCTGGGCAGCACGCTGCGGACCCGGCTGTAGATCGGGTTCAACATCCGGTTCAGCCCGTCCCAGATCTGGTAGACCAGCGGCTGGCGTAGGTTCAGGACCTGGAAGTTGATCAGCCAGCTCATGATGACATGGGCGATGACGACGAAGTAGACGAGGTTCAGGATCGTCAGCAGGATTTGCATCAGCGAATACATCGGGCGCGAACTCCTTGCGCGGGTGGCAACGTGCTACAGGCCGCCCCGGCAAAGGGCAACCGCTTCGCATGTCATCTGGGGGCGATGCGGGGTGCCGCAAGGTCGCGGCTTGACCTTTCGGCGGCGGCACGGCACGGCGGGCCGTCTTCCGCAGGAGCCGCCGATGTATCCGTTCCTTCGCCTCGGGCTCGAATACCGGCTGGCCCGCCGCCTGCCGCCGCTGGACCTGTTCGGCACCCATGTGTCGCGCCACACCTGCATGCCCTGGGACATCGACCCCTGGATGGAGCTGAACAACGGCCGCACGCTGACGCTGTTCGACCTGGGCCGCGTGCCCTTCGCGCGGCGGCTGGGGCTGGATGTCGTCTTGCGCGCCAAGGGCTGGGGGATGGCGGTGGCGGGCAGTTCGGTGCGCTATCGCCGCCGCGTGCGCGCCTTTCACCGGCTTGAGATGCAGACGCGGCTGATCGGCTGGGATGCGCGGTTTCTTTACATGGAACAGAGCCTGTGGCGGCAAGGCGACTGCACCAGCCATATCCTGATCCGCTCGGCGGTGACCGGCCCGGGGGGCATCGTGCCCCCGGCCGACCTGATCGGCGCGCTGGGCCATGCCGTTGAAAGCCCGGCCCTGCCGTCCTGGGCCGCCGCCTGGGTCGAGGCCGACGCCTCCCGCCCCTGGCCGCCCGCCCGCACCATGTGACGGCTTGCGCGGCCCGGGCATTCCCTGTTTCATCGCCGCACCGCAGCCGGAGGGAGACCCATGGCCGAACCGTCGCAACGGCGCCGCATCTGGGGCTGGTTCTTCTATTTCTGGGCGGGGCAGCCCTATTTCACCCTGCTGCTGACCTTCATCTTCGGCCCCTACATCGCCTCGCTTTATCCCGAGGGCACCACGGCGCAATCGATCTGGGGCAACGTCAACACCGTGGCGGGGCTGCTGGTGGCGCTGGCCGCGCCCTTCCTGGGCGCGGTCGCCGACAAGGCGGGGGGCAAGCTGCGCTTCATCGCCGTCTTCAGCCTGTGCTACGTTCTGGGGGCGGGTGCGCTGTGGTTCTCGGCGCCGGGCGATTTCAACATCTGGTTCATCGCGCTGTTCTTCTCGCTGGGTCTGGTCGCCACCGAACTGTCGGCGATGTTCGCCAATGCGATGCTGCCCGAACTGGGCCGCCGCGACGAACTTGGCCGGATTTCGGGGTCGGCCTGGGGCTTTGGCTATGCCGGCGGGGTGATCGCGCTGGTCCTGATGCTGACGCTGTTCGTCGAACAGTCGAACGGCCTGACCCTTCTGGGCAATCCGCCGCTGCTGGGTCTTGATGCCGCCACGCGCGAGGGCACGCGGTTCGTGGGGCCCTTCACGGCGATCTGGTTCGTCGTCTTCATTGCGCCGTTCTTCCTGTGGTCGCGCGAGCAGCGCCGCCCGGGCCGCGTCTCGATCCGGCAGGCGCTGCGGCTGGCCTGGCCCGAACTGCGCGCCACGCTGCAAAGCCTGCCGGGGCAGCCCGATCTGTTCCGCTATCTTGTCGCCTCGATGCTTTACCGTGACGCGCTGAACGGCACCTTTGTCTTTGGCGGCATCTACGCGACCGGGGCGCTGGGGCTTACGACCGTGGATATCGGCATCTTCGGCATCATCGCGGCGGTGTCGGGGGCGATCTTCGCCTGGCTGGGCGGCAAGGCCGACAGCGCCTTCGGGTCAAAGCCCGTCATCAACGCCTGCCTTGTGGTGCTGACGCTTGCGGGCGTCGCGCTGTTGAGCGTGACCAAGACCACCGTTCTGGGGATGGATCTTGGCCCCGGCGCGCCGCGCATTGCCTTCGACCTGATCGGGGTGGCGATCGGCGCGGGGGCGGGCACGGTGCAGGCGGCCAGCCGGACGCTGATGGTGCATCTGTCGAAACCCGAAAAGATGACCGAAAGCTTTGGTTTGTATCAGCTTGCCGGGCAGGCCACGACCTTCATCGCCCCCTTCCTTGTCGCCCGCGCGACAGAGATCAGCGGCAGCCAGCAGATCGGCATGTCGCCCATCATCGGGCTGTTCCTGCTGGGGTTGTGGCTGATGCGGGGCGTGCCGAACCTTGGCCGCCGGGCAACCCCGTGACCCGCGCCGCTGCCGCCGCCACATGCGCCAGCCGGTTTCCCGATGCGCGCGGGACGTGCCCCTGACTGTGTCCGGATCTGTCTGCCCCATGCGCAAACCTGCCTTCGCGGTACTGATCGTCGCGCTGCTGCTGCCCCGTCTGGCCGCTGCGGCGGGCGCCGTTCTTGTCGGCAGCTATGACTGGCGCGGGACCGATCCGGGCTTCGGCGGCCTCTCCGGCATCGAGATCGGTGCCGACGGGCGGCAGATGGTGGTGGTGTCGGACCGCGGAGAGATCGCCGCTGGCCGTCTTGCGCGTGATGCGGCCGGTGGCGTCACCGGCGTCAGCCTTGGCCCCCTGCAACGGCTGCGGGCCGAGGATGGCAAGCCG
Source organism: Paracoccaceae bacterium (assembly GCA_027351005.1). GTDB lineage: Bacteria > Pseudomonadota > Alphaproteobacteria > Rhodobacterales > Rhodobacteraceae > Solirhodobacter. Next base: position 12,164 of record DAIEJF010000240.1, on the reverse strand, counting down.
CTGCCGCTGGTAAAGGCCGATGCCGAGGGGCTGGCCCTGGCACCCGACGGCCGCCTGTTCATCGCCTTCGAGCGGGTGCATCGCGTGCTGGAATACCCGCGGCTGGGCGGCATCCCCCGGTTGCTGCCGCAGCCCCCCGATGTCCGTCGCCTGCCCGCCAACCGTTCGTTCGAGGCGCTGGCGATCGACCGGCACGGCTGGCTCTGGACCACGCCCGAGGGCATCCCCGCGGCCGGGCCGCTGCCGCTTTACCGCTTCCGCGACGGCCGCTGGGATCAGCCCGCAACCCTGCCGCGCCCGCCTGACGGCTTTTTGCCCACCGGCGCGGATTTCGGCCCCGACGGGCGGCTTTACCTGCTGGAACGCGATTACGCGCTGTTCGGCTTTCGCAGCCGGGTGGTGCGATACACCCTGGGCCCCGGCGGCGCCGATGCGGTCGAAGTGCTGTTGCAGACCCGCTGGGGCCAGCACGACAACCTGGAAGGCATCGCCGTCTGGCGCGACGCGGCGGGGGCGATCCGGCTGACGCTGGTGGCCGATGACAACTTCAGCCGGTTGCAGAAAACGCAGATCGTCGAATACCGGATCACGGAATGACTTGATCGGCGCCGACGCAACGGCTATGGCGCGCCGTCCGCCACGGGGGCGGGCCAAGTCTCCGCGACCTTGTAAAAACGGAACACCGATGACCCGCGCATTTATCCCTGGCGTTCTCGCCATGGCCACCATCGTGGTGGCCTCGAACATCCTGGTGCAGTTCCTTCTGGGCGACTGGCTGACCTGGGGTGCCTTCACCTATCCGTTCACCTTCCTGGTGACCGACCTGATGAACCGCCTGCACGGGCCCCGGCTGGCGCGCCGCGTCGTGCTGGTGGGCTTTGTGGTGGGGATCGTCTGCTCGTTCATCGGCAGCCAGATCACCGGGGCATTCGGCCCGCTGGTGACCCACCGCGTCGCGCTGGCGTCCGGCACGGCCTTCGTTGTGGGGCAGTTGATGGACATCACCGTCTTCAACCGCCTGCGTCGGCTGGATTGGTGGCGCGCGCCGCTGGCGGCCTCGCTCGTGGGCTCGCTGCTGGATACGATGATCTTCTTTTCCATCGCCTTCGCCGCGGCGCTGACCTTCCTTGAGCCGTCGAACGACGTGTCCTGGGCGAACGCGGTCAAGCCGCTTCTGGGCGTCGGCCCGGCGGTGCCGCTGTGGGTCAGCCTGGGCGCCGCGGACTGGTCGGTGAAGATGGCGCTTGCTTTGGTATCACTGATCCCCTATCGCGCCGTGGTTTTGCGCAAGATCGCAAAGCTAGCGTAAAACTTTTTGACAAACACAAAATCTGTGGCAGGCTACCCTTAGGCCAACCCAGCGAAAGGAGGTGATCCAGTGTCGAGAGTGATATTGGAGAGAGGTGTCCGGACAGTCAGGAGGGACATCGCCTGAGGGCAGCCCCACGGGCGACACACCCGCTGATTGGGCCTAGCTCCTAACTGGCCCATCTCCTTGGAACTCGGAGGGCCGCACGCTTGTGCGGCCCTTTCCACATCCGCCCTAGCGCAGCATCGCCGCGATCTCTTCGGCGGTGCCGAAGCCCAGCTTCACCGCCGTTTCTGCGACGCTTGCGCCATCGGCCAGCGCGGTCTTGGCCACCTTGGCGGCCTTGGCATAGCCTATGTGCGGCACCAGCATCGTGGCCAGCACCAGACTGTTTTCCAGCGCCCCTTCGCATTGCGCGACATTCGCCTCGATCCCGGCCACGCAGCGGTCTGCCAGCGTGTCCATCGCCTGCATCAGGATGCGCATGGATTGCAGCACGTTCAGCACGATCACCGGCTCGAAGGCATTCAGTTGCAACTGCCCGCCTTCCGCTGCCATCGTCACCGTCAGGTCGTTGCCGATCACCTGAAAGGCTACCTGGTTCACCACCTCGGGGATCACCGGGTTGATCTTGCCCGGCATGATCGACGATCCCGCCTGCACCGCGGGCAGCCGGATCTCGTTGAAGCCCGACCGCGGCCCCGAGGACAGAAGCCGCAGGTCGTTGCAGATCTTCGACAGCTTGACCGCGATCCGCTTCAGCGCGCCCGAGAAGGTGACATAGGCCCCGGTATCCGAGGACGCCTCGATCAGGTCGGTGGCCAGCTTGACCGGCAGGCCCGACACCTCGGCCAGTTCGGCCACCGCGGCCTCTGCATAGCCGTCGGGCGTGTTGACCCGTGTGCCGATCGCCGTGCCGCCCAGGTTCACCTCCAGCAGCAGGTGGGACAGGCGGGTGATGATCTCGACATCCTCGAGGATCGTGGTGGCATAGCCTGCGAATTCCTGCCCCAGGGTCATCGGCACCGCATCCTGCAACTGGGTGCGGCCGATCTTTCGGATATGGGCGAAGGCCGTCGCGCGTTCCTGCAACGCCTCGACAAGGTGGCGCTGCGCGGCCTGGAGCGGCTCGCACTGCGCCACGATCGCCATCCGCATCGCCGTGGGGTAGACATCGTTGGTCGACTGGCTGCGGTTCACGTCGTCATTGGGGTGCATCTCGGCATAGTCGCCCGGTTGCCGCCCCATGCGCAGCAGCGCCAGGTTCGCGATCACCTCGTTGGCGTTCATGTTGGTCGAAGTGCCCGCGCCGCCCTGGATCATGTCGACCCGGAACGCATCGTGCCAGCGCCCGTCGACGATCTCGTCGCAGACCTCCTCGATCACCCGCGCCTTGCCCGCGTTCAGCACACCCAGCCGGTGGTTGGCGCGCGCGGCGGCCTTCTTCACCCAGGCCAGCGCCCGGATGAATTCGGGGAAATGGCTGAGCGGGATGCCGGAGATCGGGAAATTCTCGATCGCGCGCTGGGTATGAATGCCCCAGAGACAGGTCCGCGGCAGGTCCATCGCGCCCAGGCTGTCTTCCTCGTGCCGCATCTGCGGCTGGATATGCATCTGCATGGTGGTCTTCTCCGTTCCCATGCCGACGAGGTGCGCCAGATGCGGCGCGCGGTCCAATGCAAACCGTGCATAACTCATGCAGCGGGCGAGGGAGCCGCCGCCGCCGCGGCCAGCGCGCGCCAGACCGCCTCGATCCGCGGCCCGGCCGCGCGGCGGGGGCGCCAGGCGCAGATTTCCAGCGGAAGCGCCCATTCCGGCCCGCCCACCGGGGCGATCTGGGTGGCGCTGGCGGCATCCACGGTGCTTTCCGGCAGCCAGCCCACCCCGAAGCCTGCCACGATCACTTCCTTGAGAACATCCGACATGTCGCACTGCACCCCCACCTTGTAGACGGGGCGGGTGCCCGCGCGGGCCAGAACCTGTTCGAACAACTGGGCGAAATAGGCGCGCTGGGCATAGGCGATCAGCGGAAACGGATCGCGCGGGGTGCCGGGAAAGCCGAAATCGCCTGCGCTGCGGGCCGCATAGGGCAGGAAACGGTCGGCGCGCAGCACCACGCGATCCTGTTGGGCCAGGCTTTCGTGGCTGGGCAGGGCCGGGCAATCATGCGCCAGCAGGATATCGGCATCGCCGGCCAGATAGCGCGCGACCACCTCGGCGGTGGTGCCCACGATGACCGAGAACGACGCCTTGCCGCCCGGCGCGATCAGCCCCAGGATGCGGCGGAACTCGCTGCGGGCCAGCACGTTGGGCATCGCCAGCCGGACCTGGCTCATCACCTCGAACTGGTTTCCCCGGATCGAGGCACGCGCCTCCAGCAGCCGCTCCACCGCGCCCTGCGCACCCTCGCGGAACTGCTCGCCCGCTTCGGTCAGGCGCACGGGCTGCGAACCCTTGACCACCAGCGCGGTGCCCACCCAGTGTTCCACCGACTGGATCCGGCGCGAGAAGGCGGCCTGCGACAGGTTGCGGAATTCAGCCGCGCGGGTGAAGTTCTTCAGCTCGGCCAGGGCCAGAAAATCCTGCAGCCAGCGGATGTCCATGCGCGCTCCTCTTTTGCACGATCATCTACGGGGTCGCGCGACGGGGCAAGCGGCGACCCTTCCGGTTTGCCGAACGCTCCGCTACGCTCGCCCCATGCTGCGCGTCACCGACACCGTTCACCTGGCCGACTGGGAACTGTCCGAGAGCTTTACGCGCTCGTCCGGGCCCGGCGGGCAGAACGTGAACAAGGTGGAAACGGCGGTCGAACTGCGCTTCGAAGCCGAACGCAGCCCGCACCTGGCCCCCGCCGTCAAGGCGCGCCTGAAGCGGATCGCGGGGCGCCGCTGGACGCTGGACGGCGCCATCGTCATCCGGGCCGAGGAAACCCGCAGCCAGGAACGCAACCGCGCCCTGGCCCGCGACCGGCTGGTCGAGATGATCCGTGCCGCGCTGGTCGCACCCAAGGCCCGCATCGCCACCCGCCCAACCCTGGGCTCGCAACGCCGCCGCCTGGCCGCCAAGGATGCGCGCGGCACGGTGAAATCGTTGCGCGCCCGCCCCACCGAGGCCGAGGAATGACCCGAACCGACGATCTGCTTGCCCGCCGCCGCGCCGTGCTGGGCCCGAACGTGCCGACGTTCTACGAAGCGCCAGTGGAAATCGTGCGGGGCGAGGGGGTCTGGCTGTGGGATCGCGACGGCAGGCGCTACCTCGACTGCTACAACAACGTGCCCCATGTCGGCCATTGCCACCCCCGGGTGGTCGAGGCCATCTGCCGCCAGGCGGCCACGCTGAACACCCACACCCGCTACCTGCACGAGGGCATCCTGACCTATGCCGAACGGCTGGTGGCGCGGCTGGGCGAGATGACCACGCTGATGCTGGTCTGCACCGGGTCAGAGGCGAATGACGTGGCGCTGCGGATGGGGCAGGCGGTGACCGGCAAGACCGGCATGATCGCCACCAACGCCACCTATCACGGCAACACGGCACTGGTCAGCCAGTTGTCCACCCGCCGCCCGCCGATCGGGGGCTACCCGCCGAACATCCGCCTTGTGCCCGCGCCCGACACCTTGCGCACGCCGGACGACGGCACCGCCTTCGCCGCCCATGTCGCGCGCGCCATCGCGGAACTGGAGGCCGCGGGGCACGGATTTTCCAGCCTCATCCTCTGCCCGTTCTTCGCCAACGAGGGGTTTCCCGCGCTGCCCGCAGGTTTTCTGGCCCCTACCGTCGAGGTGGTGCGCCGCGCGGGCGGCATCCTGATCGCGGACGAGGTGCAGCCGGGCTTTGGGCGGCTGGGCAGCCATTTCTGGGGCCATGAATGGCTGGGGTTTACCCCCGATGTGGTGACGATGGGCAAGCCGATGGCAAATGGCCACCCCGTCGCGGCGGTGGCGGCACGGCCGCAGGTGATGGCCGCCTTCCGCGAGGCCTTCGGCTATTTCAACACCTTCGGCGGCAACCCGGTGTCCTGCGCGGCCGCCCTTGCCACGCTGGACGTGATCGAGGACGAGGGGTTGCAGCAGAACGCTGCCGACGTCGGGGCCCATGCGCTGGCGCTCTTGCGTGACCTTCGCCATCCGCGCATCGCGGATGTCAGGGGTGCGGGGCTGTTCTTCGGGGTCGAGTTCGTGGAACCCGGCACCACTACCCCCGCCACCGCCTTCGTGGCCGCGCTGGTGGAAGAAATGCGCCGCCGCGGCATCTTGCTGAACAAGATCGGCCCCGGGGGCGGCACCCTGAAGATGCGCCCGCCCATGCCCTTCAGCCGTGCCAATGCAGGGCATCTGGCCGAAACGCTGGCCGCGGCGCTGGCCGCCCTGCCCGCATGAGCGAGGCGGCCGAGGCGCTGGCGGCCTGGGGCGCGACCGACGCCCGCCTGGTCAACGACCGGGAAAACGCGGTTTATGCGGTCAGCCTGCCCGGCGGCGCGCCAGCCGCCCTGCGCCTGCACCGCAGGGGCTACCAGAGCGCCGCCGCGATCCGGTCGGAACTGGTCTGGACCGCGGGGCTGGCCGATGCGGGCCTGCCGGTGCCGCGCCCGGTGCCGACGCGCGCGGGCGACCTGCTGGCGAGCCTGTCCACCGGACGCCTGGCCTCTGTGGTGGAATGGCTGCCGGGCACGCCGCTGGGCCAGGCCTGGGTGCCGCTGACCGGCACGCCCGCCGCGCAGGCCGACACCTTCGCGCGGATCGGCGCACTGCTCGCGCGCCTTCATGCGGCGACCGATGCCCTGGCGCTGCCCGCGGGATTCACCCGCCCCGCCTGGGATGCCGAGGGGCTGCTGGGCGAGACCCCGCTCTGGGGGCGGTTCTGGGAAAACCCCGCCCTGACGGCAGCCGAGGCCGCGCTGCTGCAGGACGCCCGCGCCGAGGCGCGCCGCAGGCTGGATGCGCTGGCCGCCGCGGGGGCTGATTACGGGCTGATCCACGCCGATCTGATGCGGGAAAACCTGCTGCTGGACGGTGCCGCGATCCGGCTGATCGATTTCGACGATTCGGGCTTCGGCTTTCGCGCCTACGATCTGGGCACGCTGATGATCCAGAACCTGATCGAGCCGCACTGGCCCGACCTGCTGGCCGCCGCCGCCGAAGGATACGCCCGCCATCGCCCGCTGAACCCGGCCGACCTGCCGCTGTTCGTGTTGCTGCGCTGCCTGGCCTCTTGCGGCTGGGCGGTGCCGCGGCTGCCGCCGGGCGCCCCCTTGCTGCGCACCTATGCCGAACGCGCGGCGATCCGGGCCCGCGCGTTCCTGGCGGGCGGCTGAGCGGCGCGGGCCACTGCCGACCGCCCGCCGTCAGACCACGACGGCCCGCGGGGTCTGCACGCCCACGCCGAACACCCGCTTGTAGCGGGCGATCTCGTCGGCCGGGCCCATCGCCTTGTTGGGGTTGTCCGACAGCTTGACCGTGGGCCGCCCGTTGGCCGACACCGCCTTGCACACAAGGCTGAACGGCGCGAGCCTGTCGCCCGCCACCAGCCCGCGGAAGTCGTTGGTCAGAAGCGTGCCCCAGCCAAAGCTGGCCTTGACCCGCCCGGCAAAGCGGGCGTGCAGGTCCTCGATCCGGTCCACGTCCAGGCCATCGGAAAAGATCACCAGCTTCTGCCGCGGGTCTTCGCCGCGCGCGGTCCACCAGCGGATCGCGGTTTCGGCCCCCTCGACGGGGTCGCCGGAATCGATGCGGATTCCGGTCCAGGTGGTCAGCCAATCCGGCGCATGGGCCAGGAAGCCTTCGGTTCCGTAGGTGTCGGGCAGGATGATGCGCAGGTTGCCCTCGTGTTCATCGTGCCAGTCGGCCAGCACCCGATAGGGCGCCTCGGCCAGTTCGGCATCGCTTTCGGCAAGCGCGGCATAGACCATCGGCAGTTCATGCGCGTTGGTGCCGATCGCCTCGACTTCGCGCCGCATGGCGATCAGGCAGTTCGAGGTGCCGATGAAGGCCTGCCCAAGCCCTTCCTGCAACGCCTGCACGCACCAGTCCTGCCACAGGAAGGAATGCCGCCGCCGGGTGCCGAAATCGGCGATCTTCAGGTCGGGGATGCGGCGCAGCCCTTCGACCTTTTCCCACAGCTTCGTCATCGCGCGGGCATACAGCACCTGAAGCTCGAACCGCCCCATGTCCTTCAGCACCGCGCGCGAGCGCAGTTCCATCAGCACGGCCAGCGCCGGGATTTCCCACAGCATCACCTCGGGCCACTTGCCTTCGAAGGTCAGCTCGTACTGCCCGTCGCGCTTTTCCAGATGGTAGGGCGGCAGTTGCAGCCCCTCGAACCACTCCATGAAATCGGGGCGGAACATCTGGCGCTTGCCGTAGAAGGTGTTGCCGCGCAACCAGGTGCTTTCGCCGCGCGACAGCCGCAGCGTGCGGATATGGTCCAACTGCTCGCGCAGTTCGCCCTCGTCGATCAGTTCGGCCAGCCGGATCGAGGTGGTGCGGTTGATGAGCGAGAAGGTCACCGTAGTGTCCGGCCGGTTGCGGAACACCGACTGGCACATCAGCAGCTTGTAGAAATCGGTGTCGATCAGCGAGCGGATGATCGGGTCGATCTTCCACTTGTGGTCATAGACGCGGGTGGCAATGTCGACCATCTCAGGCCTCCAGGCTTACGCCCGCGGCGCGCATCGCGGTGTCCATCGCGGCCATCGACCCGTTCAGGTCGATCGCCCGGCAGGCCCCCGTCAGCACCGTGACGGAAAATCCCAACCGCGCCGCATCCAGCGCCGAGAACGCCACGCAGTAATCCGTGGCCAGCCCGCAGAGCGTCAGCCGCGTCACCCCCCGGCTGCGCAGGTAGCCTTCCAGCCCGGTGGGGGTGGTCCGGTCATTCTCGAAGAACGCGGAATAGCTGTCGATCGCGGCGCGGAAGCCCTTGCGCAGGATCAGGTCGGCCGCATCGGTCGCCAGCATCGGATGGAACGCCGCCCCCGGCGTGCCATGCACGCAATGGCTGGGCCAGAGCACTTGTCGGCCGTAGGGCATGTCCACCTCGGAAAAGGCCGCCGCGCCGGGATGGTTCGCGGCGAACGACGCATGGTCGGCCGGGTGCCAATCCTGCGTCAGCACCTTGACCGGGAAATCGGCCAGCAGCGCGTTGATCCGCGGCACGATGGCATCGCCTTCGGCCACCGCCAGCGCACCGCCGGGGCAGAAATCGTTCTGCACGTCGATCACGATCAGGGCATCGCTGGCAGGGCGCATGGCCGGCATCCTTTCAAGGTTACCGCAGTTGCCTAAGTTGCAGGCGTCACCGCGTCAATGCCCGGCCCTTGCCCGCGGGGCCCGCGCGGGGGTAAGAGCCGCCATGCTGACCGTTGCCGCCCTGTACCGCTTCACCCCCTTTGCCGATCCGGCCGCCCTGGCGGGCCCGCTGCGCGCGGCCTGCACCGCCGCGGGAGTGCGGGGCACGCTGATCCTGGCACCCGAGGGGCTGAACGGCACCATCGCGGGGACGGCCGAAGGCATTGCCGCGGTGCTGGTCCATATCCGCGCGCTGCCCGGCTGCGCGGATCTTGTGCCGCGGGAAAGCCGTGCCCAGACCATGCCCTTCGGCCGTCTCAAGATCCGCCTGAAGCGCGAGATCGTCACGCTGGGCCAGCCGCAGGTGGACCCGCGCGCCGCGACCGGCCAGTATGTGGCCCCCGCCGACTGGAACGCGCTGATCGCGGCGCCCGACGTGGCGGTGATCGACACCCGCAACGCCTATGAGGTGGCCGAGGGTACCTTCGCGGGCGCCATCGACCCCGGCACTGCCAGCTTCCGCGACTTTCCCGCCTGGTGGCAGGCCAATCGCGACCGCTTCGCGGGCAAACGCATCGCCATGTTCTGCACCGGCGGCATCCGTTGCGAGAAATCGACAAGCTTCCTGCGGAGCGAAGGGGTGGAACAGGTCTATCACCTGCAGGGCGGTATCCTGGCCTATTTTGACCAGATTCCGCCTGCACAGAGCCTGTGGCGGGGCCGCTGCTTTGTCTTCGACGAGCGCGGCGGGCTGGGTCACGGCCTTCTGCCGCAGGGGGACGCGGGGGCGCAGGCTTGCCCGCCGGACCCCGCTCGGCTAAAAGCCTGTCCAGCGTGAACGGCGGAACCGGGGCGGGGCAGGCACAGATGCAGGCGACATCGGTCAGGCAAGCCCGCCCGCAGGGGTGCGGGGCTTCATGTCGGCACTGACGCACGATCTGACCCTGCTGGTCGAAGGCACGCAGAACCCGCTTGTTGTCTTCTTCGGCATCGTGCTGGCAAGCTTCATCCTGGAGGATGCGGCGGCGGTGCTGGCCGCGCTGGCGGTGGCCGACGGCCATGCCGCCCTGCCGGTGGCGCTGGGCAGCCTGTTCGTGGGCATCGCGCTGGGCGACATCGGCCTGTTCATGGTCGGCCGCTTTGCCGCCCGCCACCCCTGGGCCCGCCGCTGGGTGGCGACAGACCGCGCGCGGGGGATGCAGGACTGGCTGAACACCCGGCTGATCGGCGCGGTGATTTCGGTCCGGTTCCTGCCCGGAGCGCGGCTTCCGACCTACACCGCCTGCGGATTTCTGGGAATGTCGTTTATCCGCTTTGCCTTGGCGGTAATCGTCGCTACCCTGATCTGGACATCGCTGCTGTTCACCTTCGCGCTTGGGGCGGGACACGTGATCATGACCCAATTCGGAGCCTGGCGCTGGCCCATCGGTATCGCCGTGGTTGCTGCCTTTCTCGGGATCAGCCAATATATCGCCCGGCGCCAGGCACGCCGCTTCAGCGGCAAGGACGGACAGGAATGAACCCATCGGCACTCGACCCCCGCGCCTGTATGCGCCGCCTGCTGGGCCGTGACGCCGCCCCTGACGCGGCCTTTTCCGCCTTCGAGCTCTGGCCCGCCCGGTTCTTCTACATCCACATGATCCTGCAATGGGTCGGGCTTGCCGTGCGCTATCGGTCGATCACGCTGCCGACGCTGGCCAACCCCGGCATGCAGGCCGGCGGGCTGGTGGGCGAATCGAAGTTCGAGATCCTGTCCCAGCTTGGCCGCGAGGGGAACCGCTGGGTTGCGCCCTACACCTGCTTCTCGGTCGGCACGGCCTCGGGCGCGCCCTCGGCCGACCTTCCGCAGGCGCTGGCCGCGCTGGAAACCGCGGGGATCGAGTTTCCCTTCGTGGCCAAGCCCGACATCGGCTGCCGCGGCGCGGGCGTGCGCATCGTGCGCACGGTGGCCGACCTCGATCACTACCTGACCAACTTCCCCCGGCGCGAACGGATCATCTTCCAGAAGCTGATTAGCGCCAAGAACGAGGCCGGCATCTTCTACATCCGCGCCCCCGGCGAGCCGAAGGGGCGCATCGTCTCGGTCACGCTGAAACTGTTCCCCGAGGTGGTGGGCGACGGCGCCTCGACGCTGGAACAGCTGATCGAGGCCGACCCGCGCGCGGGCAAGATCAAGGACATCTACCTGGCCCGCCATGCCAGCCAGAAGGATCGGGTGCTGGAGCCGGGCGAGATCTTCCCGCTGGTCTTCACCGGAAACCACTGCCGTGGCGCGATCTTCCAGGACGGCCGCAAGCACATCACCCGCGAGATGGAAGAGCGTTTCGACGCCATCTCGCAGGGGATGCCGGAATTCTACTTCGGCCGCTTCGACGTGCGCTATGACAGCCTGGACGACCTGAAGGCCGGGCGCAACTTTCACCTGATCGAGGTGAACGGCGCGGGGTCCGAGGCCACCCACATCTGGGACAAGACCACCCGCCTGCGCGACGCCTACCAGTTCCTGTTCTTCCAGCAGCGCACGCTGTTCGAATTCGGCGCCGCCAACCGCGCGCGGGGCTTCTCGTCGGTCAACGCCTTCCACTTGCTGGGGCTGGCGATGAAGCAGGCGCGGCTGGGCCGGTCGTATCTGGAATCGAGCTGACAGGCGCGGCCCGAGGGGGCGCAGTGATCCCTAAGCCCGATGACCCCGCCCCCCCGTAGGGTGCGCATTCATTGCGCACCCCATGCCCCGGCCCCTTACGCCGCCCGCGGCCGCAGTGGCGGTTTCACCTCGTCGGGCATCGGGCAGACATAGGGCGTCACCGCCAGCCTTGCCGCGTGTTCGGCCTTGGCGGCGGCAAGGGTGTCGGGCTGTTCGAACAGGGTGCGCGCGGTGGCGGCCATGACCTTGGCCGCGTGTTCCATGCCCTTGTAGGCCATGCCGGATTTGCCCTGCGCCGTCAGTTGCCAGGTGTGGAACGGCGTGCCCAGTGCACAGGTGGCCACCCGCGCCTCGACCAGCGGCACGGCCCAGCTCACATCGCCCACGTCGGTTGACCCGCCCCCCGTGCTCGACGTGCGGTCGAGCGGGGCCACGAAATCGGCCAGCGGCAGGTCTGCCTGCACCGGCAGCCGCATCTCGCGGAAGGCGGCGGCGATGTGGTCGGGTGTCAGCGTGGCGCGGATCTTTTCGGCAAAGGCGCGATCCTCGGCGTCGAAGGGCGGCGCCCCCAGCCGGTCAAAGGCCGCCTGCATCACCCGCGACATCACCGAATTGCCCATAAGGTTCGACACGCCCGAGACCACCCGCCGTTCCACCCGCGTCTCGGTCATCAGCGCGGCGCCGTCGGCGATCTTGTTGACCCGCGCGATTAGGTCGCGCAGGCCCGGAAGGTCGCGCGCGCGGATCAACTGGCGCACCGTGGCCTTGGCCTGCACCACGTTCGGCGCCACCCCGCCCGCATCCAGATAGGCGTAGTGCACGCGCGCATCGTCGGGAATGTGTTCGCGCATGTAGTTTACGCCGATGTTCATCAGCTCCACCGCATCCAGCGCCGAGCGGCCGAGTTCCGGCGCGGCGGCGGCAT
>DAIEJF010000218.1 GCA_027351005.1 Paracoccaceae bacterium | reverse complement strand
CTGAAGGTCGAGATCGCCTGAAGCACAGGCATCACGCTATCCTTCAGACCTGCCGCATTGCCGTCGATCCGACTGGTAAAGTCCGACAGGAAGAGCACCGTGATTGCGACGACGGCCGCGGTCAGCACGACCCAGTCGACGGTCACCGCGCCCTCTTCGTCGGTCAGGAATTGTTGCCAGTTGCTGAACATGGGCAGACTCTCGACCTATGCCGCGGGCGCACGCCCGGCGGCGATTACCGTATGGAAACCGGCAACTGGCGATGATGTGGCCGGGCACTCTTGTTGGAAAGGCCGCGCCCTCGGGGAGGCGCGGCCTCGTAAGGGCTAGCGTTATGCTAGCGCGGTCGATCAGTAGCTGATCGAGGTGTTCGTCTGCGAACCCACGGCGGTCGACACCGAGGTCGACAGGGTCGAAGCGGTGGTGCTCAGGCCGGAACCGACGGTGTTCATCACCACGATGCCCAGGCCCACGATGGCGGCGGTCAGAACGACCCAGTCAACGGTCACGGCGCCATCTTCGTCGTTGCGGAAATTCTTCACGAGGTTGAACAGTTTCATATCGGTGTCCCTTTCAAGGTTGCTGGTCGTTTCGATGCTGGCCGCCTCGGTCATTCGCACCGCCGTCTTGCTCGGTCGCTTTCCGTTTCGGCATGTCCTGATATAGCCGTCGAATCGTGGCGGGACTTGGGCGGGCCTCGTACATTTTCGGACCATTAAGAAGTCAAAAATGGCATCACGTTTTTCTGATGTCATGGTTAAGCATCTGATAAAATTAAAATAAATTGAAAAATCTCGAAACTGTGCGCCGCCCTTTGCTGACGGATCGGGGTCGCGATTCGTCTCGCCGCGAACCCTTTCCGAAACGGTGGAATCGCGGGCCACTTTCTGCGACACTTGCGCCAAGAACCCGAAAAAGGGGCAGAGCAGGTTCACAAGATGCGGCGGGCGGCGCTTCTCTTCAGTCTGGCGGCCCTTTTGGCGCCGGTGGGGGCCCGGGGCGATTCTTCGCCCCAGGGCGGCGACTTCACGTTTCGCATGGTCAAGCCGCCCGCCCCCGGCACCCGCAAGCTGATCACGGTGCAGATCGACCCCGTCGAACAGGCCGCGCGTCTGGCCCCGCCGCCCGAGCCCGCGCCGCCGGTGAACCTGCCGCCCCCCGCGGCGCCCGACGTGCCGCCGGTGCCGCAGGGCTCATCGCGTTACGGATGGTTCTGGGATGCGGTCTCGCCCGCGCTGGGCGACCGGTCGGGCCGCTTTGCCCATGCGCTCGCGGCGCTGACGCTGGGCCCGGACGGCCAGAACGTGCCCGCCCCTCGGCTGGCCGATCTGCAGTCGATCGCGCAGAGCTACGGCACCGACATCCTGCAGGCCACCATCGGCACCCAGGTTTCGCCCGCCCTTGCGCTGGCGGTCATCGGGGTTGAATCGAACGGCAATCCCAAGGCCGTCAGCCGGACCGGCGCGCAGGGTCTCATGCAACTCGTCCCCGCCACCGCCACACGGTTCAAGGTGGGCGATGTCTTCGACCCGATGCAGAACATCAAGGGCGGCGTCGCCTATCTGGACTGGTTGATGAAGCGGTTCGACGGCGATCCGCTGATGGTGCTTGCGGCCTATAACGCGGGCGAGAACGCGGTCACCGGCGCAGGCGGGGTGCCGCCCTACGCCGAGACGCGCGACTATGTCCCGAAGGTGCTGGCCGCCTGGACGGTGGCGCAGGGCCTCTGCATGACCCCGCCCGAACTGGTCAGCGACGGATGCGTGTTCCGCACCGCCGCCGCGAACTGAGGCTGCCGTCCGTCAGTTCGTAAACACGTCGGCCCATTCGGGGTGGCGCTGGCGCAGGCCGTTCACGAAGGGGCAAAGCGGGACGACCTTGAACCCCTTGGCGCGCGCCTCGGCGACCAGATGCTCGACCAGGGCGCGCCCGGCCCCCGTGCCGCGGAAGCTGTCGGGAACCGAGGTGTGGTCGGCGATGATCAGCGTCGGCGAGGCGACGGAGAAGGTCAGTTCGGCCTCCTCCGTGCCCCGGCGCAGGACGAAGCGGCCCTTCGAGCCGCTGTCCTCGCGGGTGATGCCATCAGTCGACAAGGGTCGCCTCGGTCGCCGCGCGCAGCTCTGCCTCGGTCACGCCGGGCGCCAGTTCGACGATGTGCAGGCCCTTGTGGCCCACATCCAGCACGCCCAGGTTCGTGATGATGCGGTCGACCACGCCCTTGCCGGTCAGCGGCAGCGTGCAGGCCTTCAGCACCTTCGATTCGCCGTGCTTGCTGGTGTGGTCCATCACCACCACCACACGGCCCACGCCGGCCACCAGGTCCATCGCGCCGCCCATGCCCTTGACCAGCTTTCCGGGGATCATCCAGTTGGCCAGATCGCCCGCTTCGCTGACCTCCATCGCGCCCAGGATCGCCATCGCGATCTTGCCGCCGCGGATCATCGCAAAGCTGGTGGCGCTGTCGAAATAGGCGGTCTGCGGCAGTTCGGTGATGGTCTGCTTGCCCGCGTTGATCAGATCCGCGTCTTCCTCGCCCTCGACGGGGAAGGGGCCCATGCCCAGCATCCCGTTTTCGGATTGCAGCGTGACGTTCACGCCATCGGGAATGTAGTTCGCCACCAGCGTCGGGATGCCGATCCCCAGGTTCACATACATCCCGTCGCGCAATTCCTGCGCCGCGCGGGCCGCCATCTGGTTGCGGTCCCAGCCTTTCGCGTCACCGGCCATCAGACGGTCTCCTTCTTGCGGGTGGTGCGGTTCTCGATCCGCTTCTCGTGCGGGCCCTGGACGATGCGGTGGACGTAGATGCCGGGCAGGTGGATCGTGTCGGGGTCGAGGCTGCCCAGCGGCACGATCTCTTCCACCTCGGCCACGCAGACCTTGCCGCAAGTCGCGGCCGGCACGTTGAAGTTGCGCGCGGTCTTGCGGAAGACGAGGTTGCCCGAGGGGTCGGCCTTCCACGCCTTCACGATCGAGACATCGGCCACGATCGCCCGTTCCAGAATGTAGGTCTTGCCGTCGAAGTCCTTGTGTTCCTTGCCTTCGGCGATCACCGTGCCCACGCCCGTGCGGGTGTAGAAGCCCGGAACGCCCGCGCCGCCCGCCCGCATCCGCTCGGCCAGCGTGCCCTGCGGGTTGAACTCCAGCTCCAGCTCGCCCGACAGGTACTGCCGCATGAACTCGGCGTTCTCGCCCACATAGGACGAGATCATCTTCTTGATCTGGCGGGTCTGCAGCAGAAGGCCCAGGCCGAAATCGTCCACGCCCGCGTTGTTCGAGGCGACCGTGATGCCCCTGGTGCCTGCGTCGCGGATGGCCGCGATCAGCAGCTCGGGGATGCCGCACAGACCGAAGCCGCCCGCGGCAATCAGCATCCCGTCGAACAAGAGGCCGTCGAGCGCGGCATCCGCGTCGGCATAGACCTTTTTCATGAGGCTCTCCCTTCAATCCCTGCGGCGATTTGTGACCCGCGGGCGCGGGGGTGTCAATCGCCGCGCCGCGGCGCCGCGGCCCGTCCGGCCGGGCGGGCGCCCGGCGATGCGGGTGGCAGCGGGGGTTTCACACCCCCGCACCCCCGAGGGATATTTGCGGACCGAAAATGGTAAGCGGGCTATTCGGCGGCCTTGCGCGCCCGCGGAGCCTTCGGTTTGGCTGCGGCCTTCGGTTTGGCTGCGGCCTTGGGCTTTGCCGCGGCCTTGGGCTTTGCCGCCGCCTTTGGCTTTGCGGTCTTGGCCTTGCCGCCCTTGCCCGCCTTGGCGGCGATCAGCTCCAGCGCCGCCTCCAGTGTCAGCGCCTCGGGCTCGGTGCCCTTGGGCAGGGTGGCGTTCACCTTTGCCCATTTGACGTAAGGTCCGTACCGCCCCGGCATCACCTGGATCGGCCCGCCTTCGGGATGCTCGCCCAGCTCGCGCAGGGGGGCCGAGGCATTGGTCGCGGCGCGGCCGCGGCTGGCCTTCTGGGCCAGAACCTCGACCGCGCGGTTCATGCCGATGGTGAAGACCTCGTCCGCCTCGGGCAGGTTCGCGTAGGTGCTGTTGTGCTTGACATAGGGTCCGTAGCGGCCGATCCCGGCCTCGACGGGCGCGCCGTCGTCGGGGTGGTTGCCCACCAGACGGGGCAGCGCAAGAAGGGCCAGCGCGCGATCCAGCGTCAGCGTGTCGGGCCCCCAGCCCTTGGGCAGGCTGGCGCGGGCGGGCTTGGGCTGCTCTGCGGTGGCCTCGCCGCGCTGGACATAGGGCCCGAAGCGGCCGTTGCGCAGGCTGATCGCAAGCCCCGCCTCGTCGACGCCCAGAACCTTGTCCTCCATCGCGCCTTCATCCCCGTTGGGCGATGAGATCGGGCGCGTGTAGCGGCAGTCGGGGTAGTTGGTGCAGCCGATGAAGGCCCCGCCCGACCGCGCGGTCTTCAGATGCAGCCGCCCCTTGCCGCAGGTCGGGCAGACGCGGGGGTCTGTCCCGTCGGGCCGCGGCGGATAGAGGTGCGGGGCCAGCACCTCGTCGATCTTTTCCAGCACCTCGCCGATCCGCAGGTCGGCGGTTTCGGCGATGGCTGCGGTAAAGTCGCGCCAGAACCGGGCCAGCACGTCCTTGTAGTCGCGGCTGCCCGCCGACACGTCGTCGAGCTGTTCCTCGAGGTCGGCCGTGAAGTCGTATTCGACGTAGCGGCGGAAATAGGTGCTGAGGAAGGCCGTCACCAGCCGCCCCTTGTCCTCGGGGATCAGGCGGTTCTTGTCCTTGCGCACATATTCGCGGTCCTGGATCGTGGTGACGATCGAGGCATAGGTCGAGGGGCGGCCGATCCCCAGTTCTTCCATCCGCTTCACCAGCGTCGCTTCGGTGTAGCGCGGCGGCGGCTGGGTGAAGTGCTGCTCGGGCGTCACCTGGCGCTTTTCGGCGGGTTCGCCCTGCATGATCTGCGGCAGCCGGGCGCCGTCGTCGCCCTCGTCATCGTCGCGGCCCTCGTCATAGACCGCCAGGAAGCCGTCGAAGAGAACGACCTGCCCGGTCGCGCGCAATTCCACCTGGCCATCGGCGCTGGCCACGTCGACCGTGGTGCGTTCCAGCCGCGCGGCGGCCATCTGGCTGGCGATCGTGCGCTTCCAGATCAGGTCGTAGAGGCGACGCTGGTCGGTTTCGGTGATCTTCAGCCGGTCCGGCGCCGCGGCCATGTCGGTGGGCCGGATGCATTCATGCGCTTCCTGCGCGTTCTTGGCCTTGTTCTTGTACATCCGCGGGCTGTCGGGAACGTACTGCGCCCCGAAGCGGCGGCCGATCTCGGCGCGGGTGGCCATCACCGCTTCCGGTGCCATGTCGATGCCGTCGGTCCGCATGTAGGTGATGTGCCCGGCCTCGTAGAGCCGTTGCGCCGCCGCCATGCAGGCCTTGGCGCCCATGCCGAACTTGCGGCTGGCCTCTTGCTGCAGGGTCGAGGTCATGAAGGGCGGGTAGGGGTTGCGGCTGGCGGGCTTGGCCTCGACCGACTTGACGGCAAGCGCGCGGGTCTGCACCGCCTGCACCGCCAGTTCCGCCGCCTCGGCGGTGGGGATATCGTAGCGGTCAAGCTTCCGGCCGCCCAGAACCGTCAGCCGCGCCTCGAAGGTCTGCCCGCGCGGGGTGGCCAGCACGGCCGCCACCGTCCAGTATTCGCGGGCGCGGAACGCCTCGATCTCCATCTCGCGTTCCACGATCAGCCGCAGGCAGACCGATTGCACCCGCCCGGCCGAGCGGGCGCCGGGCAGCTTGCGCCAGAGCACGGGCGACAGGTTGAAGCCCACCAGATAGTCCAGCGCGCGGCGGGCCAGATAGGCCTCGACCAGCGCGGTATCGACCTCGCGGGGATGGGCCATCGCCTCGGTCACCGCGGCCTTGGTGATCGCGTTGAAGGTCACGCGGCTGACCTTGGTGTCCTTCTTGATCGCCTTGGACAGCGCCTCTTGCAGGTGCCAGGAAATCGCCTCGCCCTCGCGGTCGGGGTCGGTCGCCAGGATCAGCGCATTGTCGCCCTTCAGCGCCTCGGCGATGGCGCGGACGTGCTTCTTGCTGTCGGCCGCGACCTCCCAGGTCATGGCGAATTCATGCTCGGGGTCGACCGAGCCGTCCTTGGCGGGCAGATCGCGCACATGGCCGTAAGAGGCCAGAACCGTATAGTCGGAGCCCAGATATTTGTTGATTGTCTTGGCCTTGGCCGGGGACTCGACGACGACGACTGGCATGTGGACCCTCTTGTGCCACCCATCCGGCGGCGCGGCACCATGTGGGCGAAGCCACTGGCTTGTCAAGGAAGGGTCAGTTGAGCCGCGACAAGAGCCCCCCCGGCTGGCGCTGCAGGCGGCCTTCGAGTTCAAGCGCCAGCAGTTCCGGTGCCACGTCCGCGGCCGGCAGCGCCAGGTCGCGGATCAGCTGGTCCTCGGCCAGCGGCGAGGGCCCGAGCCGGTCGAGGATCTGGCGGTGCAGGGCCGCGATCTCGCGCAGGCTGCGGCCTTCGGCGCGGGGCGGCGGCACCGGGTCCGCGGCGGGCATGTCGCCGGGGGCGGGCGCGGGCAGCAGCGCGGGCGCACTGCCGGGGCGTGGCGCCAGCGCCTCGATCACGTCCTCGGCCCCGCGGACCAGCGTCGCGCCGTCGCGGATCAGCATGTTGCAGCCGCCCGCCCGCGCGTCGAACGGGTGGCCCGGCACGGCCAGCACGTCGCGTCCCTGGTCAAGCGCCGTCCGTGCGGTGATGAGGCTGCCGGACCGCGCCGCGGCTTCGACCACCACGACCGCCTGCGACAGCCCGGAAATCAGCCGGTTGCGCACGGGAAAATGGCGCGCCTGCGGTTCCAGCCCCATCGGCTGTTCCGACAGCCGACAGCCGGTTTCGGCGATCCGACGGGCGAGGTCCGCGTTTTCGCGCGGATAGATCACGTCAAGCCCGCCCGCCTGCACGGCCAGCGTGGCCCCGGGCAGTGCGGCCTCATGCGCGGCGGTGTCGATCCCGCGGGCCAGGCCCGAGACCACGACAAAGCCCGCCGCGCGCAGGTCGGCCGCCATCTTGTGC
Source organism: Paracoccaceae bacterium (assembly GCA_027351005.1). Taxonomy (GTDB): domain Bacteria; phylum Pseudomonadota; class Alphaproteobacteria; order Rhodobacterales; family Rhodobacteraceae; genus Solirhodobacter. Next base: position 9,123 of record DAIEJF010000218.1, on the reverse strand, counting down.
GCCATCCGCAGCCCGAGGCTCGAGGCGTTGCGGGCGCCCACCAGCGCCACCATCGGCCGGGTCAGCAGGGTGGGATCGCCCAGCGTCCAGAACAGCGGCGGCGCGTCGGGCAGGTCGTGCAGCGCGGCCGGGTAGCCGGGCATCCCGCGCATCACCATGCGCGCCCCGATCAGGCGGGCGGCGGCAATCTCGGCCCGTGCCACCTCGGGCGGGCAGGGGGTGTAGCCTTCCACCCAGGCGGCACGCGCCACCTCGGGCAGGGCGTCAAGGGCCGCGGCCGCGCTGCCGTGGTCCTCGATCAGGCGCCAGAAGGTCGTGGGCCCGACCCGGCGGGAACGAATGAGGCGAAGCCGCGCAAGGCCGTCTTCCTCCGGTGTGGGTGGGGTGCAGGGGGTGGAAGTTGAAAACGGTCCGTCCGCCATACTCGCCTCGCCTCATTCGCGAATCCGAGCATGGCGGAACGGGGTTAACAGCCGGTAAACCGCCTCAGGCGGCCGAGCCGCCCACCGTCAGCCCGCCGATCAGCAGCGTGGGCTGGCCCACCCCCACCGGCACCCATTGCCCGGCCTTCCCGCAGTTGCCGATGCCAGGGTCCAGCGCCAGGTCATTGCCGATGGCGCGCACCTGCCGCATCGCGGTCGGCCCGTCGCCGATCAGGGTGGCACCCTTCACCGGCGCGCCGATCTTGCCATCCTTCACCCGGTAGGCCTCGGTGCAGGAAAAGACGAACTTGCCGTTCGTGATGTCGACCTGCCCGCCGCCGAAGCCCACGGCATAGATGCCGTCCTTCAGCCCGGCCAGGATGTCGGCGGGGCTGGCATCGCCGCCCAGCATGTAGGTGTTGGTCATCCGCGGCATGGGAATATGGGCGTAGCTTTCGCGCCGACCGTTGCCGGTGGGGGCGACGCCCATCAGCCGGGCATTCTGGCGGTCCTGCATGTAGCCCACCAGAATCCCGTCCTCGATCAGCACGGTCTTGCCCGAGGGCGTGCCCTCGTCATCCACCGTGATCGAGCCGCGGCGATCGGGGATGGTGCCATCGTCCAGCACGGTCACGCCCTTGGCGGCCACCCGCTGCCCCATCAGCCCGGCGAAGGCCGAGGTGCCCGTGCGGTTGAAGTCGCCCTCAAGCCCGTGGCCGACGGCCTCGTGCAACAGCACGCCGGGCCAGCCCGGCCCCAGAACCACATCCATCGCGCCTGCCGGGGCGGGAACCGACTCGAGGTTGACCAGCGCGATCCTCAGCGCCTCGCGGGCCAGCGCCTGCCAGTTGTCGCGCGCGATCAGCCCCTCCAGCCCCGTACGCCCGCCGCCGCCCGCGCCGCCGCTTTCGCGCCGACCCGCATGTTCGACGATGACTGAGACATTAAGTCGCGCCATCGGCCGCACGTCGCGCAGCCGCAGCCCGTCCGGCCGCAGGATTTCCACCTCTTGCAGCGAGGCGGCGACGGTGGCCGAGACCTGGATCACGCGGGAATCGAGCGCCCGGGCATAGGCGTCGATCTCTTTCAACGTGTCCACCTTCACCGCGAAAGGCGCGCCAGCGATCGGATCGGCATCGGTATAAAGGCGCCGGTTGGTACCCTGGGGGGCCTCGGCCAGCGTGCCGCCGCCATCGCCCACCGCCAGCCGCGCGGTTTCCGCCGCGCGCAACAAAGCCTGTTCCGTCAAGCGGGTGGAATGCGCATAGCCCGCCACGTCACCCTTGACCGCGCGCAGCCCGAAGCCTTCGGATGCGTCGTAGCTCGCGGTCTTGATCCGCCCGTCGTCCAGCACCAGCGCCTCGGACCGGCGGCGTTCCAGGAACAGTTCGCCATCGTCGGCCCCCTGCGTCGCCTGCCGCAGGATCGCCAGCGCGCGCCCCTCGTCCAGATGGGTCTCGAAGGGGCGAAAGCTGTCTTGCGGCATTGCGGCATCCTTTCATTCGTCGTTGATCCAGATCAACGGGCGGCGTGTTGCCGCACGTTTCGCTTGTCGATCCCGTCGTAATATGGTTTCTCCCAGTGCGTAAACAATGGGATACCGCCCCAGCGCGGTCACCGGAAAAGCGGCCAAGCCAGCCGCGAAGCAACGGGAACAGAAGATGCGACTCTCCACCTTGAAATCGGGCGTCGGTGCCGGGATTGCCTTCATCGCTTCGGCGGCCGCCGCGGTTGCGGACGATACACTCCCCGCCCTCGGCAAACCGGTCGACGGGGCGACGGGCTTCCAGCCGGCCGCGACCATTGTGGCCCGCCATATCCACGGGCTGGAAGGCATGATGGTCTACATCATGACCGCGATCGTGCTGCTGGTCACGGTGCTCCTGGCCTATGTCATCATCCGCTTCAACGCGAAGTCGAACCCCAAGGCGGCGAAGTTCACCCACAACACGCCGCTGGAAATCGCCTGGACGCTGATCCCGATCGTGATCCTGGTGGTGATCGGCGCCTATTCGCTGCCGGTGCTCTTCGAGGAAGAGGAAATCCCGACCGCGGACCTGACGATCAAGGCCACGGGCAACCAGTGGTACTGGCACTATGACTATGTCGACGCCAGCGACCAGTTCGGCTTTGACAGCTACATGATCGGCAGCCCGGCCAACGTGACCGATGCCGAACAGAAGGACGGCGTTCAGCCCTACATCATGAACGACGCGATGAAGGCAAAGCTGGCCAAGGCGGGCTACAGCCCCGACGAGTTCAAGCTGGCCGTCGACAACCCGCTGGTCGTGCCGGTCGGCAAGACCGTGGTGGTGCAGGTGACCGGCAACGACGTGATCCACTCGTGGAAGGTGCCTGCCTTCGGCGTGATGCAGGACGCCGTGCCGGGCCGCGTCGCGGAAACCTGGTTCAAGGCCGACAAGCCCGGCATCTACTTCGGCCAGTGCTCGGAGCTTTGCGGCAAGGATCACGCCTTCATGCCGATCGAGGTGAAGGTGCTTTCGCAGGACGACTACGCAAAGTGGCAGGCGCAGGCGAAGAAGCTCTTCGCCTCGGCCGATGCGCCCGCGGCGCCGGTCCAGCTTGCTTCCAACTGATCTGACGGCGGGCCGCGGCTGACGCGGCCCTTTCCGGGACGAGGACGACATGAGCGACATCCGGGTCTACGAGCAGGGCGGCGAGGCGGGCTTCGGCGACTACGTCCAGCTCCTGAAGCCGCGCGTGATGTCGCTTGTGGTGTTCACCGCGCTGGTGGGCCTGCTGGTAGCCCCCGTGCCGGTGCACCCCTTCATTGCCTTCACCTCCATCCTCTTCATCGCGCTGGGCGGCGGGGCCTCGGGCGCGTTGAACATGTGGTGGGATGCCGACATCGACGCGAAGATGCGCCGTACCCGCGGCCGCCCGGTTCCGGCCGGTTCTGTCGCCGCCGACGAGGCGCTGGCGCTGGGCGTCGGGCTGACGGTGATCTCGGTCGCCATGCTGGCGCTGTCGGCCAATTTCGTCGCGGCCGGGCTTCTGGCCTTCACCATCTTCTTCTACGTCGTCATCTATACCATCTGGCTGAAGCGCACGACGCCGCAGAACATCGTGATCGGCGGCGCGGCGGGCGCCTTCCCTCCGATGATCGGCTGGGCCTGCGCTACCGGCGGGATCAGCATCGAAAGCGTGCTGATGTTCGCGCTGATCTTCATGTGGACGCCGCCGCATTTCTGGTCGCTGGCGCTGTTCATGAAGGATGACTATTCCAACGCGGGCGTTCCCATGCTGACCGTGACGCACGGCCGCAAGGCGACCCGGCGGCATATCCTGGTCTACACGATCCTGCTGGCGCCCGTGGCGCTCGGGGCGGGGTTCACCTCGATCGGCGGGCCGGTCTATCTCGCCAGCTCGGTCGTGCTGAACGCGATCTTCCTCAAAGGCGCCCGCGACATCTGGCGCCGGGACGAGGCGCAGGCCGAGGCCGACAAGTACGCGGTGGAAAAGCGGGTGTTCCGCTTCTCGCTGCTCTACCTTTTCCTGCACTTCGGCGCGCTCTTGGCCGAGGCCGTGCTGCACGCCTACGGACTGGGGGCCTGGTGATGTCGTTCACTCCCGAGCATGAACTGCACAAGCGGCGCCTGGGGCGCAACATTGGTCTGGGTCTGTCGCTTCTGGCCTTCGTGGTCATCGTCTTCGGCATGACCATCGTGAAGGTCTCGCGCGAGCCGCATCCCACGGCGGCCAAGCCCGCGGTGACGGCGCCGGCACAGGGCACCCAGCCATGAGCCTCTGGCGCGGCCTTGCCCGGGGCGGCCTGCCCCTGGCGGTTCTGGTCGCCTGCGCCGGTGCCGTGGGCTGGGCGGCCTGGCCCACGCTGGGCCCCATGACCGGGCTTGTCGCCCCCAATCCGCTGAACCGGACCGTCACCGTGACCTTCGCGGCCGACCCGACCCCCGGCAACCCCTGGCACTTCCGCCCCATGCAGGCCAGCATGCGCCTGAGGCTGGGCGAGACCGGCATCGCCTTCTACGAGGCCGAGAACACGACCGACCGGCCGATCACCGGGCAGGCGCAGTACAGCGTGACGCCCGCCGCGCTTGACCGCTATGTCGTGCGCATCGCCTGCTTTTGCACCAGCACGCAGGCGCTTGGCCCGCACGAGAAGGTCGAGATGCCGGTAACCTTCTTCGTCGATCCCGCCATCGCGCGCGATCCGAAGCTGGCCGGGGTCACCGATCTGACCCTGTCCTACACCTTTCACGAGGCTGAACAGCCCGAACGGCAGGCGGCGGTTTCGACCGCCCCGGCCGCACCTGTCAACTGAGCCGACGAGGGATCGCCATGGCGCATGAAAAGAACCACGATTACGCAATTCTCCCGCCATCGATCTGGCCCTTCCTGGGCGCGGTCGGGGCCTTCATCATGCTGTTCGGGGCGGTGCTTCTGATGCATGGCATGGGCCCGTGGATGTTCCTCATCGGCGCCCTTGTCGTGATCTACGTCATGTACGGCTGGTGGGCCGACACGATCCGCGAAGGCAACAGCGGCGAATACACCCCCGTCGTGCGCATCAGCCTGCGTTACGGCTTCATCATGTTCATCATGTCCGAGGTGATGTTCTTCTCGGCCTGGTTCTGGACGTTCTTCAAGCATGCGATGTATCCCGGCGGCACCGGCGAGACCTCGCAGTTCGCTGTCTGGCCGCCGGTGGGCATCGAGACCTTCGACCCCTGGCACCTGCCGATCATCAACACGCTGATCCTGCTCTGCTCGGGCGCCGCGGTGACCTGGGCGCACCACGCGCTGGTGCACGAGAACAACCGCAAGGATCTGGTGAACGGCCTGATCCTGTCGATCGTGCTGGGCGCCTGCTTCACCGCGCTTCAGGCCTACGAATATTCCGAGGCCACTTTCGGTTTTGCCGGCAACATCTACGGCGCGAGCTTCTTCATGGCGACCGGCTTCCACGGCGCCCACGTCATCATCGGCACGATCTTCCTGGCCGTCTGCCTGATCCGTGCGCTGCGCGGCGACTTCACGCCCGAACAGCATGTGGGCTTCGAGGCCGCCGCCTGGTACTGGCACTTCGTCGACGTGGTCTGGCTGTTCCTGTTTGCCTCGATCTACATCTGGGGCGGCAACGCTTGACCAAGCCCGCAAGGGGTGCATTGACCCCGCCCGGCTCCTGACACAGAAAGCGCGTACCCGCCGGGTGCGCGCTTTTCCTTTCCCGAGGTCGCCATGAACCGCCGCTACATCTTTCCGATCCTCCTGGGCCTGGTCGGCGCGGGGATCCTCGTAAGCCTCGGCAACTGGCAGCTTCACCGCCTGGCCTGGAAAGAGGCGCTGCTGGCACAGATCAACGCGCAGATCTCGCAGGCTCCCGTCGCGCTGCCCGCCCACCCCGATCCGCAGCGCGACCAGTATCTTGCCGTCACCGCCGCGGGGCATGTGGACCCGGGCGCACTCAAGGTGCTGACCTCGGAGACCGAAAAGGGGCCGGGCTACCGCATCATATCGCCCTTCACCACTGCCGATGGCCGCCATGTGATGGTCGATCGCGGCTTCATCCCGCAGGCGCAGGCCGATGCCCCGCTGCCCGCCTTCGACACCACCGTGACCGGCAACCTCGACTGGCCGCGTGAAACCGATGCCTTCACCCCGGCGCCCGACCTTGCGGCCGGGCTCTGGTTCGCGCGCGACGTGAATCGGATGGCGGCGTCGCTCAAGGTCGAGCCCGTGCTGATCGTTGCGCGCACCTTGCCGGGCGACAGTGCGGCGATCACCCCCATCCCGGTCGATACTTCGGGCATCCGGAACCAGCACCTGAACTATGCGATCACATGGTTCTCGCTGGCCGCGGTCTGGCTGGGGATGACAGGGCTGCTGCTCTGGCGTATCAGGCGGAAACAGGTTTAGGCGACGGATGATGCACTACATTTCCACCCGGGGCGCCGCCCCCGTGCTGAGCTTCGACGACGCGATGCTGACCGGCCTTGCGCGGGACGGCGGGCTTTATGTGCCCCAGAGCGTGCCGCAGATGACCGCCGACGAGATCGCGGCGCTTGCGGGGCAGAGCTACGAGGAAACCGCCTTCCGCGTGATGTGGCCCTTTCTGGCCGGCACCTTCACCGAAACCGAATTCCGCACGCTGATCGCGCGCGCCTATGCGGGCTTCGGCCACGCAGCCCGCGCGCCGCTGGTGCAGCTTGCCCCCAACCACTTCCTGCTGGAACTGTTCCACGGGCCGACGCTGGCCTTCAAGGACTTTGCCATGCAGCTCATCGGCCAGTTGTTCCAGGCGTCACTGGCGCGCAGCGGGCGGCGGATCACCATCGTCGGCGCCACCTCGGGCGATACAGGCTCGGCGGCGATCGAGGCGTTCCGGGGGCTTTCGAACGTCGATGTGTTCATCCTCTACCCGCACGGCCGCGTCAGCCCGGTGCAGCGGCGGCAGATGACGACGCCGACGGAATCGAACGTGCATGCGCTGGCGCTGCATGGCGATTTCGATGATTGCCAGGCCCGCGTGAAGGACATGTTCAACGACTTCACCTTCCGCGACGCGGTGGGGCTGGCCGGCGTGAACTCGATCAACTGGGCGAGGGTGCTGGCGCAGGTTGTCTACTACTTCACCGCCGCCGTGTCGCTGGGGGCGCCCCATCGCGCAGTCAGCTTCACTGTGCCCACCGGCAATTTCGGCGACATCTTCGCCGGCTACATCGCCCGCCGCATGGGGCTGCCGATCGAAAAGCTGGTGGTGGCCACGAACCAGAATGACATCCTGCACCGCGCGCTCAGCACCGGGCGCTATGATCCCGACGGGGTGCGCCCCTCGATCAGCCCGTCGATGGATATCCAGGTGTCCTCGAACTTCGAGCGTGCGCTGTTCGACGCCTACGGCCGCGACGGTGCCGCCGTTGCCGCGCTGATGGCGGAACTGAAGGCGGGCGGCTTCGGCATCAGCCAGGGCGCGCTGGAAACCCTGCGCGCCACCTTCGCCTCGGGCCGCTGTTCGGAAGCGGAGACCGCGGCCACCATCGCCCGCACCTTCGCCGACACCGGCGAGGTGATCTGCCCGCATACCGCCGTGGGCGTGAAGGTGGCCGGGGCGCATCTGGGCGCGACGCCCATGGTGACGCTGGCCACCGCCCATCCCGCCAAGTTCCCCGACGCGGTCGAGGCCGCCATCGGCCAGCGCCCGGCGCTGCCCGCCCGCATGGCCGACCTGTTCGACCGCCCCGAGCGCGTGACCGAGGTTCCCAACGACCTCGGCGCGCTGGAAACCCTGATCCGAGAGAGGCTCGCCCGTTGAGTGCACGCGTCACCACCCTGTCGAACGGCCTGCGCATCGCCACCGAGGCGATGCCGGGGCTGAAATCTGCCTCGGTCGGGATCTGGGTCATGGCAGGCGGCCGGCACGAGGCGGCCGAGCAGAACGGCATCGCGCATTTCCTGGAACACATGGCGTTCAAGGGCACCACCCGGCGCAGCGCGCTGCAGATCGCCGAGGCGATCGAGGACGTGGGCGGCTACATCAACGCCTATACCAGCCGCGAGATGACCGCCTATTACGCGCGCGTGCTGGCCGAGGACGTGCCGCTGGCCATCGACGTGATCGGCGACATCGTGCTGAACCCGGTCTTCGACCCCAAGGAAATCGAGGTCGAGCGCCACGTCATCCTGCAAGAGATCGGGCAGGCGCTGGACACGCCCGACGACGTGATTTTCGACTGGCTGCAAGAGGCAGCCTACCCCGATCAGCCCTTCGGCCGGTCGATCCTGGGCCCGGAAGACCGTGTCGGCGCCTTCCAGCGCGACGATTTCCTGCGCTTTGTCAGCCAGCACTACGGGCCCGACCAGATGATCCTGGCCGCGGCCGGGCGGGTGGACCACGACCGCATCGTGGAACTGGCGCTGGCGCAGTTCGGCGACCTGAAGCCGGTGGGCACGGCGCTGATCCAGCCTGCGGCCTTTTCCGGCGGTGAGCGTCGCGAGATGAAGTCGCTGGAACAGGTGCATTTCGCGCTGGCCTTCGAGGCGCCCGGCTACCGCGATCCGGCGATGTACACCAACCAGGTGCTGTCCACCGCGCTGGGTGGCGGCATGTCCTCGCGCCTGTTCCAGAAGATCCGCGAGGAACGGGGGCTGTGCTATTCCATCTTCGCGCAGTCGGGGTCCTACGAGGATACCGGCATGTTCACGATCTACGCCGGCACCTCGGCCGAAGAGATCGCGGAACTGGCCGGGCTGACCATCGACGAGCTGAAACGCTCGGCCGAGGACATGACCGAGGCCGAGGTCGCCCGCGCCCGCGCCCAGATGAAGGCGGGGATGCTGATGGGGCTTGAAAGCCCGTCCAGCCGGGCCGAACGGCTGGCGCGGCTTCTGTCGATCTGGGGCCGGGTGCCCGATGTCGACGAGGCCGTGGCCCGCATCGACGCGGTGACGGTGGACGACGTGCGCCGCCACGCAGCCGAGATGGCCACGGCGGGGCGTTCGGCGCTGGCGCTATACGGCCCGGTCGATGCCGCCCCCGACCTCGAGGCGCTGCGGCGGAGGCTTGCCGCCTGATGTGGCCCTTGCGCCGAAAGGTGCGGATCGAGACCGAGCGGCTGACGCTGCGTCTGCCTGCCCACGCCGATTTCCTGGCCTGGACAGACCTGCGCCGCGCCTCGGCCGATTTCCTGCAACCCTGGGAGCCGACCTGGGCCGAGGATCA
>DAIEJF010000138.1 GCA_027351005.1 Paracoccaceae bacterium | reverse complement strand
TGGATATGGGCGCGGCCATGGCGCTGCGCGCCGAGTACCGCGATGCCTTCGAGAAGCGGCACGGGGTGAAGCTCGGCTTCATGTCCTTCTTCGTGAAGGCCTGCGTGCACGCGCTGAAGGAAGTGCCCGAGGTCAACGCCGAGATCGACGGCCAGGACGTGGTCTACAAGAACTACGTCCACATGGGCGTTGCGGTGGGCACGCCCTCTGGCCTCGTGGTGCCGGTTGTGCGCGATGCCGATCAGATGGGCTTTGCGCAGATCGAGAAGAAGATCGCCGAACTGGGCGTGCGCGCGCGCGACGGCAAGCTGTCCATGGCCGAGATGCAGGGCGGCAGCTTCACCATCTCGAACGGCGGCGTCTATGGCTCGCTGATGTCCTCGCCGATCCTGAACCCCCCGCAGTCGGGCATCCTGGGCATGCACAAGATCCAGGATCGGCCGGTGGTGGTGAAGGGGCAGATCGTCATCCGCCCGATGATGTATCTGGCGCTCAGCTACGACCACCGCATCGTCGACGGCAAGGGCGCCGTGACCTTCCTCGTCCGGGTCAAGGACGCGCTGGAAGATCCGCGCCGCCTGCTGATGGACCTGTAACGCATGTTCGCCCGCCTGACCGCGAACTGGGTCTATGGCGGCGCGCTGGCGGGGGTTCTGTTCCTCGCGCTCGCGCCGCTTGTGATGCCGGGGCTGACGGTCGGCGGGCGGTTCTGCTACCTCGCGCTGGGCGCCTACATGCTTCATCAGTATGAAGAGCATGACAACGACCGCTTCCGCCGCTTCGTGAACCAGACGGTGGCGCGGGGCCGGGCGGGGCTGACCCCGGCCGATGTCTTCCTGATCAACATCCCCGGCGTCTGGGGCGTGATCGGGCTGGCGCTGTGGCTGGCGGAACGGGTCGCGCCGGGCTGGGGGCTGATCGCTGCCTGGCTGATCCTGGTGAACGCGCTGGCGCATATTGGTCAGGCGCTTGCGATGCGGCGGACGAACCCCGGCGTTGCCACGGCGGTGGTCCTGTTCCTGCCGCTGGGCGCGGTGATGCTGCGCGCCCTCGGCCCTGTTGCCACGCTGTCGCAGCAGGCCGTGTCGCTGGCCCTTGCGCTGGCGATCCATGCGGCCATCATGATGCGGGCAATGCGCCCGATGCGAAAGGCCTGAACCATGTTTTCCAGCGAACTGAACATCCTCGGCCTCTATGGCCTTTTCGTCTGCCTCACGCTCGTGGCGCAGTCCTCGGGGGCCATGACCCAGCTTGACATGGGCTACCTGCTGTCTTCGCGCGACGAAAGGCGCACGCTGGAGGGCATGGTCGGCCGACTGGAGCGCGCGCTGAACAACGCGGTGACGGCGATGGCGCTCTTTGCCCCCGCGGTGCTGATCCTTGCGGTGAAAGAGGCGTTCACCCCCACCTCGCTCATGCTGTGTCAGGCGTTCCTGGTGGCGCGCGTGCTGTACCTGCCCGCCTATGTCTTCGGGCTGACGGGCTTTCGTTCGCTGGTCTGGCTGGTGGGTTTCGCCGCGACGATCGCGCTCTACCTGCTGGCGCTCTGATCCGATGACGCCCATCAAGCTCCGCCAGTTCGCGCTTGCCGCCGGGGCCACCTCGGTCGGGGCGGCGGCGCTTTTCGTGGGGCTGGTGGCGCTGCCCGGCGAGGGTCTGGGCAAGCTCGGCGGGGTTGTCGGGCTGCTGGCGGCGCTGTCGCTCGGGGCCAGCATCCTTGCCTCGGACAGGCTGGCCCACATGCGCAAATCCTCGCTGTCCGAGCCCACCCGTGCGGTGCTGGAGACGGTGGCGGGTGGCATCGCCTTTCTCTACCTGCTCTACCACTTGTCGCATGTGGTGAAGTTTGCGGGCCCGGTGGCCCTGTCCATCGACGCGCTGATCCCGGCGGGCGTGCAGCACCTGCTGTCGCTTCTGCCGGGTCTGGGCGCGATGGCGCTGGCCGAATTCGTCTGGCGCCGCACCCCCCATCAAGACCGGACCGCCCCGCCCAAGCGGCGCGTGGCTGCCGAACGCATGAAAGGAAAGCCGAATGGCCAGCTATGATGTCATCGTGATCGGTGCCGGACCGGGGGGCTATGTCTGCGCCATCCGCGCCGCCCAACTGGGGCTCAAGACCGCCTGCGTGGAGGGCCGCGCGACGCTGGGCGGCACCTGCCTGAACATCGGCTGCATCCCCTCGAAAGCGCTTCTGCACGCCAGCCACATGGCCCACGAGGCCCATGAGAACTTCGCCACCATGGGCCTGAACATCCCCGCCCCGGTCGTCGACTGGGCGAAGATGCAGGCCTACAAGGATGACGTGGTGTCCCAGAACACCAAGGGGATCGAGTTCCTTTTCAAGAAGAACAAGGTCGACCGGCTGACCGGCTGGGCCACGATCCCGGCGCCGGGTCAGGTGAAGGTGGGCGACGAGGTGCACACCGCCAGGCACATCGTGATCGCCACCGGGTCCGAGGCGTCCAGCCTGCCGGGCATCACGGTCGACGAAAAGACCGTGGTCACCTCGACCGGCGCGCTGGCGCTCGATCGGATCCCCGCCTCGATGGTGGTGATCGGCGGTGGCGTGATCGGGCTGGAACTCGGCTCGGTCTACAAGCGGCTGGGCACCGCGGTGACGGTGGTGGAATACCTCGACACGCTGATCCCCGGCGCGGATGGCGAGGTGCAGCGCACCTTCCAGCGGATGCTGAAGAAGCAGGGGCTGGAGATCATCACCGGCGCCGCCGTGCAGGGCGTGGACGTGGCCCAGGGCAAGGCGACCGTGCGCTATCAGGTTCGCAAGTCGGGCGCCGACAAGACAACCGAGGCCGAGGTGGTGCTGGTTGCCACCGGTCGGCGGCCTTACACGCAGGGGCTCGGGCTCGAGGCGCTGGGCGTCAGGCTGACCCAGCGCGGCCAGATCGAGACCGACGCGCAATGGCGCACCAATGTGCCCGGCCTCTATGCGATCGGCGACGTGGTGCAGGGCCCCATGCTGGCCCACAAGGCCGTAGACGAAGGCATGGCGGTGGCCGAGGTGATTGCGGGCCAGCACGGCCATGTGAATTACGGCGTGATCCCCGGCGTGATCTACACCCACCCCGAGGTGGCCAGCGTGGGCGAGACCGAGGAAAGCCTGAAGGCCGCGGGCCGGGCCTTCAAGGTGGGCAAGTTCAGCTTCATGGGCAATGCCCGGGCCAAGGCTACCTTCGCCGGTGACGGCTTCGTCAAGATCCTTGCGGACAAGGACACCGACCGCATCCTTGGCGCCCACATCATCGGTCCTGCGGCGGGCGATCTGATCCACGAGGTCTGCGTGGCGATGGAATTTGGCGCCGCCGCGGAAGATCTGGCCCGCACCTGCCACGCGCACCCGACCTATTCGGAAGCCGTACGCGAGGCGGCGCTGGCCTGCGGAGACGGCGCGATCCACGCCTGAGGATGTGCTGCGGCGGTGGGGGAGGGGGCCTCCGTGGCCCCCGTCGCCTCAGCGCCCGACGCCGGTATAGGCGGTGAACCCGGCTTTCGTCGCGTCCTTCGCGCCGTAGATGTTGCGCAGGTCGGCCATCGCTGGCACGGCCATCTGCTTGGCAAGCTTGCCCAGATCCAGCGCGCGGAACTCGTTCCACTCGGTCAGGATCACCAGCACATGCGCCCCCTGGGCGGCCTGATAGGCGTCGTCCACCCACTTTACCCCGGGCAGCAGCGCCTCGCCTTCCTTCCTGCCCTGCGGGTCCACCACGCGCACCTTTGCCCCGGCCCCCACCAGGGCGGGCACGATCGTCAGGCTCGGCGCCTCGCGCATGTCGTCGGTGTTCGGCTTGAAGGTGACGCCCAGAACCGCGACTGTCTTGCCGTTCACCGATCCCTCGCAGAGGTCCACGATCCGGTCGATCATCCGCCGCTTGATCTCTTCGTTCACCTTGATCACCGCCTCGGTGATCTGCATCGGCACAGCGTGGTCCTGCCCGATCCGCGCCAGCGCACGGGTGTCCTTGGGGAAGCAGCTTCCGCCATAGCCCGGCCCGGCGTGCAGGGACTTGTTCCCGATCCGCCCGTCCAGCCCCATCCCCTTGGCCACGTCCTTCACGTCGGCCCCGACTTTCTCGCACAGCGCCGCGATCTCGTTGATGAAGGTGATTTTGGCCGCCAGAAAGGCGTTGGCCGCATACTTGATCATCTCGGCGGACTCGAGGTCGGTGTAGACCACGGGAAACTCGCGCAGGAACAGCGGGCGGTAGATGTCGGCCATCACTGCCTTCGCCCGCTCGCCCTGCACGCCCACCACCACCCGGTCGGGCCGCATGAAATCGTCGATCGCCGCCCCCTCGCGCAGGAACTCGGGGTTCGAGGCCACGTCGAACTCGGCCTCGGGCCGCACCCGGCGGATCACCCCTGCCACCTGCTTGTTGGTGCCCACCGGCACCGTCGACTTGGTCACGATCACCGCATAGCCCGTCAGCGCCGCCGCGATTTCCTCGGCCGCCGCCATCACATAGGTCAGGTCGGCATGCCCGTCGCCGCGCCGTGTGGGCGTGCCCACGGCGATGAACACGGCATCGGCTCCGTCCACCGCCGCCTTCAGGTCGCCCGTGAAGCGCAGACGGCCCGCCGCCACGTTCTTCGCCATCAGCGCATCAAGGCCCGGCTCGTAGATCGGAACCTCGCCCCGCTCCAGCATCTCGATCTTCCGGGGGTCCTTGTCGACGCAGACAACCTCATGCCCGAAGTCCGAAAAGCAGACCCCCGACACCAGGCCGACATAGCCCGTCCCGATCATCGCGATTTTCATGAAGCTGCCTCGTCTCTTATGTGCGATCTTGCCATCGGGATGCGCGATGGCGGAAATGCTGTCAACGTGGCGGTGGGTGCCGCCGCCGAACTGTTGCCGTGAAACGCCGGGAGTCTCCGATGTTCCGCCTGATTGTCGCGCTCTCGCTGCTGCTGGCGCCCCTCGCTGCGCGGGCGGACGGCTGCGGGCCTCCCCCGGGCGGACCGGCGCTGGCGCCCCTGACCGTTCCGCTGGACGATGTGACGATCGATGCCGCGCTCCGGCTCGAGGTGAACCGCGCCCGCTGTGCCGCCGGGCTTGCGCCGCTTGCGCCCATGCCGCCGCTGGCTCGGGTGGCGCGCGACTATGCCCGCTGGATGGCAACCACGGGTCGGCTGACACATGACGGCGGCCCCCCCGGGCGCGACAGCCTCGTCGCCCGGCTGAATGCCGCGGGGGCTGCGTTCAGCGCCGCGGGCGAGACCATCGCCACCGCCTCGTTCTACGCGCTTGACGGTCTGACAGTGCGGCGCGGCCGGGGGCCCTGCGACTTCATCGGCCCCGATGGCGCGGTGATCCCCGTGCAAAGCGTGGCCTCGCTTGCGGCCGAGGTTGTGGCAGGCTGGATGGCTTCGCCCCCGCCCCGGGCCAACCTGCTCGATCCGCGGGTCAGGGCAATGGGGGCCGGGGCCGCGCTCGATCCCATGGGGGACCTCTGCGGCACGCTCTACATCGCGGCCGATCTCTTCGGCTGATCAGCCGCCGTAGAACCCCCGATACCAGTCCACGAACCGCCGCACGCCCTCGCGGATGTCGGTGCGCGGCAGCGGCCCCACCAGCGCCTCGATCAACGCGGTCGCGGCCCAGGTCGCGGGCACGTCGCCCGGATGCATCGGCAGATAGGTCCGGATCGCCGGGCGACCCACCGCCGCTTCCACCGCCTCGACAAAGTCCAACAGCTTTACCGGCGCCCCGTTGCCGATGTTCACCACCCGCCAGGGCGCCACCGGCGACAGGCTGTCGCCCGCCACCGGCGCGCCCTGCACCGGCGCCGCGTCGATCAGCCGCCGGATGCCTTCCACCAGATCGTCGACATAGGTGAAGTCGCGCATCATCTCGCCGTGGTTGTAGATCTCGATCGGTGCGCCGGTCAGGATCGCCCGGGTGAACTTGAACAGCGCCATGTCCGGCCGCCCCCAGGGCCCGTAGACCGTGAAGAAGCGGAACATCGTCGTGGGCAGCCCGTAAAGATGCGCGTAGGAATGCGCCATCGCCTCGCCCGCCTTCTTGGTGGCCGCATAGAAGGACATCTGGCTGTCGGCCTTGTCCGTCTCGGCATAGGGCATCCGGTCGTTCGCACCATAGACCGACGAGGTCGAGGCGATCAGCAGGTGCGCGGGCGGCACGGCGCGGGCGGCCTCCAGCACCTCGAACGTGCCGATCAGGTTCGCCTCCACATAGGACCGGGGCGCCTC
>DAIEJF010000137.1 GCA_027351005.1 Paracoccaceae bacterium | reverse complement strand
CCGGCCCCTCGGGTCCCTCGTAATCCACGCCCGTCACCCGCCCCTCGGCGGTGGTGATCCGCGTGACCCTGGTCATCTCGAAGATCGCGGCGCCCTTCATCCGCGCGCCCTTGGCCAGCGCCATCGCGATATTGGCCGGGTCGCACTGGCCATCCAGCTGCAGGTGCACCGCCCCCACCACGTCGCCCACCTCGAGATGGGGATACATCCGCTTCACCTCGGCCGGGCTGATCTCGCCCACATCCACCCCGAAGGCACGCGCCAGCGTCGCCTGCCGCAGCAGTTCCTGATGGCGGTCCTTTGTCAGCGCGACCGAGATCGAGCCCACCTGCCGCATCCCCGTGGCCACGCCCGTCTCGGCCTCCAGCCGGACGTAAAGCTCGGCCGAATACTTGGCCAGCCGGGTCATGTTCTGGCTGCCCCGCAACTGGCCCACCAGCCCCGCCGCATGCCAGGTGGTGCCGCAGGTCAACTGCTTGCGTTCCAGCAGCACCACGTCCTTCCACCCGAGCTTGCCCAGGTGGTAGGCCAGCGAACAGCCCGACACGCCCCCTCCGATGATCACCGCCCGCGCCGTCGCCGGAAGCCCGCTCATTGCCCTGCCTCTTTCTTTCTGGCCCAAATATCCCGGGGTGCGGGGCAGCGCCCCGCTCCCGCCGCCGTCATCCGCGCAGCCGCGCGTTGGCCGGGTCCCAGGGCGCCCCCTCCAGCACCGTGGCCGGTCGGCGGGTGCCGAACACCTCGACCTCCAGCCGGGTGCCCGGTGCCGCCAGATCCGCCCGGACCATGCCCAGCGCCAGGCACCGCCCGACCCGGAAGCCCCAGCCGCCCGAGGTGGTCTCGCCCACCACCCGGCCTGCATGCCACAGCGTCGACATGTAGGGCGGGTCGGTGTCGCCCGGCAGCACGTCCAGCACCACGAAGCGTTTGACGACGCCCTGCTGCCGTTCCGCCTCCAGCGCCGCCTTGCCGCGGAAGGCGGGCTTGGTCCAGTCGACGAAGCGGTCAAGCCCGCCCTGCAGCACGGTGTAATCGGTCGACAGATCGCCCTTCCACGCCCGGTAACCCTTTTCCAGCCGCAGGCTGTCCAGCGCGAACATGCCGAAGGGCTTCAGCCCCTGCGCCGCCCCCGCCGCCAGCACCGCGTCCCAGACCGCGGGCGTATCGGCGCGGCGGGAATGGATCTCCCAGCCAAGCTCCCCCGCGAAGGACACCCGCATCAGCACCAGATCGCGCCCCGCGATCCGCGCGGGCTGCCAGCTCAGCCAGGGCCGCGCCAGATCGGCCTCGGCCACCCCCGCCAGCACGTCGCGCGCCTTGGGCCCGGTCAGGATCTGGCAGGACCAGTCGTCGGTCTCGTCCCGCAGGCTCAGGCCCGCGTCCAGATGCATCAGAAGCCAGTCGCGGTCATGCGCCTGGGCGGTTGCCGCGGTGATCAGCCAGATCTCGTCCTCGGCCAGCCGACAGATCGACATCTCGGTGACGATCCGCCCCTTGTCATCGGCGAAATAGCCCAGCCCCAGCCGCCCCACCCCCGGCAGCTTGCCGGTGATCTGGCGCGCCAGCCAGTCGGCCGCCCCCGCCCCCGTCAGGCGAAAGCGCGAAAAGCCCGGCAGGTCCAGAATGCCCGCGGCATCGCGCACCGCCTCGCATTCCGCCTTCATCGCGCCGAACCACGGCCCCTCGCGGTCCCAGGTGCGCTGCGCCTCGCCCGAGGTGTCGTCGCCCGGCCGGGCATACCAGAGCGCGCGCTCCCATCCGTTGTAGGCGCCATAGACGGCACCCAGCGCCCGGGTGCGGTCATGCACGGCCGACAGTTTGCGGTCGCGTCCGGCGGGCCAGGCATGGCGGGGGAAATGAATGGCGTATTCGTGGCCATAGACCTCCATCCCCTTGGCCACGCAGTAGTCCTGATCCTCGAACCCGGTGAAGCGGCGCGGGTCGCAGGACCACATGTCCCATTCGGTGGCGCCTTCCGTCACCCATTCGGCCAGCACCTTGCCCGCGCCCCCCGCCTGGCAGATGCCGAAGGTGAAGACGCAGGCCTCGAAGGCATTGGGCACGCCCGGCATCGGGCCGATCAGCGGATTGCCATCGGGGGCATAGGGGATCGGGCCGTTGATGACCTTGGTCAGGTTCGCCCGTTCCAGCAGCGGCACCCGCGCCATCGCATCGCCGATGTGCCATTCCAGCCGTTCCAGGTCGTCGGGGAACAACTGGAAGCTGAAATCCTGCGGGAACGGGTCATCGGGCGTCGCCCAATGCGCGCGGCAGTTGCCTTCATAGGGGCCCAGGTTGAAGCCGTATTTCTCCTGCCGCAGGTAGTAGCTTGAATCCACATCGCGCAAGAGCGGCAGCTTGCGGCCCGCCTCCTTCGACCAGGCTTCCAGTTCGGGGATGGTGTCGAACAGCATGTACTGATGGCTCATCACCATCATCGGCACCTCGCGGCCGAACATCCGGCCGACCTCGCGGGCGTAATAGCCCGCGGCATTCACCACGATCTCGCAGCGCACCTCGCCCTTGGGCGTCACCACGACCCAGTCGCCACCCTCGCGCCGCACGGCGGTGACAGGGCAGAACCGCTCGATCC
>DAIEJF010000135.1 GCA_027351005.1 Paracoccaceae bacterium | reverse complement strand
CCCCGGGATATTTGGGGACAGAAAATGAGGGTCGAATGCCGCGTGTGATGTCATGGGTCGAGAGTGCGAACCGACCCGAGGCGGAGTTTCCGCTGAACAACCTGCCCTGCGGGGTCTTCTCGCAGGGCGAGGGCGAACCGCGCTGCGGCATGGCGATCGGGGATGTCGTGCTGGACCTGGCGGCGCTGGAGGCCGAGGGGCTGATCGCGCTGGAAGGCGGGCCCTTTCTGGACGTGCCGTTCTGGAACGAGGTGATGGAGGCGGGCCCCGCCGTCTGGGCCGATCTGCGCGCGCAGGTGACGGCGCTGCTGGCGGCCGGGTCGACCAAGCGCTACCTGGTCGAGGATCACCTGCATCCGCGGGCGGGCCTGCGGCTGCACCTGCCCTTCCTGGTGGCGGAATACACCGATTTCTACGCAGGCCGGAACCACGCGGCCAATGTGGGCACGATGTTCCGCGGGGCGGACAATGCCTTGCCGCCGAACTGGCTGCACATGCCGATCGGCTACAATGGCCGGGCGTCCTCGGTTGTGGTCTCGGGCACCGAGATCCGGCGCCCCTGGGGCCAGGTGAAGGGGCCGGGCTTCGACGCGCCGGCCTTCCAGCCCTCGCGGCGGTTCGACATCGAGCTGGAACTGGGCTGCGTGATCGGCCAGGGCTCGGAAGGGCCGGTGACGGTGGCCGAGGCCGAGGCGATGATCTTCGGCTATGTCCTGCTGAACGACTGGTCGGCGCGCGACATCCAGGCCTGGGAATATCAGCCGCTGGGCCCGTTCCAGGCCAAGGCGACGGCGACCACGATCAGCCCCTGGATCGTGATGGCCGCCGCGCTGGCGCCCTTCCGCATCCCCACGCCCCCGCGCGAGGTGCCCTTGCTGCCCTATCTGGCAGAGCCGGGGCCCGGCAATCTGGACATCGCGCTGGAGGTGGCGCTGACCCCCGCGGGCGGGGCCGAGGCGGTGATCAGCCGAACGCATGCGGGCGAGCTTTACTACAGCTTCGCCCAGCAGATCGCGCATCACACCACGTCGGGCTGCGCGATGACGGTGGGGGACCTGATCGGATCGGGCACGATCTCGGGCGCCGCACGCGACAGCCGCGGCAGCCTGCTGGAGCTGAGCTGGGGCGGGGCCGAGCCGATCGCGCTGCCCGGCGGAGGCAGCCGCAGTTTTCTGGAAGACGACGACACGGTGACGCTGCGCGGCCATGCGCAGGGCGACGGCTACCGCATCGGTTTTGGCGATTGCAGCGGCAGGTTGCGGCCCGCGCTGGCCGATCCCTACGCGCGCTGATGGCCCGGGGCCGTCAGCCGGGGGCGGCGGAGGGGTGGGGCTCTTTCAGTTCGACCTCGACGAAGCTCATCGGTGCGGCGCCGCCGTTGACCACGTTGTGTTCCACGCCTTCGGCCCGGCGATAGGCGGTCCCTGCGGGGATGAACACGCTGCGGCTGCCGCCGCCCGGTTCCTCGAGCAGCATCTCGCAGTCGGTCAACGTGGTGATGACATAGTCAAGCCCGTGGCGGTGCCAGCCGGTTTCCGCGCCGGGGGCAAAGTCGAACCGGGTCACGCGGACGCGGGCGTCGTCGATCATCTGGGTCGCAGTGCAGGCCGGGCGGGTCATCGGGGCATCTCCTTCTGCGGGCGCTCGGCCACCGGCTGGCCTGCGCGTTTCCAGTCGCCGAAGCCGCCGCGCAGGCTCAGGCAGGCCAGCCCCATCTGTTGCGCGACCTCGGCCGCCAGCAGCGACCGCCAGCCCGAGGCACAGTAGAACACGAAGGTGCGCGGCTCGCTGAAACAGGGCTTGTGATAGGGGCTTTCAGGGTCGATCCAGAATTCCAGCATCCCGCGGGGGGCGTGCCGCGCATCCGGGATCATCCCGTCGCGATCCAGTTCCCGGGGGTCGCGGATGTCGACGAAGACCACACCGGGGTCGTCGCGCAGGGCGGCGGCCTCGTCGACCGTGACCGAACGCACCGCGGCATCGGCGCGCGCCAGCAGATCCTTGTAACCCAGTGCCATCTGCCCCCCGGGGTGGAAGACGGGGCCGGGGGGCGCCCCACGGCCCTGCGCCTCAGTCCAGCGATTTCAGCACATCGGCCAGGGTGCCGATCAGCGTGTCGATCTGCGCCTTGGTGATGATCAGCGGCGGGCTCATCGCGATGATGTCGCCCGTGGTGCGGATCAGGATGCCCTTGTCATAGGCCTTGAGGAAGGCGGAGAAGGCGCGCTTGGTGGGCTCGCCCGCGATCCCCTCCAGCTCGACCGCGCCAATCAGGCCCATGTTGCGGATGTCGATCACATGCGGCAGGCCCTTGAGGCTGTGCAGGGCGTTTTCCCAATAGGGCGCAAGCTCGGCCGCGCGCTCGAAGAGCCCCTCTTCCTTGTAGGTCTCCAGCGTGGCGATCCCGGCGGCCGAGGCGATCGGGTTGCCGGAATAGGTGTAGCCGTGGAACAGCTCGATCATGTGTTCGGGGCCGTTCATGAAGGCATCGTGCACCTCGGCCGTGGTCAGCACCGCGCCCATCGGGATCACGCCGTTGGTCAGGCCCTTGGCGGTGGTCATCATGTCGGGCAGCACGTCGAAGTGCTGGGCGGCGAAGGCAGAGCCCAGGCGACCGAAGCCGGTGATGACCTCGTCGAAAATCAGGAGGATGCCGTGCTTCTTGGTGATCGCGCGCAGCTTTTCCAGATATCCCTTGGGCGGCAGCAGGACGCCGGTCGACCCCGCCATCGGCTCCACGATCACCGCAGCGATGGTTTCCGCGCCATGCAGGGCCACGATGCGCTCCAGCTCGTCGGCAAGGTTCGCGCCATGTTCCGGCTGACCCCGGGTGAAGGCGTTCAGGTGCGGCAGATGGGTATGCGGCAGGTGGTCTACCCCGGTCAGCAGGCTGCCGAAGACCTTGCGGTTGTTCACGATGCCGCCCACCGAGATGCCGCCGAAGTTGACCCCGTGATAGCCCCGTTCGCGCCCGATCAGCCGAGTGCGCGCGCCCTCGCCGCGGGCGCGATGGTAGGCGATGGCAAGTTTCAGCGCGGTTTCCACCGACTCGGACCCCGAGTTGGTGTAGAACACATGCTCGATCCCCTTGGGCGCGACCTCGATCACACGGTTGGCCAGTTCGAAGGCGATCGGGTGGCCCATCTGGAAGGCCGGCGCATAGTCGAGTTCCGCCGCCTGCTTCTGGATCGCCTCGGTGATCTTCGGGCGGCAGTGCCCGGCGTTGCAGCACCACAACCCCGCGGTGCCATCCAGCACCTGACGGCCATCGGCGGTGGTGTAGTGCATGTCCTTGGCCGCCACGAACATCCGCGGCGCCTTCTTGAACTGGCGGTTGGCGGTGAAGGGCATCCAGAACGCGTTCAGGTCGTTGGGTACTTTACGGTCGAGCGCCATCGCTCTGTCTCCCCGGGTCGGCCCGCAGCTTGCGGGGCGATGATTGATTGTTTGACCAAATGGTCAGCGGCACGCTAGCAAAGGCTGATCGCCAGTCAAGGCGAAGCCCGCGCCCGATGCAAGGGGCAAGCGGAACGGAGACAGCAATGACAGGCCCGCGCGCGCGCACCCGCATCCAGGCACGGAACTCTGGCACCATCCTGGATGCCGCGCTGGACGTGTTTTCGCAGTTCGGCTTTCGCGGCGCGACGCTGGACCAGATTGCCGAGCGGGCAGGTCTGTCAAAGCCGAACCTGCTTTATTATTTCCCCTCGAAAGAGGCGATCTATGTGGCGCTGCTGGACGCGCTGATGCACGCGTGGCTTGATCCGTTGCGGGCCCTCACGCATGACGGCGAGCCGGTCGAGGAAGTTCTCGACTACGTCCGCCGCAAGCTGGAGATGAGCCGGCTTTACCCGCGCGAAAGCCGGTTGTTCGCCAACGAGATCCTGCAGGGCGCGCCGCGCATCCTTGACCGGATCGAGGGTGAGTTGAAGACGCTGGTGGACGAGAAGGCGGCGCTGATCCGCACCTGGGTGGCCGAGGGGCGGCTGGCGCCGGTAGACCCCTATCACCTGGTCTTCTCGATCTGGGCCACGACGCAGCACTACGCCGATTTCGACGTGCAGGTGCACCGGGTGCTGGGTCAGGACGGCGATGCCCCCTACCCCGAAGCGGAACGGTTTCTGACCCATCTTTACCGCGCCGCGCTGACGCCCGCGCGTTAACCGGCCGATAACATCCTGCCACTAGAATCGAACGGATTTGCGGCATTGGACCTTTCGGGGGACATGATGGATATCGGCAGGATCCTTCCCGGCGGGCTGAACCGGCCCGTCAGCGGCACACTCCAGGCGGCGGCATCGGGCGGCGTCCCGCGGACGCAGACGGTCGCCCCTGCCCGGCGGCCCGACCCGGATGCGCCCACCGGCCCGCCGCCCGCCTTCGCCACCACGCCGCTGGAACTGGACAGCAACCTGGACATGCGGCTGGCCCGGCTGAAGGTCGCCGGATACGCAACCGTGCGGGCGCTGGAGCCAAGGGAGGCGGCGTCGGGCTAGCCGCCTGTCCCGCGGGATGGCCCGCCCCGGTCGATGGCCCGTGCCAACGCGCTGCCCCGGCTCAATCGCCCGCGCCGGTCAGTCGGCCCCGGCCGATGGCCCGCCGCAGTCAAGCCCGCCCGCACCAGCCACCCCAACGGCGCGACGGCCCCCGCGGGTCAGCCGCCCGGCGCGATGGCCCGCGCACCACTGCGCCACAGCCTGATCGCCCGCGCCGGTCGCCCCCGGCCCCAGCCTTAGGGGGTGACGGGCCGCACCGGGTGTTTGACCCATCCGACGGCCCCACCGACGGGGCCGAGCCGCGCCCGTCGTCGCCCCGCGCCGCCCGCCGCGGCCAGCCGACCGCGGGGGCGTGCCGCCTTCCCTATTCGGCCGCCCGGGCCGAAGGGTTGTTCGGATGCGTGGTCCAGTTGGCGTAATCGCCCACCACGCGGCCGGTGCGCGGGTCCACCGCGCCCTTGGGCAGTTGCTCCATCGTGATGCAGCCGTCCACGGGGCAGGTATCCACGCACAGGTTGCAGGCCACGCATTCGGCGTCGTTCACCTCGAACACCCGGCCCTCCTTCATCAGGATCGCCTGGTGGCTGGTGTCCTCGCAGGCGGCGTAGCAACGGCCGCACTTGATGCAGAGGTCGGGGTCGATCCGCGCCTTGGTCACATAGTTCAGGTTCAGATACTGCCAGTCGGTAACATTCGGCACCGCCCGCCCGATCAGATCGCCAAGGCTCATCCCCTTGTCGTCCAGGTACTGCGACAGCCCCGAGATCATCTCCTGCACGACCTTGAACCCATAGGTCATCGCCGCGGTGCAGACCTGCACGTTGCCCGCCCCCAGCGCCAGGAACTCGGCCGCATCGCGCCAGGTGGTGACGCCGCCGATGCCGGAAATCGGCAGGCCGCGGGTTTCCGGGCTGCGGGCGATCTCGGCCACCATGTTCAGCGCGATCGGCTTCACCGCCGGGCCGCAATAGCCGCCGTGGGTGCCCTTGCCGTCGATCATCGGTTCGGGGCTGAAGGCGTCGAGGTTGACCGAGGTGATCGAGTTGATCGTGTTGATCAGGCTGACCGCATCGGCGCCGCCGCGCTTCGCGGCCTCGGCCGGGCGGCGGATGTCGGTGATGTTGGGCGTCAGCTTCACGATGCAGGGCATCCGGGAATACTGCTTCACCCAGCGGGTGACCATCTCGATGTATTCCGGCACCTGCCCCACGGCAGAGCCCATGCCGCGTTCCGCCATGCCGTGCGGGCAGCCGAAGTTCAGTTCCACCCCGTCGGCGCCGGTATCCTCGATCCGCTTCAGGATGTCCTTCCACGACTCCTCGTCGCAGGGCACCATCAGGCTGATGACCAGCGCGCGGTCGGGGTAATCGCGCTTGACCGACTTGATCTCGCGCAGGTTCACCTCAAGCGGGCGGTCGGTGATCAGTTCGATGTTGTTCAGCCCCAGCAGGCGGCGGTCGGCCCCCCAGACGGCGCCATAGCGCGGGCCGTTCACGTTCACCACCGGCGGTCCCTCGGACCCCAGCGTCTTCCACACCACGCCGCCCCAGCCCGCCTCGTAGGCGCGGCGCACGTTGTATTCCTTGTCGGTCGGCGGGGCCGAGGCCAGCCAGAACGGGTTCGGGGATTTGATCCCCACGAAGTCGGAAGCAAGGTTTGCCATCTGCGTTCTCCCTCGGGGATGCGTTACCGCGCCCCGGCCCCCATCAGGCCAGCGTGAATGTCCATCGCCGCGTCGCGGCCCTGCGCCACGGCGGTCACCGTCAGGTCATCGCCGCCCGAAGCACAGTCGCCCCCGGCCCAGACCCCGGGCGCCGTGGTGCGTCCCGGCCCGGTCACGGCGATCTTGCCGCCCTCGGTCGCCAGTCCGGCGGGCACGCCCTGCAACGACTGGCCGATGGCCTTGAACACCTGGTCGGCGCGCAGCAGGAAGGTTTCCGCGGTCAGCGTCAGCCCCTCGGGACCCTCGGCGGTATAGGCGAATTCGACCGCCTCGACGGTATCTCCGCCCAGCACCCGCACCGGCGCCGCGCCGGTGATGATGCGCACCCCCTTCGAGGCCGCCAGATCCTGTTCGTATTCCGACGCGCTCATCTTCTCGCGCCCGCGGCGGTAGACGATGGTCACATGCTCGGCACCCAGCAGCTTCGATTGCACCGCGGCATCCACCGCGGTCATGCCGCCGCCGATCACCACCACCTCGCGCCCCACCGGCAGCGCGGCCAGATCGCGCGCCTGACGCAGGTCGGCGATGAAATCCACCGCGTCGCGCACATGGGCGCGTTCCTCGCCCTCGGCCCTGAGCGCGTTGACCCCGGCCAGACCGATGCCCAGGAACACCGCGTCATGGTCCTTGCGCAGCGCCTCGAGCGTCAGTTCGCGCCCCATCCGCTGGCCGGTGACGACCGTGATCCCGCCGATCGACAGAAGCCATTCCACCTCGGCCTGGGCGAACCCGCCCACGGCCTTGTAGGCCGCAATGCCGAATTCGTTCAGCCCGCCCGCCTTGGCGCGGGCTTCGTAAAGCGTCACCGCATGGCCCAGCAGCGCCAGCCGATGCGCGCAAGCGAGGCCCGCGGGCCCCGCCCCCACCACCGCCACGCGCTTGCCCGTTGGCGCCGCGCGGGTGAAGGGGTGGACACCCGCCGCCATCAGCGTATCGGTCGCGAAGCGTTGCAGCCGACCGATCTCCACCGGCTTGCCCTCGGCCGCCTCGCGCACGCAGTCTTCCTCGCACAGCGTCTCGGTCGGGCAGACCCGGGCGCACATGCCGCCCAGGATGTTCTGCGAGAGAATCGTGCGGGCGGCCGCCTCGGGCGTGCCGGTCGCGATCTGGCGGATGAACAGCGGGATGTCGATCGTGGTCGGGCAGGCCGCCATGCAGGGCGCGTCATGGCAGAAATAGCAGCGATCAGCCGCCACCCGCGCTTCGTGCCGGTCAAGCGGCGGGGCCAGGTCGGTGAAATTGTCGGCCAGGGCCTGCGGCGACAGGCGCCCGGGCGCAACGCCGGGCGTCAACATGCTGTTGGACAAGGGGCACCTCTCCCGTTGGGTGTCTATTTTCGGGAAAGGCTGCCACAGGCCATTTTTTTTATCAAACGGTAAATTTTACGACCCGCTCGCCGGGTTGCGATCTGCCGGGAAAACAGGCAAAAGCCGCGCCATCGCCCGCCAGGCACCACGCGGCGTTAGCGGCAACAGGGCGCTTTTCACCCCCGGCCCGCTGGCGTATAAGCGGCAGGGCTCAGGCCAAGGCCTGCACTAGACGGGCAGCAAAGACCGACCGAGGACGGCATGACCAAAGACACTCACGACAGCGACGTCGCTTTCATCCAGGCGCTCGCCGAGCTTCTCAACAAGAACGACCTGACCGAACTGGCTGTGAAGCGCGAATACGGCGAGAACGACCGGCTTGACGTGCGCGTCTCGCGCCAGACCCAGATCGTCACGATGGCCGCGCCGACGGCCGCCCCGGCGGCGGCAGTGGCCCCCGCCGCGGCCCCCGCGGTCGCCGCCACCGTGGTGGAAGACCCCGCCCAACACCCCGGCGCCGTCACTTCGCCCATGGTGGGCACCGCCTATCGGTCGGCCGAGCCGGGCGCGCAGCCCTTCGTGCAGGTCGGCACCGCCGTGAAAGAGGGCCAGACCGTCCTCATCATCGAGGCGATGAAGACCATGAACCACATCCCCTCCCCCCGCGCGGGCACGGTGAAGCGCATTCTGGTGGAGGACGGCAGCCCCGTCGAATACGGCGCGCCGCTGATGATCATCGAATAAGGGGCGCCCCGCCATGTTCGAGAAGATCCTGATCGCCAACCGCGGCGAAATCGCGCTCCGCGTCATCCGGGCCTGCCGCGAGATGGGCATCAAGTCGGTCGCGGTGCATTCCACGGCCGATGCCGATGCGATGCATGTCCGGCTGGCCGACGAATCCGTCTGCATCGGGCCGAACGCCTCGTCGCAAAGCTACCTGTCGATCCCGGCCATCGTCTCGGCCTGCGAGATCACCGGGGCCGAGGCGATCCACCCCGGCTACGGCTTCCTGAGCGAGAACGCGAACTTCGTGCAGGTGCTGGAGGATCACGGGATCACCTTCATCGGGCCCACGGCGGAGCATATCCGCATCATGGGCGACAAGATCACCGCCAAGGAAACCGCCAAGGCGCTTGGCATCCCGGTGGTGCCGGGGTCGGATGGCGGCGTGCCCGACGTGGCCACCGCGCTGAAGACTGCCGAGGCGATCGGCTATCCGGTCATCATCAAGGCGACGGCGGGCGGCGGCGGACGCGGCATGAAGGTCGCCAAATCGTCAGACGAACTGGAAGTGGCCTTCCGCACCGCCCGCAGCGAGGCCAAGGCCGCCTTCGGCAATGACGAAGTCTACATGGAGAAATACCTCCAGAAGCCGCGCCACATCGAAATCCAGGTCTTCGGCGACGGCAAGGGCCACGCCGTGCATCTGGGCGAGCGCGACTGCAGCCTGCAACGCCGCCACCAGAAGGTGTTCGAAGAGGCCCCCGGCCCCGTCATCACCCCTGAACAGCGCGCGCGCATCGGCAAGATCTGCGCCGACGCGGTGGCCAAGATCGGCTACATCGGCGCGGGCACGATCGAATTCCTGTTCGAGGATGGCGAGTTCTACTTCATCGAGATGAACACCCGCCTGCAGGTGGAACATCCGGTGACCGAGGGCATCTTCGGCGTCGATCTGGTGCGCGAGCAGATCCGCGTCGCCGCCGGGTTGCCGATGTCCTTCACCCAGGACGACCTGCAGATCAACGGCCACGCCATCGAGGTGCGGATCAACGCGGAAAAGATCCCCGAGTTCGCCCCCCGCCCCGGCAAGGTGAAGGTGTTCCACGCCCCCGGCGGGCTGGGTGTGCGGATGGATTCGGCGCTTTATGCCGGCTATTCGATCCCGCCCTATTACGACAGCCTGATCGGCAAGCTGATCGTGCATGGCCGCGACCGCCCCGAGGCGCTGGCGCGGCTGAAGCGGGCGCTGGCCGAGCTGATCATCGACGGGGTGGAAACCACCATCCCGCTGTTCCACGCGCTGCTGGACGAACCCGACATCCAGAACGGCGCCTACAACATCCACTGGCTGGAAAAGTGGTTGGCGGCGACCTACGGCTAGGCCAGACTTGCGCGGGGCCCGCACCGGGGCCCCGCCTGCCGGATGCGCCGCGATGGACCTGACGCCAGAGCTGCTGCTGCACGCCTATGCCGCGGGGATCTTCCCGATGGCCGAGGGGCGCGACGATCCGACGGTGCACTGGATCGACCCGCGGCGCCGCGGGGTCTTTCCGCTCGACCGCTTCCACATCTCGCGATCGCTGGCCCGCTGCATCCGGTCGGGGGCCTTCCGCATCACCACCAACCGCGATTTCGCGGGCGTGCTCGACGGTTGCGCGGACCGGGCGGAAACCTGGATCAACGCGCCGATCCGGCAGCTTTACCTTGACCTGCACGCGATGGGCCAGGCCGTCTCGCTGGAGGTGTGGCGCGGCGATCTGCTGGCGGGCGGGGTCTATGGCGTCACGCTTGGCGGCGCCTTCTTCGGGGAAAGCATGTTCTCGCGCGTGACGGATGCGTCAAAGGTCGCGCTGGCCTATCTGGTCTGCCGCCTGCGGGCCGGGGGGTTCACGCTTTTCGATACGCAATTCCTGACCCCGCATCTCGCCTCGCTGGGCGCGGTCGAGATCAGCCGGGCCGAGTATCGCCGCCGCCTGGCCGCCGCACTTCAGACGCCCGCGGATTTCGACCGGCAAGGGCCGATACCGCCACCTCAGGACGTGGTGCAGTGCAGCACCCAGACATCGTAGCGGGCGGAATCAAGCGGGTTCAGCGCGGGGCTCGATGCGATCATCCAGCCCTGAAAGATCGGATCGGCCACCAGGCTGTCGCGGATGACAAGGTAGGCATAGGCGTTCGAGGCCGGGTCATCCACCGGATAGCGGCAGGATTTCAGCGTGACCGTCAGGCGTCCTTCGGTCTCGCTTTGCCCGCGCTTCAGCGCCAGATCCTTGGTATCGCCGGAAATCTTGTCCAGCCAGCGGACCACGCCGCCGGGCGCCTCGGCCACCTGCACGGTGGTGGTGGTGGTCGTCGTCTGGCCGTGCACGACCGGCGCGGGCAGCGGCGCCTGCGTCGTGGCATCGGGCGGCGCGCCGATCCCCGTTCCCGTCCCGTCTGTCGTGACACCCGGCGTGGCGCCGGGGGCCGGGGGCGTGCCGGTGTTGTCCTGCGGCTTCAGCGCGCTCAGGGGCTGCATCAGGATCGGGCTGCCATCGGCGGGCTGGCCGCCTGACTGGTCACCCGCCGTCTGCGCCTGAGCGGCCCCGGCCAGCGCCAGCGCCGCCGCCAGAACCAGCGCGCGGCTCATGGCGTGCCCGTACCCGATGTGCCGGCCCCCGCGGGCTTGCTGCCGCCCGAGCCCGAGACGAACTTCATCAGAAGCGAGATCAGGCTGACCGAGCCCTGGGTATCCTCGATCCGGTCGCCGGGCTTCAGGTTGTCAGGCGAACCGCCGGGGACCACCTCGACGAAGTTTCCGCCCAGAAGCCCCTGTTGCGAAATCAGGATCGCGCTGTCGTCGGGCAAGGCCACGTCCTTTTTCACCGCGATCGTGGCATCGGCGAAATAGGTCTTGGGGTTCAGGGTCAGCCCGGTGATGGTGCCGATCTTGACGCCCGCAAGCTTCACGTCGGTGCCGACGCTGATCCCCTCGACCGACCGGAACGAGGCGACCAGAGGATAGGTCGCGCCGGTCTGGCGCGCGAAGCCGGTGGCTTGCGCTGCGAAGAGCACGAAGCCTGCCGCCGCTGCAAGCACAAGGCCGCCAACGACCACTTCCGCCGTGTTTTCCGCCATCGGCTTACTCCGGCTGCCAGGCCTCGTAATCCTGCCGGGGGGCCGGGGCCTCGCGCCGGATCGAGCCCGGCGGGGCATAGGCCAGCATCGTGCCGGTCAGGTTCTCGCTATGGGGTTTTTCCCAGGGCTTGCGCTTCAGCGGCGTCTTGGTGGGCGGGTCATTCCAGGTGAAGTGCAGCCAGCCGTGCCAGTCGGGCGACACCCGCGAGGCTTCGGACTCGCCGTTGTAGATCACCCAGCGCCGCTTGCCGTCGCGGGTCTGGTAGAACACGTTGCCCTGCTGGTCTTCGCCCACCTTCACGCCGTTGCGCCAGGTGAAAAGCTGGGTGCCAAGCGTCTGGCTGTTCCACCAGGTCAGAAGCCGCTTCAGGAATTCCATCAAAACCCTCCGGGGTGGTTTGCCCCCATATGGACCAAGCAGGGGCAGAGGTCCAGTCCCCAAGGCGGAAGGTCGCCCAGCCGTGAGGGGCCAAGCGCCGCGCGCGGGACCGGTTGGGCGCACGGCGCGGCGAGGTCAGAGCGCGGGCGGCCTGCGCGCGGGCCAGTCGGTCGCGCGATGATAGGCCTGCCCCAGCCGCAGGATCGCCCGGTCGGCGCCGCGCGGGCCGAAAAGCTGCATCCCCATCGGCAGCCCCTGCGGCCCGAAACCCGCCGGAAGCGCCAGCGCAGGCAGCCCGACAAGGCTGACCGGGATCACCACCTCCATCCAGCGGTGATAGGTGTCCATCGGGTGCCCGTTGATCGCCTCGGGGTAGCGCCACTCGACCGGGAAGGGCCAGACCTGCGCCGACGGCAGCACTAGCGCGTCATAGGTCTGGAACAGTTCCGCAAGTGTCGCGAACCACTGCGAGCGCAGGGTCGAGGCGCGGTGCACCTCCATCGCCGAAAGGGCAAGGCCGCGCTCGACCTCCCACAGCATCTCGGGCTTCAGAAGGGCGCGGGTCTTGGGGTTGGCGTGCAGCGGCGCCACGCCCCCGGCGATGGCAAAGCTGCGCAGCGTGATCCAGGCGTCCCAGATCTTCTCGGCCGGGAACGGCGGGGCGACGGGCTCGACATGCGCGCCGAGCGCGGTGAAGGTTTCCAGCGCGCGCTCGCAAAGGCCAAGGATCCCCGGCTCCATCGGATAGGCCCCGCCCCAGTCGCCAAGCCAGCCGATGCGCGCGCCCTTCGGGTCGATGTCGAGCCCTTCGGCATAGGCTTCGGGCGGGCGGCTGTGCGGCAGGCGCGGATCGGGCCGGGCAAGCGATTCCAGCAGGCGGGCCACATCCTCGACCGTGCGGCCCATCGGCCCGTTGGTGGACAACTGGTGCAGGAACGTGTCGCCCACAGGGTCCGAGGGCACGAGCCCGTAGGACGGGCGGAAGCCGTAGACGTTGCAGAACGCGGCCGGGTTGCGCAGCGATCCCATCATGTCAGAGCCGTCGGCAATCGGCACCAGCCGCGCCGCCAGCGCCGCCGCCGCCCCCCCAGAAGAGCCCCCCGCGGTCCGCGTCTTGTCATAGGGGTTCCGCGTGACGCCGAAGATCGGGTTGAAGCTGTGCGAGCCCAGGCCGAATTCCGGCGTGTTGGTCTTGCCGATCAGGATCGCCCCGCTTGCGCGCAGCGCACGCGCCAGCGCGTCATCCTCGGCCGGCACCAGATCGGCGAAGATGGGCGAGCCCGAGGTGGAGCGGATGCCCTTGACCAGCGCCAGGTCCTTTACCGCCAGCGGCAGGCCATGCAGCCAGCCGCGGCGGGGCGCGGCATCGGCGGCGCGCGCCTCGGCCAGAAGGTCATCGGCGGCGCGCAGCGAGATCACCGCGTTCAGGTCCGGGTTCACCCGCGCGATGCGGTCCAGATG
>DAIEJF010000133.1 GCA_027351005.1 Paracoccaceae bacterium | reverse complement strand
TTCGGCCATATCGCGATGCCGCCCGGCTTCTACGACGATTGGGTGAAGGCCGAGGCAGAGGAAAGCAAGCACTTCAACCTCGTCTGCGATTGCCTTGAAAGGCTTGGCAGTTTCTATGGCGCCCTGCCCGCCCATGCAGGCATGTGGCGCGCAGCAGAAGACACCGCTCTGGACCTCATGGGGCGCCTTGCCGTGGTGCCGATGGTGCTAGAGGCGCGCGGTCTCGACGTGACGCCGAACATGATCGAGGTGTTCCGCAAGGTGGACGACCGGCAAACCGTTGCGGCCCTCGAGACGATCTACGCCGAGGAAGTGGGCCATGTCGCCTATGGGTCTAAGTGGTTCAACTTTCTCTGCGGGCGGGAAAATGCGGACCCGAAAGAGGTGTTTCACCGGCTGGTCAGGCACTATTTCCACGGCGCGCTGAAACCCCCGTTCAACGAAGAGAAACGCGCCGAGGCCGGTCTGCCGCCGGATTTCTACTGGCCGCTGGCCGAGGCCGAAGACGCAGCGCCCTGAGCATCGGCGGGCCACCGCCGACGCCCCCGACCGGGCACCCCAAGACGGTTGCGGCCCCCGCCCCCCGCTGGATATGCACGGAAACGCGGTCCCGGGCATCATGATCCGACCGCGGGGGATGGCCACGGGATCGGGCGGTTGATCGGACGGGTTTCACATCGACTGAACACCGCGCTGGAGCGCGTGCTGCCCGAACAGCGGCTTTTCCTGCGCTCTGACGCCGAGACGCGCTTTGTCAGGCTTCGCCCGCTGACCCAGTTGACGATCCTGGGCGTGTCGACCGTGCTGATTGGCTGGTCGATCTTTGCAACCGCCGTGCTGTTCGTGGAATCGATGGCCTCGGGCGACCTGCGCGCCCAGCAGCTGCAGGAACAGGCGAATTACGAAGCCCGGCTGAACACGCTGGCCACGGCCCGCGATGCCCGCGCCGCAGAGGCCGCCAGCGCGCAGGCCCGGTTCAACACCGCGCTTGACCAGGTCTCGGCGATGCAATCGGCGCTGCTGGCCTCGGAAGACCACCGGCGCGAGCTGGAGACGGGGATCGACGTCATCCAGAAGACGCTGCGCCGGACCATCAAGGAACGCGACGATGCCCGGGCCGAGGCAACGGCGCTGAAAGCCACGCTGGCCCGGCAGACGGGCGCAAACCATACCGACGCGGGCCACATGAAGGACGTGCAGGCCACGCTGGACATCGTGGCGGCCCAGCTTGGCGCGACCGCCTCGGCGCGCGACGATGCGTTGGCACAGGCGGCGAATGCCGAACAGGCGGCCGACAAGGCGACGCTGGACGAACGGCTGCTGGTCCAGCGCAATGACCTGATCTTCAGCAAGCTGGAACAGGCCGTCAGCACCTCGATGGCGCCGCTGGACAAGGTGTTCCGGTCGGTCGGGCTGGATCCGCAGAAGGTGCTGGCCGAGATCCGCCGCGGCTATGCCGCGCAGGGCGGCCCGCTTCTGTCACTTCCGCCGAGCGGCGAAAAACAGGGTGCGCTGGACACCGGCCGCGCGAACGACATCCTGCAAAAGCTGAATACGATGAACCTGTACCGGATCGCGGCGCAGAAGGTCCCCATGGGCCTGCCGCTGAGGACCCGGTTCGTCTATACCTCGCCCTTCGGTTACCGGTCCGATCCGTTCACCGGCGGGCGCGATTTTCACCCCGGGCAGGACATGGGCGGCGCCTATGGCTCGCCCGTCTATTCGACCGCCGATGGCATCGTGATCACGGCCGGCTGGGTGAACGGCTATGGTCGCTGCGTGATGGTGCAGAACGCCTTCGGCATCCAGAGCCTTTACGGGCACCTGTCCCAAATCCGCGTGCGCGTCGGCCAAAGGGTCTCGCGCGGAGAGCGGATCGGTGATATGGGCAACTCTGGACGATCGACCGGGACCCATCTCCACTACGAGATCCGGGTCGGAGGCAAACCCGTCAACCCCATGAGCTATATCAAGGCAGCCAGCAATGTTTTCTAAGAGCAGGATCAACGAACCCGGCCCGAAGGCGGCGGAACCCGAGAAGCCCAAGACCGACGTTGCCACGACCACGAAGCCCGCGATGGATTACACTGCCCCCGGCGCGCCGAAGGCGAAACCGGCGCCCTCTATCCTGTCGTCCGACCTGACCGTGGTCGGTAACATCAAGACCTCGGGCGACATCCAGGTGGAAGGTGTGGTGGAAGGCGACATCCGCGCGCATCTGCTGACCGTGGGCGAAAGCGCCACGATCCGCGGCGAGATCGTGGCCGACGACATCGTGGTGCACGGCCGGGTGATCGGGCGTGTCCGCGGGCTGAAGGTGCGCCTGACCTCGACCGCGCGGGTCGAAGGCGACATCATCCACAAGACCATCGCGATCGAAAGCGGTGCGCATTTCGAAGGCTCGGTCCAGCGGCAGGACGACCCGCTGCAGGGCGCGCCCAAGGCCATCGCTGCTCCGACCGCCTGACCCGCCGCAGACGGCGATCACAGACAAGACGGGCACAGACAAAACGGGCACCCCAGAGGTGCCCGTTTCGCATTCACGGGCTGGCCAGCACCGCGCGATAAAGATGCCAGGTGGCATGCCCCAGCACCGGCAGGACGACGAAGAGGCCCAGAAAGGCGGGCAGCATTCCCAGGAACAGCAGCCCCGCGACCAGAAGCCCCCAGAGCAGCATCGGCCACGGGTTCTGGATGACCGCCGAGACCGAGGTGATCATCGCGGTCACGAAGTCCAGTTCCTTGTCCAGCAGCAGCGGCAGGCCGACCACCGTGATCGCGAACAGAACCCCCGCGAACCCCGCCCCGACCACCGTGCCCACGGCCAGCATGGTCAGCCCGTCCCCCGTCAGCAGCACGGCCGCCGGATCGGTCGACACGTTCACCATCGCCGAAAGGCCGAGGAACAGCGCGAAGATCGTGTGCGCCACGAACAGCCAGACCAGGAAGATGAACAGCACCACCACGGCAATGGCCGGGATCTGGCGGTCCTTCTGGCGCAGCACCACGCCCAGAACGGCCCGCCAGGACAGCGGCGCGCCCACCTCGAGCCTGCGGCTGACCTCGTAAAGCCCCACGGCGGCAAAGGGGCCGAGGATCGGGAAACCCACCGCAAAGGGCAGCAGCCACCATTCCCGCCCCGCTGCGGCCAGCACCGCATCCAGCACCAGCCCCCCCGCGACATAGACCGCGCTGAAGAACAGCCCGAAAAGCGGCGCGCGCAGATAATCGCGCAGCCCCCGGGCCAGCGCATCGGTCACAGTGTGGGCCGCGATCATGCGGACATCGGGCACCGGCGAGGCCGCGGGCAGCGTCTGTTCGGTCATCTCACCCCTCCCGTTTTGCCCAAGGCTACGAGAGACGCCGATTCCCGGCAACGGGGGCTCAGAGGTCGGCCTGCGCCTCGGCCCGGCTCTTGCCCGCCACATCCAGCGCCAGCGTGGCGGCCATGAACTGGTCCAGGTCGCCATCCAGAACGCCCTGCGTATCCGAGGTTTCCACCCCGGTGCGCAGGTCCTTCACCATCTGGTAGGGCTGAAGGACGTAGGACCGGATCTGGTTGCCCCAGCCCGCCTCGCCCTTGGCTTCGTGCTGGGCATTGATGGCGGCGTTCCGCTTGTCCAGTTCCAGTTGATAGAGCCGCGCCTTCAGGGCGTTCATGGCAACTTCGCGGTTCTGGTGCTGCGACTTGAGCGAGCTGGTCACCACGATGCCCGTGGGGAAGTGGGTGATCCGCACCGCCGAGTCGGTCTTGTTGACGTGCTGGCCGCCCGCACCCGAGGCGCGCATGGTGTCCAGCCGGATGTCCTTGTCGGCAATCTCGATGGTGATCGTATCATCCACCACCGGATAGACCCAGACCGCCGAGAACGACGTATGCCGCCGTGCCGCC
>DAIEJF010000104.1 GCA_027351005.1 Paracoccaceae bacterium | reverse complement strand
TTCGGCCCTGGCGGCGTGGCCGAAGGCGCGGCGCCCGGCACGCTGGTCATCGACATGTCCTCGATCGACCCCGAGGCCACCCGCGCCCTGGCTGCCGAGGCCGCGACGCGCGGTCTGGCCTGGGTGGACAGCCCACTGTCGGGCGGCATCCCCAAGGCGGAACTGGGCCAGTTGACCCTGATGCAAGGCGGCGCCGAGGCCGACGTGGCGGCCGCGCAGGCAATCCTGGCGCCGGTGGCCAGCACGCAGACGCGGATGGGCGGCCCCGGCGCGGGACAGACGACGAAGCTCATTAACCAGGTGCTGTGCGGGTTGAACTTCCTGGCCGTGGCCGAGGCGACCGCGCTGGCAGAGGCTGCGGGCGTGGACGCGGCCCGCATCCCGCAGGCGCTGAAGGGCGGGCGCGCCGACAGCGCGATCCTGCAGGAATACCTGCCCCGCTTCGCCGCGCGCGACTACCGCCGCACCGGGCGCATCGACAACATGGTGAAAGACCTCGACGGCGCGCTGGCGCTGGCCCGGCAGGGCGGCACGCCCATGCCGCTGACCGCGCTTTGCGCCGAGGTGCACCGCATGCTGACCGCCGCGGGCCTCGGCGGCGAGGATCAGGCCGCGCTGATGGAATTCTTCAAGGGACCGGACAAGGAGCAGTTCCGATGATTACCCGCTATGCGCTGTTCGAAGGCACCGTCGCACCGGGGCAGGACGCGGCCTTCCGCGCCGCCATCCTGGCCGAGGTGCTGCCGACCTGGAAGGCCTTTCCCGGCGCCACCGCCGTCCGGGTCAGCTTTGCCGAGGCGCGCGACGACGGCGCCCCGGAATTCCCGCTGATCCTGGCGATCAGCTACCCCGACCTTGCGGCGGTCGATGCCGCGCTGGCCAGCCCCGCCCGCGCCGCCTCGCGCGCGGCGACGATGGCGGTGCTGGAACGCTTCTTCACCGGGCGCATCCATCACCACGTCATGACGGCGCATGACACGGTGCTTTAGCCGCCCCGAGCCGGCTTGAATTCGCGCCGCCGTTCCTGTTTCAGTCGACGGGAACGATAACATCAGCCCCGGGCGCCCCGCATGACCACCAGCCGCAAGGCCCCCACGATGCAGGATGTTGCCCGGGCGGTGGGTGTCTCGCCCATGACCGTCAGCCGCGCCTTCCGCAACGATGCCTCGGTCAGCGACAAGACGCGCGAGGCGGTGCGGCAGGCCGCCGAGGCGATGGGCTATGTCTTCGACAGCACCGCATCCACCCTGCGGTCGCAGCGGACCGGGTTCGTCGCGGTCACCATCCCCTCGATCAACAACGCCAACTTCGCCGAAACGGTGCGCGGCCTGTCCGAGGCGCTGAAGCCGCAGGGGTTGCAGATCCTGCTGGGCACCACCGATTACGACATCCAGAATGAAGAAGAACTGATCGAGCAGCTTTTGCGCCGCCGCCCCGAGGCGATCGTGGTCACCGGCGGCAAGCATACCGAGCGCGCCCGCCGCCTGCTGGAAAACGCCGCCATCCCGGTGATCGAGACCTGGGATCTGCCCGACCGGCCGCTGGGCCATGTGGTGGGGTTTTCCAACGCCGCGGCGGTGGGGATGACGGTTGACCATCTGGTGGCGCATGGCGCGACCCGCATCGCCTTCATCGGCGGCGATGCCGACCGCGACACCCGCGGCACCGACCGGCGGCTGGGCTTCATCGCCGCCATGCAGCGGCATGGGCTGGATGCCACCCGCCTGATCGCCGCGGGGGCG
This sequence comes from Paracoccaceae bacterium, assembly GCA_027351005.1. Classification (GTDB taxonomy): domain Bacteria; phylum Pseudomonadota; class Alphaproteobacteria; order Rhodobacterales; family Rhodobacteraceae; genus Solirhodobacter. The sequence continues at coordinate 10,530 of DAIEJF010000104.1, read as the reverse complement.
CCGCCGATCTCGATGCGCGAAGGGGCGCGGGCGATGGCGCGGCTGCTGGAGACCCTGCCCGACACCCAGGCCGTGATCTGCGTGTCAGACCTGTCGGCCTTCGGTTCGCTCAGCGAATGCCAGCGCCGCGGCGTGGCCGTGCCGGGGCAGATCGCCATCGCGGGCTTCGGCGATTACGAGATCGCGGGCACCTGCGTCCCGGCGCTGACCACGGTGAACCCCTTCCCGCACGAGATCGGCCGCCGGGCCGCCGAGGTCATCGCCGCCGCGCTGGCGACCCCCGGCCTGCCGCCGCAGCGCGCGGCGATCACGCCCGGCCTGATCGCGCGCGACAGCACGGGCTGAGCGGGTCAGCGCGGCGGCAGGATCGCCTCGCGCACCATCGCGGCCAGCGCCTCGACCGCGGGGCCATGGCTGGGTTCGGCCACATAGAGGTTGATCTTGGTGCTGCACAGATCGGGCAGCGCGCCGCCATGGGGGATGCGCTCGACATAGCGGGGCTCTGCCCCCGCGACCAGCGCATGCACCGCCAGATCGGCCGAGATGCTGGCCTCGATCGAGCGGGTGGAATCCGACTCGACCGCCATCACCCAGGGGATCCCCGCCGCGTCCAGCGCCTCCTGCACGCCCGCGCGGAAGATGCAGTTGTGCTCGAAGGCCAGCGGCAGCGGCCGCTGCTTCCACGCCACGCCCCCCGGCGCGCCGATCCAGACCAGCGGCGCCTCGGTCAGCGTCTCGCCCTCGGGGCCGCAGAAATCCTCTGTGGTCAGGATGATGTCGGCATCGCCGCGGGCAAAGAGGCCCTTCAGCCGCCGGGTGTAAGAGGACACGAGCGTCACCCGCATCCGCGGATACTCGCGGGCAAAGCGTTGCAGCACGGTGGGGATGGCCGGATAGACGATGTCGGAGGGCACGCCCAGCACCACTTCGCCTTCATAGGCCTGGTGGGTCAGCCGGGCGATGGCCTCGTCGTTCAGCGCCAGCAGACGGCGGGCATAGCCCAGCATCTGCTCGCCCGCCGCCGTCAGCCCCACACCCCGCCCGGCGCGGTCCAGCAGTTGCAGATCCAGCGCCTCTTCCAGCCGCTTGATCTGCATCGACACCGCCGATTGCGTCAGGTTCAGGAACCCCGCCGCGCGGGTCACCCCACCCGCATCGGACACCGCGACGAAAGAGCGCAGGGCGGTCAGATCGAGATTGCGGGCCATATCACGTTTCCTGATGCTTCGCGTCAAAACCATTCATTTTACAAATATCGCAGAGGGGCGCAGAAATATCAACAGCCGTGATGCGACTCGCGCTTCACATCAGCATTTGAAAAGGACGCATTCATGTTCACCTCGGTTCACACCTCGGAAATGACCCTGCGGCGGCTGGGCGCGGGCCGCAGGCCCGGCCTGATCGCCCGGCTTCTGCTTGCCCGGCGGCTGCGGCGCGAAATGACCGCGCTGGCCAATCTGGACGACCGGCTTCTGAACGATGTCGGGCTGAACCGCCACGAGGCGCTGCGCGCGGCCGACCTGCCCGAATGGGATGCGCCGGCCCACTGGCGCGCCTGAGGGCGACAGTCTCTTCACGCTGTCCTGAAAGGGGTGCTTGAAATGCACCCCGCGCCTTCCGATATTGCCCACAAGAGGTCGGCGAAAAACCGCCTCATCGGTATGTAACAGGAGGCAACTCATGGCAGACTATGAAACGATCCGCGGTACGGGCACGGGCGTGCGCGGCCTGCAGATCGATGAGGGCCTGAGGGCCCATATGAACAAGGTCTACGGCCTGATGTCGGCGGCGATGGTCGTCACCGGGATCGTGGCCTACGCGGTTGGCAGCAACCCGGCCCTGCTGCAGGCGATCTTCGGCTCGCCCCTGCGCTGGGTGGTGATGTTTGCGCCTCTGGTGGTCGTGTTCGCCTTCAGCGCGACGCTGCACCGGCTGTCGTTGTCGACTGCGCAGATGGTGTTCTTCGTCTATGCCGCGCTGATGGGGCTGTCGATCAGCTTCATCTTTGCCGCCTACACCGGCGTATCGATCGCGCAGACCTTCCTTGTCACGGCGATCGCCTTCGCGGGCCTCAGCCTTTACGGCTACACGACGAAGCGTGACCTGTCGGCCTTCGGCAGCTTCCTGATGATGGGTCTGATCGGCCTGATCGTGGCCTCGCTTGTGAACCTGTTCCTGGCGTCCTCGGCGGTGGCCTTCGCGATCTCGGTGATCGGCGTGCTGCTCTTCGCGGGTCTGACGGCCTATGACACGCAGAACATCAAGGCGATGTATCTGCAGATGGCCAACAGCGGCGACCAGGAATGGCTGGGCAAGTCGGCGATCATGGGTGCGCTGCAGCTCTACCTCGACTTCCTGAACATGTTCATGTTCCTGCTGCAGTTCATGGGCAACCAGCGCAACTGACGCGGACAGGACCCAGAGATGACGAAGGGCCGGGGATTTCCCCGGCCCTTTCCGTTTGGGCGCCGCCCGTTCCGTGCCGCCCGCCCAAGCCCCGTGGCCTGGCCCCCGCGCAAACGAAAAGGCCGCACCCTGCGGCGCGGCCCCTGAACCTCTTGGTCGGCAGATCCTACTTGATCTTGCCTTCCTTGTATTCCACGTGCTTGCGCACAACCGGGTCATACTTGTTGACCGTCATCTTCTCGGTCATCGTGCGAGCGTTCTTCTTGGTCACATAGAAGTGCCCGGTGCCCGCCGAAGAGTTCAGACGGATCTTGATCGTCGTCGGCTTCGCCATGGTCGTCTCTCCTGAAGCCGGAGGCGGGCCCCCGGTGAAATCCTTGAGGCTCGCCTTTTAGCCAGACACGGGCCGGAGTCAACAGCAAAACGCCCGGTTCGGCCCGGTGACCTTCAGGCCCCCAGCGGGGCGCGGCCCTGCGCTGCATGGATCGCGTCGCGGGCGGCGGGGTCCAACCCCAGCCCCTGGGCAAGCTGTTGCAGGAACGCCGTTTCCGTCGGGCTGTCGACGGTGATCGCCATCAGCGCCGCGCCGTAGACCTGCGCCTTCATGCTGGCCTGGGTGTCGGCCAGAAGCCCCGCCAGATCGGGCGGCGCGGCCATCTCGGCCTTCACGAAGGCGATCTCGTCGGGCGAGGCATCGACCAGGTGGCTGAGGATCTGCGCCTGTTCCTGCGGGTCGATCCGGCCGTCGGCCTTGGCCGCCAGAATCATCGCCCGGATCATCAGCCGCGCGGTCTGTTCGGCCATGTCCGACACCGGCGTGCCGCGGGTCAGGTTGCCCATCATGTCGGCCATCATGCCGCTGCCCGCCGCCGCGGCACCGCCCAGCGTGGCGAACAGCCCGCCCAGCCCCGCCTGCGCGGCGCCCGCGCCACCCATGCCCGTCATCTGGCGAAAGGCGTCCTGCATCGCCCCCTGCCCCTGGGCCAGCCCCATCTTCCCGGCCATGGCGCCCATCCCGCCGGGGCCGGTGGCGGCCTTCATCATCGCGTCAAAGCCGCCCATCTTCTGGACCTGCTCCAGACCCTTGGCGGCGGCGAAACCCACCGCCAGCGTGGCCAGCGTCCGCATGAAGCTCATCGCATCCTCCCTCAAGCCCCGGCCCGGGCGGGCGGGATCGGACCCAGGATACATGCGGGGGGTGCCCCGGCAAAGCCACAACGCGCGGATGGCCTGTAAGCCGGATTCTGTTCCGGGGTTTCCCCCTTCGACGGCCATTCCTCTGGGCCCGCCGTTACCGACGGGCTCGTGCTGCCAACCCGGGCCTCTGGGCTGAAGCGTCCCTGCGGCGATATCCCCCCGCCTTGCGGCGATCGGATCAGCCCGCGCGAGGCCCCTATTCGGCATTGCTCCTGGTGGGGCTTGCCGTGCCGGTCCTGTTACCAGTCCCGCGGTGGGCTCTTACCCCACCGTTTCACCTTTACCCCCGACCGTTCCGCCCGCCTTGCGGCCTGCGACCCGGCCCGTGGGGTAGTCTGTTCTCTGTGGCGCTTTCCCTCGGGTTTCCCCGGCCGGGCGTTACCCGGCACCGTTGCCTCATGGAGTCCGGACTTTCCTCGAACCTTGCGGCCCGCGGCCGTCCGGCCATCCGCGCGCGGGCAGCCTTAGGCGGTTGCGGCGCCCCGGTCAATGCCGAAGCGGCGGGCAAGGTCGGTGGCCAGCCCCGCGTCGGTGGCGTCAAGCGGGCCCGTGGCCCAGGGCCGGAACCGCAGCCGGAACGCCGCAAGCAGCGCGGGGTCGTCGACCTCGGGCGGGTAGCCAAAGGCCACCGCAGCGGGCCGGAACGCCGCCGGATCGGCCAGCCCCCCGGCGGCGGGCCAGACCGACAGCCCCGCCCGCGCCAGCCGCCGCCAGTCGAACCGGGGGCCGGGGTCGATCTTGCGGGTGGGCGCCATGTCGGAATGCGCGATGACCCCTGCGGGCGGAATGGCGTGACGGGCCATCACCCCCGCCAGCAGGTCTTCCAGCGCGCGCATCTGGGGTTCGGGGAACGGGTGCCGGGCAGTGTTCACCAGCTCGATCCCGATCGAGCGGGAATTCACATCGCCCTGCCCCTGCCAGCTTCCCGCCCCCGCGTGCCAGGCGCGCCGCGCCTCGTCCACCAGTTGCCACAGGGTGCCATCGGTGCCGATGACGTAATGGGCCGACACCTCGTCTACCGGGTCACACAGCTTGGCCAGCGCCGCGGCGGCGCTGTCCATGCCCGTGTAATGCAGAACGACCAGCCGCGGCCGCGCGCCCCCGCGCCGCTCGCCGTGGTTGGGCGAGGGATGCGGGGTCACGCGCATTGCGGGCCTACTTGCCGGCCTTGCGGAAGGGTGCCGGATCCCAGTCGCAGGCGAAGCCATCGCCATCGGGGTCAAGCCCCTTGGGGTCGCGATTGGGCCCGCCGGCGGCCAGGAACGCCTCTTGCGCCAGATCGGGCGAGCCGTAGCGGGCGCAGGCCCGCAGATAGGCGTCGTGGCCCAGGATGTTGAACCGGCTGTACAGCTTGTCGCCCACGTTGTTGGTCGTGCCCAGCGCATAGTCCGCCAGGTTCGGCCCCTCGTTCTTCGGCCGCGCGGGCAGCGGCTCGGGGTTGATGACCTGGTATTGCGCGCGCTGCTCGGCCAGGCGGGCGGCATCCTGCTGGATCGACACCCGCGACTTCACCGCGTTGAAATCCTGCTCGTCCGAGATGGCGGCATGGTTGTCGGACTGGCCCGAGGCAATCAGGTTGCCCTTGTCGTCATATTCCAGGCTGGAATAGTGCGACTGGATGCCCGCCGGGGCATCGCCCCCACGCGGACGGTTCGGGTCAAGCTCTCCCGCCCCCGCGCCCGTGCCGGTGCCCGCGCCAAGGCCGGTCGCTGCGATCTGGCCGCCGCCCGAACCCGCATCGGCACTGGCGCCGTCACCGGAACCGGCCTGCTTCAGATAATCCCCATACGAGCCACCGCCCGCCGCATCCGGCCCCTGCGGCGCACAGGCCGCCAGCGCTGCCACTGCCAGCAACGGAAACACAATCCGCATCTTCACCGCCCCGTGCAAAATCCGTTGGCCCCGTTACCACCATTTTCCCGGTTTGGAAACGAAGCCTGCGGCCCGTTCCAGCACATGGGCGTGATTCAGCAGATCGCCCTCTTCCCAGGGTCGCCCGATCAGTTGCAGCCCCAGCGGCAGCCCCTTGGCGTCAAGCCCCGCCGGAACCGCCACACCGGGCAGCCCGGCCAGGTTCACCGTCACGGTGAACACATCGTTGAGATACATCTGCACCGGATCGGCATCGGCCATCTCGCCCAGGCCGAAGGCGCTCGATGGCGTGGCCGGCGTCAGGATCGCGTCGATCCCCGCGGCGAAGGCCAGTTCGAAGTCGCGCTTGATGAGGGCGCGGACCTTGCGGGCGCGGTTGTAGTAGGCGTCGTAGAACCCCGCCGACAGCACATAGGTGCCGATCATGACGCGGCGCTGAACCTCGGGGCCGAACCCCTCGGCGCGGGTCTTTTCGTACATCTCGGTGATGCCGTCGCCCTGCGCCAGCTTGGCCCGGTGGCCATAGCGCACCCCGTCATAGCGGGCGAGGTTCGACGAGGCCTCGGCCGGGGCGATGACGTAATAGGCGGGCAGCGCGTATTTGGTGTGCGGCAGGCTGATGTCGACGATCTGGGCGCCGGCGTCCTTCAGCATCGCCGCGCCATCGGCCCAAAGCTTCTCGATCTCGGCGGGCATCCCGTCCATGCGGTATTCGCGCGGGATGCCGATCTTCTTGCCGCGGATGTCGCCGGTCAGCGCGGCCTCGAAATCCGGCACCGCGATCGCGGCCGAGGTCGAATCCTTCGCGTCCTCGCCCGCCATCGCGCCCAGCATGATGGCCGCGTCGCGCACCGTCTTGGTCATCGGCCCCGCCTGATCGAGCGACGAGGCGAAGGCCACGATGCCCCAGCGGCTGACCCGGCCGTAGGTGGGCTTGATCCCCACGATGCCGGTGAAGGCCGCGGGCTGGCGGATCGAGCCGCCGGTATCGGTGCCGGTGGCGCCAAGGCAGAGATCGGCCGCGACCGCCGCGGCGGACCCGCCCGACGATCCGCCCGGCGTCAGCGGCGTCGTGTCGTTGCCGCGCCGCCAGGGGTTCACCGCATTGCCGTAGCACGATGTCTCGTTGCTGCTGCCCATGGCGAACTCGTCCATGTTCAGCTTGCCCAGCATCACCGCGCCCGCATCGAACAGCTTCTGGGTGACGGTCGATTCATATTCCGGGCGGAACCCGTTCAGGATGCGCGAGGCGGCCTGACTTGGCACGCCCTTGGTGCAGAACAGATCCTTGATCCCCAGCGGGATGCCGCACATCGCGGGCGCCGCGCCCGACGCAAGCCGCGCATCGGCCGCGCGCGCCTGTTCCAGCGCGATCTCGGGGGTCTTGTGGACAAAGGCGTTCAGCCCGTCGGCCGCGTCCATCGCCGTCATGCAGGCCATGGTCAGATCGACGGCGGTCACCGCGCGCTTGCGCAGAAGGTCGCGCGCCTCGGCAATGGTGAGTTGGTTCAGATCGGTCATTCCACCACCTTCGGCACCGCAAAGAAGCCTTCCCGCGCATCGGGCGCGTTCTTCAGGATCTGCGCCTGGATGTCGCCATCGGTCACCACATCGGCACGCCGCTTCAGACGCATCGGCGTGACCGAGGTCATCGGCTCGATCCCCGTCACGTCCACTTCGTTCAGCTGCTCCATGAAGCCCAGGATGCCCGACAGACCGCGCGCCAGTTCGGGCAGCGCGGCCTCTTCCACCCGGATACGCGCAAGCTTGGCCACACGGCGCGCGGTTTCGATGTCGATGGACATGCAGCACCTCTCGATGATCCGGTTCCCTTTAGCGGCGCCGGGCACGGGCCGCAAGCCGGATGGCCCTTTTCGCGCGCGTCCTGCCGCGCTACGCCGGGGGCAGAGCCACAGAGGAGGACGCGATGGCCGCAGAGGACACCTATTGGCCGATGGATTCCTCGGCCCATCCGCGGTTCGCGGGGCCGGTCTCGTTCTTCCGGCTGCCGATGCTGGATGATCCGGCGGCAGTGGACATTGCGCTGGTGGGCCTGCCCTGGGATGGCGGCACCACCAACCGGGCGGGCACGCGGCACGGCCCGCGCGAGATCCGCGCAGCCTCGACCCTGATCCGGCCGTTCCACCATGTCACCCGCCGCTCGCCCTACAGCCATGCGCGGATCGCCGATCTGGGCGATGCGCCGGTGAACCCGATCGACATCGCGGACTCGCTCGACAAGGTCGCAGGCTTCTTCCGCCGCATCCATGCGGCCGGCGCGCGGCCGGTGACGGCGGGGGGCGACCATCTGGTCACCCTGCCGATCCTGCGGGCGGTGGCGCAGGGCGGGCCGGTGGGGCTGATCCAGTTCGACGCCCATGCCGACGTGAACGACAGCTATTTCGGCGGGCACCGCTACACCCACGGCACCTGGCTTCGCCGCGCGATCGAGGAAGGGCTGGTGGACCCGCACCGCTGCGTGCAGATCGGCATCCGCGGGGCGCGCTATTCGGCCGATGGGGGCGACTATTCCGACCGGGTGGGCCTCCGCACGCTTTACATCGAAGAGGTCTTCGAGCGCGGCCCGACAGCCGTGGCCGAGGTGATCCGCGGCGTGGTGGGGGAACGGCCCGCCTATCTGACCTTCGATGTCGACGGGCTCGACCCGGTCTATGCGCCGGGCACCGGCACACCCGAGGTGGGCGGCTACACGACCCATGACGCGCAGGTGATGCTGCGCGGGCTGTCGGGGCTGAACCTGATCGGAGCGGATGTGGTCGAGGTCTCGCCGCCCTTCGACCCCTCGGGCAATACTGCGCTGGTGGGGGCGACGATGCTGTTCGAGATCCTCTGCCTTGTGGCCGATGCGCGGCTTGCGCATGGTTGAGCCTTTCCGTGGCCGGGCGGTGCACTATGTCCGGCCCAGACCATCAGGAGAAGACAGATGAAGATCACCTGGCTCGGCCATTCCGGCTTTCGCATCGAGATCGAGGGGGCCGTGCTGCTGGTTGACCCCTGGATCACCGGCAACCCCGTCTTTCCCGCCGCCCGGCGGGCCGAGGCCATCGCGGGGGCCACGCATATCCTGCTGACCCATGGCCATGGCGACCACACCGCCGATGGCGTGGTGCTGGCGAAGGAACTGGGCATCCCGCTGGTGGGCATCTATGACCTGATCGCCTGGTGGCAGGCCAAGGAAGGCGTGCAGGGCGTGGGCTTCAACAAGGGCGGCACGGTCGACCTGAACGGCGCCAAGGTCACGATGGTGAACGCCTGCCATTCGTCCTCGGTCGCGGGCGCCGATGGCGCGCCGGTCTATGCGGGCCATGAATCGGGCTTCATGATCGCGGGCGAGGGTCACACGATCTATGTCTCGGGCGATACCGACGTGATGGCCGACATGAAGGTCTTCAACGACCTGCACGCGCCCGACATCGGCATCCTGAGCGCGGGCGGCCATTTCACCATGGACATGAAGCGCGCGGCCTATGCGGCCAAGACCTTCTTCGCCTTCAAGACGCTGATCCCCTGCCATTACCGCACCTTCCCGCTGCTGGAGCAGAACGCCGACCTGCTGAAGGCGGAACTGCCGGGTGTGACGGTGATCGAGCCGCAGGTTCTGGAGCCGATCACGGTCTGAACCGGCGCAGGCGGGGGTTTCACACCCCCGCACCCCCGTGGGATATTTGCGGACCGGAAATGAGGGCGGTCAGTCGCGGCGGCCTGCGAAGAAGTCCTTCAGCAGCGCCGCCGCGGCCTCGGCCCCGATCCCGTCATAGATCTCGGGCACATGGTGGCTTTGGGGATGGGCGAAGATGCGCGGGCCCTGCGCCACGCCGCCCGATTTCGGATCGGCCGCGCCGTAGTAGAGGCGTGCGATGCGGGCCTGACTGATGGCGGCCGCGCACATCGGGCAGGGTTCGAGCGTGACATAGAGCCGGTAGCCCGGCAGCCGTTCCGAGCCTGCGGCCGCGCAGGCGGCACGCAGCGCCAGAATTTCCGCATGGGCCGTGGGGTCGGCCAGTTCGCGGGTGCGGTTGCCCGCACGCGCCACGATGCGGCCATCGGGGGCGACCACGACGGCGCCCACCGGCACCTCGCCGCGGGCGGCGGCGGCGCGGGCTTCGGCCAGCGCGGCATCCATGTGGCTGCGATAGGTCATGTCCCCTGATGCCGTGCAGGCCGCCCCCGCGCAAGGCCGCTTTCGCGCGGCCCCGTTTGGCGCTAGGAACGCGGGATGGACAAGACAGACAAAGACGGCGAGCGCATCGCCAAGGTTCTGGCCCGCGCCGGTGTCGCCTCGCGTCGCGAGGCGGAACGGATGATCGCGCTGGGTCAGGTGGCGGTCAACGGCAAGGTGATCGACAGCCCGGCGCTGAACGTGGGACCGCGCGACCGCATCACGGTCGATGGCGTGCCGCTGGCCGAGAAGGAGCCGCCTCGGCTCTGGCTGTACTACAAGCCGCTGGGCCTTGTGACCTCGGAAGCCGACGAGAAGGGGCGCGACACCGTTTTCGACAACCTGCCCGAGGGGCTGCCGCGGGTGATGTCGGTGGGTCGGCTTGACCTGAATTCCGAAGGGTTGCTGCTTTTGACCAATGACGGCGAGTTGAAGCGGCGGCTGGAGCTGCCCTCGACCGGCTGGCTGCGCAAGTACCGGGTGCGGGTGAACGGGCGGCCCGAAGACAGCGCGCTGGAGCCGCTGCGCAAGGGGATCACCGTCGAAGGCGAGCGGTTCCAGCCGATGACGGTGACGCTGGACCGCCAGCAGGGCGCGAATGCCTGGCTGACGGTGGGCATCCGCGAGGGCAAGAACCGCGAGATCCGCCGCGCGATGACTGAGGTCGGCCTGTTCGTGAACCGGCTGATCCGGGTCAGCTACGGACCCTTCCGCCTGAACACCATGAAGCCGGGCGACGTGGTCGAGGTGAAGGCCCGCATCCTGCGCGAACAGCTCGGGATGCTCCTGCCCGGCTATGTCCCGCCCGAGGAAAAGCGCCCGGCCCGCAAGCCCCGCGCCGGCCGGGCGGACGGCGACGCGCCGAGAAAACCCCG
>DAIEJF010000093.1 GCA_027351005.1 Paracoccaceae bacterium | reverse complement strand
ATCGGCCGCAGCGTGTCGCGAATGTCCACCTGGTCGATCTCTGCCACCGGCGTCTTGCCCAGCTTGGGCAGGACGTGAAGCGCCAGAGGGGAATACCAGCGCCCCGCCGCGCCCTCGCCTTTCAGTTCGGCCTTGCGGCTGGCGAAGGCATCCTCGGCCACGTCCTTCAGCAGATGCAAATTCCGTTCCGCCTCGCGGCGCAGCCGCTCGCGCTCCCTCACGGGGTTGACGCCGGAAAGGGCCACCGCCCGCCACCGCTCGGCTTCGCGCCGCGCTTGGGCAAGGCTTACATCGTCGGTCGAGCCCAGCCCCATTTCGTGGCGGCGGCCGTGCACCGTGACGCGCAGCACCCATTGCGCGCCACCATCGTCCCGCTTCCAGAGCCAAAGGCCCCCGCCGTCAGCGTGCTTGCCCGGCGCGGCGTTCTTGACCTTCACGGCCGACAGTCGGTGCAACTCCCTCGCCATCCTATCCACCCCGCTATCCACCCTCTAGATGTAGATGAAAGGAGAGGGCTTGAGAAGTCATGATAACGCAATGCATTGAAATTTATGGACATGATGCAAAGGGCGATGTGGCTTGATGTGGTCTGCGAGGGGCTGATATGGGTGTTCAATGCCCTCTTGCAGCACCACCCATCCCCATACGCGAGAGAATCAAGCGGTTTCATCCGCTTACGGCCCACACGCACAGGGCTGCGCCGGGTTTCGCGCCGGTGGATCGACCATCTTTCCGGGCGGAGAGGTGCGCGGACATACGCGCGGGCGGGCGCCGCGCCATGACAAAAGGCCCTGCGTGCGGGAGCGCGCAGGGCCTTGGGCGATTGGCTGGACAGGGCCTCCGCGGCCCCTAGCGGATCCCGTTCGCCCGCGCGATGAAATCCACCAGATGGGGCACATAGTCCGCAGCACCGTCGCCGCCCGCGTTGATGGCGGTGGCGAAGCTGTTCTTGGCGGCGCTGGCGACCGGCGTGGCCATGCTGGCGGCATTGGCCATCGTTTCGAGGTAGCGCAGGTCCTTGTAGGCGTTGGCCAGCGTGAACTTGTGCGCCTCGCGGTTGCCTTCCAGCGCGTAGCCCATGAAGGTCTGGTAGAAGCCGCAATCCATCCGCCCGCCGCGGATCACCTTGTCGAAGCGGTCGACCGGGATGCCTACCTTGCGCGACAGCGCCAGCGCCTCGGCATAGAGCGCGGCATAGCCAAGCGACAGGAAGTTGTTCAAGAGCTTCATCTTGTGCCCGTCGCCCACCTGCCCGATGTGCACGGTCCGGCCCGCCCAGGTGGCGATCACCGGCTCGATCCGGGCGAAGATGGCGGGATCGGCGCCCACCATGCAATCCAGCGTGCCTTCCCAGGCCTCCTTGGGCGTGCGGCTCAGCGGTGCGTCGGCATAGGCCACGCCCTGCGCCGCCATCTCGGCCGCAAGCCGCAGGGTGACGGTGGGCTCGCCGGTGGAACAGTCGACGATGACGGTGCCCGGCGCCAGATCCGCCTTCATGGCCGCCACCGCCGCCGCGGCCTCGGGGGCGCCGGTCAGGCACATGAAGATGATCGACGACCGGCGGGCGAGGTCGGGCAGGCTGGCGGCCTCGGTGGCGCCACGCGTCACCAGATCCTCGATCGGGGCGCGGTTGCGGTGGGCGATCACGGTCAGGGGGTAGCCCTTTTCCACGATGTTCTTGGCCATGCCATGCCCCATCAGGCCGAGGCCGATGAAGCCGATGGTTTCGGGGGTGCGCGTCATGCGGGGCTCCTGTGGGTCAGGGAAGGTTGAAACGGGCCTTGAGGTCGGCGACCTGGGCCGGGGTCAGCGGGCGGATCCGGTGCCCCTGCAGCAGCAGGAACAGCTTGGCGGTCTCTTCCAGCTCTTCGGTGGCATATTGTGCATCGGCAAGGCTGCGGCCCGCCACCACCGGTCCGTGGTTGGCCAGCAGCACCGCATGGTGCCGCCCGGCCAGCGCGCGCACCGCATGGGCCAGATCGGGATCGCCCGGCGCGAAATAGGGCACCAGCGGCAGCCTGCCCACCCGCATGACGTAATAGGCCGTCAGCGCGGGCAGGACATCATCCGGGTCGACATCGGCCAGCAGGCTGACCGCGGTGGAGTGGCTGGAATGCAGATGCACCACCGCCCCGGCCTCGGCCCGTTCGCCATACATCGAGAAATGCAGGAACGCCTCCTTCGTGGGCACATCGCCCGACACGAAGCGCCCGGCGGCGTCGAACAGCGCCAGCCGCGCGGGGTCAAGCGCGCCCAGCGAGGCGTTGGTCGGCGTCATCAGCCAGCCGCCATCCGGCAGCCGGGCCGAGATGTTGCCGCTGGATCCCGCCGTCAGCCCGCGATCGAACAGCGAACGGCCGATGCGGCAGATCTCGTCGCGCAGCCGGGTCTCGTCAGACATCGGCGGTCTCCGCCAGCAGCGACCAGGCCGTCAGGAAGAAATCCTCGCCCCCGAAGTTGCCGGATTTCAGCGCCAGCGCCAGATCGGGCCCGCCAAGGCTGCGCGTCCACGGCACACCGGGGGCAATCTCGGGGCCGATTTCCAGCGCGCTCACGCCAAGGGCCGAAACCACGGCCCCCGAGGTTTCGCCCCCCGCCACGATCAGGCGGCGCACGCCCGCCGCCACGATGCCGCGCGCCACTTCGGCCAGCAGCCCTTCGACAAAGGTGCCCGAGGCCTCGCGCCCGTGGCGGGCCTGCAGCGCGGCCAACTGATCCGGCGCGGCACTGGAATAAAGAAGCGGAATCGCCCCCTCGGGCTGTCCGGCCATCCAGGCCACAAGGTCTTCCGCCGTCTCGCGCCCGGCCAGCGCCGCCTCGACGTCGATCGCGCGCGACGGCCAGCCCGCCGCCTGCAAGGCCGCGATCTGCCCCCGCGTGGCGGCCGAACAGGACCCGGCCAGAATCGCCGCCCGACCCGCGGGAGCCGCCATCCGGGCGGGTGCCGCGCCGCCGCCCTGCGCAAAGTTTGCCGCCAGCCCCAGCCCGATCCCCGACCCGCCGGTCACCAGCGGCAGATCCGCCACCGCGCGGCCCAGCACCATCAGGTCGTCGTCTTCCAGCGTGTCGGTGACAAGGATCCGCACTCCCGCCGCGCGGGCCGCATCGAAGGCCGCCCGCACTGCCGCCACGCCCTGCCGGATCGTGCCGATCTCGACCTTGCCGACCGTCAAGGCAGTCTGCCGCTGCAACACCCGCACCAGATCGGGGTCGCGCATCGGCGTCAGCGGATGATCCTTCAGCGGGCTTTCCGACAGCAGGCGATCACCCACGAACAGGTGCCCCTTGTAGACGGTCCTTCCTGCTGCCGGAAACGCCGGGCAGGCAATGGTCAGCGCGCCCCCGGTCAGCGCCAGCAGGGCTTCGGCCACCGGGCCGATGTTGCCGCGGTCGGTCGAATCGAAGGTCGAGCAGTATTTGAACAGAATCTGCCGCGCCCCCCCGGCCCGCAGCGCCGTTGCCGCGGCGGTCGACATCGCCACCGCCTCTGGCGCGGGGATCGTGCGGGACTTCAGCGCGATCACCACCGCATCGGCGGCGGGCAGCGCCGCGCCGGGGGCGGGCAGGCCGATCACCTGGATCGTCCTCAGTCCGCTGCGCGACAGCATCAGGCACAGGTCCGTGGCGCCGGTGATGTCGTCGGCCACCGCTCCGATCTGCATGGGTCGGGTTCCTTCTGCCGGGGCGCCACACTGCGGATGGGTCTTGCGCAGGGCGGCTGGCTCGGTCTATCTGTTCCAATGACAACGCTATCATTGCGGCGAACCCGGCACAAGGTCAAGCCCCGGGCGCCTGGACAGAGAGGGCGAGCATGGACCAGACGGCGCAGCCGCGGATTGCGGTGATCGGGCTTGGATCGATGGGATACGGGATGGCGCTTTCGCTTCGGCGGCGCGGCTTCCCGGTAACGGGTTGCGACGTGTCGGCCGAGGCGATGGCGCGCTTTGCCGCCGAGGGCGGCACGGTGGCGCCCACCCCCCGCGAGGCCGCCACAGGGGCCGATGTGGTGGTGGTTGTGGTGGTGAACGCGACGCAGACCGAGGCGGTGCTTCTGGGCCCCGACGGTGTGCTGTCGGCGATGGCGCCGGGCGGTGTGGTGCTGGCCTGCGCCACGATGGCGCCCGATGCGGTGCGTCGGCTGGCGCAGGCGGTGCGGGCGACCGGGCGCGACTACCTCGATACGCCGATCTCGGGCGGCGCCGTCCGGGCGGCGGCGGGCGAACTGACGATCATGGGCTCGGGCGCGCCCGAAACCTTCGCGCGGCTGAAGCCGGTGCTGGATGCGATTGCGGCCAAGGTCTACGACCTGGGCCCGGAACCCGGCATCGGCGCGGCCTTCAAGATGGTCAACCAGTTGCTGGCCGGCGTGCACATCGCCGCCGCCTGCGAGGCGATGACCTTCGCCCGCGCGCTGGGGCTCGATCTTGCCCGGGTCTACGAGGTCATCACCGCCTCGGCCGGCAATTCCTGGATGTTCGAGAACCGCGTCCCGCATATCCTCGAGGGCGATTACACCCCGCGTTCGGCGGTGAACATCTTCACCAAGGATCTCGGGATCGTCGCCGACATGGGGCGGGGGTTGAACTTCCCAACCCCGGTCGCCGCCACGGCGTTGCAGATGTTCCTGATGACCGCCGCCGCGGGATTCGGGCGCGACGATGATGCCGCGGTCGCGCGAATGCTGGCGGGGCTGGCGGGGCTCGACCTGCCGGTGAAGGAGGCCTGATCCATGCTGCGCTTCGCCGCCAACCTGTCGATGATGTTCACCGAACATGCGTTCCTCGACCGTTTCGCCGCCGCCGCCGACGCGGGCTTTGGTGCGGTAGAGTTCCTGTTCCCCTATGACCACCCGCCGGAAGAGATCGCCGCCCGCCTGTCCGCGCACGGGCTGACGCAGGCGCTGTTCAACCTGCCGCCGGGCGACTGGGGCGCGGGCGAACGCGGACTGGCCGCCCTGCCCGCCCGACGCGCGGACTTCGGTGCCAGCGTTGCCACCGCCTTGACCTATGCCCGCGCAACGGGGGTGAAACGGCTGCACATGATGGCGGGCATCGCCGATCCGGCCGACCCCGCCGCGTGCGCGGCCTACCGCGACGCCGCGGCCTTTGCTGCCGACGCGGTGGGCGCCGAAGGGCTCGACCTTCTGCTCGAGCCGATCAACGGGCGCGACATGCCGGGCTATTTCCTGAACGATTTCAACCGCACCGCCGACCTGATCGCCGATCTGGGTCGGCCCAACATGCGGTTGCAGTTCGACATCTACCACCGCCAGATCCTGCATGGCGACGTGATCCGCGGCATGGAAACGCTGTTTCCGCTGATCGGCCACGTCCAGATCGCCGCCGTGCCGCACCGCCACGAACCCTGTTCGGGCGAACTGGACGATGTGCGCGTGCTGCGCCATCTCGACAGCCTGGGCTACGCGGGCTTTGTCGGCTGCGAGTATCGCCCCCGCGCGGGGACGGTCGAGGGGCTTGGCTGGCGCGCGGCGTTCGGCGGGGCCTGAGCCCCGCCTTTCGCGATCCGCCCCGATCAGCCCAGCGTGTCGTGCAGCGCCCGGTCGGCGGGGCTGAACCGTTCCGTCGCAAAATTGCCTTGGTGCCAATAGGGATAGATCGACGGGATCGCGCTGACGGCATTCAGCCGGGCGGTTTCCTCGGCGGTCAGTTTCAGGCCCACGGCGGCGAAGTTGTCACGGAACTGCGCCTCGTTGCGCCCGCCGACCACCAGCGAACTGACGGCAGGCCGGGCCAGCAGCCAGGCCAGCGCCACCTGCGCCGCGGAAACCCCGCGCGCGGCGCCGATGTCGACCAGCGTGTCGACGATGCGCCAGAGCTTTTCCTCGTCGCGGATCGGCGGCTCGGTCCAGCCCGCAAACTGGCGCGAGCCTTCCGGGGCCGCTTGCCCGCGGCGGTGCTTGCCGGTCAGCAGGCCCGCGGCCAGCGGGCTCCAGACCAGAACGCCCAGCCCCTGATCGACCGAGATCGGCAGCAGTTCGTATTCCGCCTCGCGCGCTTCCAGCGTGTAGTGGATCTGCTGGGTCACGAACCGCGCGCCATTCGCACGATCCGCCGCGGCCAGTGATTTCATCACATGCCAGCCCGAATAGTTCGAGCAACCGACATAACGCACCTTGCCGTCCCGCACGAGCGTGTCCAACGCGGCCATCGTCTCTTCCACCGGGGTCGTGCCGTCCCATTCGTGGATGTAGTAGATGTCGATATGATCGGTGCGCAGCCGCTTCAGGCTGCGCTCGCATTCCCGGATCAGATGGAATCGCGAGGCGCCTTCGTCGTTCGGGCCCTCGCCGATCCGCATCCGCGCCTTCGACGAGATCAGCACCCGGTCGCGGCGACCGTCCAGAACCTCGCCCAGAATCTCCTCGGACAGCCCGGTGGAATACATGTTCGCCGTGTCGAACAGGTTCACCCCCGCATCCAGGCAGCAATCGACCAGCCGCCGCGCCTCGGGGACGCCCTGATGGCCAACCATGGCGAAAGGCCCGCGGCCGCCGAATGTGAAGGTGCCCATCGACAGCACCGAAACCTTCAGGCCGGACCGGCCCAACGTTCTGTATTCCATCACTTTTCTCCTGTCGTCATGTGGGTGTTGCCGCAAGCTCGGCGCGCACCTGCGCCATGCCAAGCTCGGGGCTGGTAAGAACGGGAAGGCTGCCCAGCCGGTCGCCCATCTGCGCCAGCACCCGGGCCATCGAGGCCTGCGCCAGCACGATGACATCGGACTCGGCCGCCAGCGCGGCCAGCGCCTCGGCCACCAGCGCATCGTGGCCCGCGGCATCGCCGGCCGCCAGCCGGGCAAAGGCGCCCTCGGCCAGACGGGCGCTGATGGGCGGGGCCAGGCCCGCCTCGGCGGCAGTCGCGCCAATCAAATCGGTCGTGGGGGCCAGCGTTGTCGGCAGCGTCGCCAGCACCCCGATGCGCCCGCCATGCCTTACGGCGGCCTGCGCCATGCCCCGGTCGATGCGCAACAGCGGCACCGGGCAATCCGCCCGCAGCGCGTCGACCGCGCCGCCCAAGGTCGAGCACGTGACCACGACCGCATCGGCACCGGCATCGACCGCCGAACGAACCTGCGCGGCAAGACGCCGCCGGGTCAGCGCGCTCAGCGCGCCGTCGCGGATCGTCGCGGTCAGCAGGCTTTCGTCCAGCATGGCGAAACTGGTCCAGCCTGGCAGTTCACGCGCCGCAAGGTCGCGAAACAGCGGCACCAGTCCTGCGACGGTGTGTATGAAGGCCAGCGATGGCGATGATTCGGCTTTGGTGGCGTGCATGGGGCGGTTTCCGGACAACCTGAGGAGAGCGCCACGGCGAGTCGGACCCGCACCTTTGGCAGCGGTGTCATATTGCCGCGTGCCCTGCACCCCTGCAACCACGAAAAACGGAGCGGTTTTTCGCGCCCCCGCGCGTCATCCGCGAAGAATCCCATGTCATCCACGAAAATCATCCCTGCTTCTTCCCGATTGACAGGGGGCGGCCCCTTGACTCATCATGACAGCGCTTGCAGAGATGATGCCAACGGCAGCCCGGCACGCACGGCAGGGCGCAAGAGAGAGGCGAACGGTCATGACAGGGGAGAGAGCATGTCGCTTGCGGATAACACGCCGGCTCCGCGCGGGCTGAGCGGCAGCATGGGCAAGTTGGCAAAGCTGCGCCACGCACGGGAATTCAACGTGCTGATTGCGCTGGTCATCATGGGCGGGGCGATCAGCCTGTTCACGCCCTATTTCCTGACCGTGGACAACCTGATGGGCGTGTCGCGGGCGTTTTCGCTGACGGCGATCATGGCTATCGGGATGGTCATGGTCATCATCACTGGCGGGATCGACCTGTCGGTGGGCTCGGCCATGGGTCTTGCCGGGCTTGTCACCGCGCTCTGCTTCGATGCCGGGTTCGGTCAGACGACTGCGGTCGCGGCGGGTCTGGCGGTCGGCGCGGTCTTCGGGCTGGTGAACGGGATGCTGATCACCGCCATCGGCCTGCCCCCCTTCATCGCCACGTTGGGCACGCTCAGCATCGGCCGCGGCCTGATGTACATGATTACCCACGGCGTGCCGCTGACGCCCAGCACCCCCGACAGCTTTGCCCTGCTGGGCCAGGGCTATGTCGTCCCGGTACCGCTGCCGGTGGTGATCCTGCTGGTGCTGATGGTGGTCTTTTCGCTCATCATGATCCACACCCGCTTCGGTCGGCATATCTACGCCACCGGCGGGAACGAAAACGCCGCGCGCCTCAGCGGGGTGAAGACCCAGCGGGTGAAGCTAGCCGTCTACATGCTGTCGTCGCTGATCTCGTCGCTGGCCGGGGTGATCGCCTTTTCGCGCTACCTGTCGGCAGAGCCGGCCTCTGGCTTCGGGTCGGAACTTGACGTGATCGCCGCGGCGGCAATCGGCGGCGCGAGCCTCTCGGGCGGCATCGGCAGCGTCACCGGCGCGGTGATGGGCGCGGCGCTGATCGGGGAAATCGCCAACGGCGTCGTGCTTCTGAACATCAACACCTATGCCCAACAGGCCATCACCGGCGGCGTGATCCTCATCGCGGTGAGCCTGGATGTGCTGCGCAACCGTCTGAAGGGAGGCCGCTGACCATTTCACGACCACGGGCGCCACGGCGCCACCAACAGGGTCATCAACCAGGGGACCGGCATCGAAGCCGGGGAGGAGAGGAAAGATGAAGACGTTTGCAAAACTCGCAGGGGCCGCGCTGGTTCTGGGGACGCTGATGTCCACCACCGCCGTCTATGCCAAGGACATCGTCGTGGCACTGGTGCCGAAAGTGGCCGTGCCGTTCTTCGACGACGTGAACAACGGCGGCAAGGCCGAGGCCGAGAAGCTGGGCGTGAAGTACCAGTGGGTCGTGCCCGCGAACACCCAGGGCGCCACCCAGGTGAAGGTGATCGAAGATCTGATCGCCCGCCACGTTGACGGTATCGGCATCTCGGTGAACGAACCGAAGTCGGTCGAAGGCGTCATCAAGCAGGCCATGAAGGCCGGCATCAAGGTTGTCACCTTCGACAGTGACAGCGCTAACAGCGGCCGCAGCATGTACATCGGCACGGTCAACAAGCAGGCCGGCGTGACGATGGGCGAAGCGATGGCCAAGGCCGTCGGCGGCAAGGGCGAAGTGGCGATCGTCACCGGCCAGCTTGGCGCCTCGAACCTGAACGAGCGCATCGACGGCGTGAAGGAAGCGCTGGCGAAGTACCCGGACATCAAGATCGTGGCGACCGAAGGCACCGAGGACGACCTGGCCAAGGCGGTCTCGGTCACCGAGGCACTGCTGCGCGGCCACCCGAACCTGGCCGGCATCTTCGGCATCAGCCAGGTCGGCGGCCCTGCCGTGGCCAAGGTGCTGGGCGAGGAAGAATTCGCCAAGCACAAGGGTCAGCTCAAGGTCCTGGCCTTCGACGACCTGCCTGACACCATCAAGGGCGTGAAGGACGGCTTCATCGACGGCATCATGGTGCAGCGGCCGATCACGATGGGCAAGCTGGCGGTGGAACACCTCGTCGCCCAGATCAAGGGCGAAGAGACCGCGTCGAAGGACATCGACACCGGCGTGACCGTGGTGACCAAGGACAACCTGGGTTCCTACACCAAGTAAGCCATGCGGGCGGGCGGGGTTTCCCTGTCCGCCCCTTCCCCTTTCAACGCCCATCCCCTGCCCCAGCCCGAGGCCGCGATGACCCCGTTTCTTCAGATGACCGGCATTTCCAAGACCTTTCCGGGGGTCAAGGCGCTGGATGGCGTGACGCTCGAACTGCAGGCCGGCGAGGTGCATGTGCTGGCGGGCGAGAACGGCGCAGGCAAATCGACGCTGATGAAGATCATGACCGGCGTGTTGCAGGCCGACCCGGGCGGCTCGATCCGCATCGAGGGCCGCGAGGTCGACATCCGCGACCCGGTCCACGCCCGCGCCCTGGGCATCAGCATCATCTACCAGGAACTGTCGGTGGTGAACAATCTCACCGTGGCCGAGAACATCTTCCTTGCCCGCGAGCCGCGCAACGCCTTCGGCCTGCTCGACCGGCCGCGGATGGTCGCCGAGGCCCGGCGCGCCCTGGCCGAACTGGAAGTCGACATCGACCCGGGCGCACGGGTCGGCACGCTCAGCATCGGGCAGCGGCAACTGGTCGAGATCGCGCGCGCGATCTCCTATCGCTCGCGGCTCATCATCATGGATGAACCAACCGCCTCGCTCAGCCACCACGAGGCGCAGGTGCTGATGAAGCTGGTGCGCAAGCTTGCGGCCCAGGGGATTGGAATCGTCTACATCTCGCACAAGCTGGAAGAGATCTTCGAGATCGCCGACCGGATCAGCGTCCTGCGCGACGGGCGCAGCGTGGGCACCCACCCCGCGGCCGAGATGAACCGCGACCGCCTGGTGCGCGAGATGGTGAACCGCGATTTCGGCGCGCTCTTCGGCACCCATGTGTCGCATGCCACCGACGAGGTGCTGCTGTCGGTGCGCAACCTCAGCGAAAAACGCCCCGGCAGCCGCGGAACGCGGGTGCGCGACATCTCGTTCGACCTGCGGCGCGGCGAAATCCTCGGGTTCTTCGGCCTGGTCGGCGCCGGGCGGACCGAGGTGATGGAAATGATCTTCGGCAACCGCCCCGCCACCGGCGAGATCCGCATCGCAGGCCGCCCCGTTCGCATCGCGAACCCCTCGGACGCGATCGCCGAGGGGCTTGGCTTCGTCACCGAGAACCGGCAGGAACTTGGCCTGGTGTTGGGCATGACGGTGCGCGAGAACTTCAGCCTGACGCATCTGGCCGACTATTGCAGCCTGGACGTGGTGAGCCGCCCGCGCGAGACGGCCGCCTGCGTCGATTACATCCGCGCGCTGGGGATCAAGACGCCCTCGCCCGAACAGAAGGTGCTGAACCTCTCGGGCGGCAACCAGCAGAAGGTCGTGATTGCGAAATGGGTCGCGCGCAAGCCGCGCATCCTGATCGTCGACGAGCCCACGCGCGGCATCGACATCGGCGCCAAGGCCGAGGTACATGCGCTGCTGAACCGCCTGGCTTCGGAGGGGATCTCGATCATCGTCGTGTCCTCGGACCTGCCCGAGGTGCTGGCGATCAGCGACCGTGTCATCGTGCTGAAGGAAGGCCGGATCAGCGGCGAACTGGCGCGCGACGCGGCGACACAGGAACGGGTGATGCTGGCAGCCACCGGCTGACCGCTCTGACGGAATACAAGGAGAGAAAGATGAAACGGATCGTATTCACCGGCGGCACGGGGAAGGCCGGGCGTCATGTGGTGCCCTATCTGCAGGGCAAGGGCTATCAGATCCTGAACGTGGACCTGAAGCCGCTTGACCTGCCCGGCGTGAACACGCTGGTCACCGACCTGACCGACAGCGGCGCCACCTTCAACGCGCTGACGACCCATTTCGGCTTCGACGGCTTCGAGGCGGGCCGCCCCGCCCAGGCGCCTGACGCCGTGGTGCATTTCGCCGCCATCCCGCGCGTGCTGATCGAGCCCGACAACGTGACCTTCGCCGCCAACGTGGTCAGCACCTACAACGTCATCTAGGCGGCGATGAAGCTTGGCGTGCGCAAGGTGATCGTGGCCTCGTCGGAAACCACCTACGGCGTCTGCTTTGCCGAAGGCGACAAGGATTTCCACAGCTTCCCGCTGGACGAAGACTATGACAGCGACCCGCAGGACAGCTACGGCCTGTCGAAGGTCTGCAACGAGAAGACCGCGCGCGCCTTTGCCGAACGCTACGGCGCCGACATCTACGCGCTGCGCATCGGCAACGTGATCGAGCCGCACGAATACGGCATGTTCAACGCCTTCCTGAAGGCCCCGATGAGCCGCAAACGCAACGCCTGGAGCTACATCGACGCCCGTGACCTGGGCGAGATCGTGCATCTGTGCCTTCAGAAGGACGGGCTGGGCTACGAGGTGTTCAACGCGGTGAACGACACCATCACCGCGACGATGCCCACCGAGGAATTCCTGCGCACCCACTGCCCGAATACGCCGATCACGCGCCCGATGGGCGATGACGAGGCGCCGATCTCGAACCGCAAGGCGCGCGAGATCTTGGGCTTTCGGGAGTCGCATCCCTGGCGGAAATATGTGACGCTCTGAGCCGGTTGCGGGGCCGCCCCGGCGCGGCCCCGCAACCTGAGCCACCCGAGTAACGACCGCCCCTGGTAACGCCCCATCCGCGGAGCATGTGTGTGAAGCCGACCGGACCGAAACAAAGACTGCCCGACCGCAAGAGCAAGGTCACCGTGCGCGAGGTTGCGCTGGTGGCGCAGGTCAGCGAGTCGACCGTGTCGCGGATCATGCGCAATTCGTCTCTGGTGGCGGACGAAACCCGCGACCGGGTGATGGAAGCCGCGCGCGCGCTTGGCTATGTGCCCAACCGCATCGCAGGGTCGCTGGCGTCGCTTGATCCTTTCCTCGTGGGCGTGGTGATCCCGTCACTGTCGAACATCGTGTTCCCCGAGGTGCTGCAAGGCATTCAGGCGGGGCTTGCGCGCAGCGATCTTCAGGCGGTGATCTCGACCACAGATTACGACATGGCGCGGGAAGAGGCCGCGGTGCGCGGCATCCTTGCGTGGAAGCCCGCGGCGATCCTGCTGGCCGGCTTCGACCATACCGTCGCCACCCGGCGGATGCTGGACCAGAGCGGCATCCGCGTGGTCGAGATGATGGACATCGACTCCTCGCCCATCGACGTGGCGGTGGGCACGTCGCATCGCGGCGCCGGGCTGATGACCGGGCGGCACCTGATCGCCAAGGGCTACCGCCGCTTCGGCTATGTGGGCCACGACTGGGCCGCCGACCGCCGTGCGCGGCTGCGCTACGACGGGCTCTGTGCCGCGCTGGCCGAGGCGGGGCTCAGCCTCTGCGCCCATGCAATCTGCGAGGGGGCAAGCTCGGTCGGCGCCGGGCGCGCGCTCACGGCGCAGATTCGCACCGAGGCGCCGCAGGTCGAGGTCGCCGTCTATTCCAACGATGACATGGCGGTGGGCGGCGTGTTCCACGCGCTGGCGCAGGGCCTGCGCCTGCCCGAGGATTTCGCGATCTTCGGCTTCAACGGCCTCGACATCGGGCGCGAACTGCCCCAGCCGCTGTCGACCCTGCGCACCAACCGTTTCCTGATCGGCCAGCGCGCGATCGAGGCGATCCTCGATCAGCCCGAACGCCCTGCCACCCCCGCGGTCATCGACACCGGGTTCGAGATCTTCCCCGGCGCGACCGCCTGACCCAGACCAAGAACGGAGGCCCCATGCACCCCGCACTTCACCCCGGCGGCCTGGCCGTCATCACCGGCGCCGCCTCGGGCATCGGGCTGGCCGCCGCCAGCCGCCTCGCCGCTGCCGGGCTGCGCGTGGTTCTGGCCGACCTGCCGGGCGACCGGCTGACGGCGGCCGCAGCCGCGGTGCCGGGCGGGATCGCGACGCCCGTCGACGTGGCCGATCCCGCCGCCCTGCGCGCGCTGGAAGCCGAGGTGACGCGCGCCCACGGCCCCGTTTCCGTGCTGATGAACAACGCAGGCATCCAGCCCGGCTCGTCGACCTTCGACGCCGAGGGCACCTGGGACCGCATCCTGGCCGTGAACCTGATGGGCGTGGTGCGGGGCAGCCAGATCTTCGCCCCCGGCATGATCGCCGCCGGGCGGCCCGCGCTGATCGTCAACACCGGATCGAAGCAGGGGATCACCACCCCGCCGGGCGACCCGGCCTACAACGTGGCCAAGGCGGGGGTGAAGGCCTTCACCGAGGCGCTGCAACACACGCTGCGCAACACCCCCGGCTGCCAGGTGGAAGCCCGGCTTTTCATCCCCGGCTTCGTCTTCACCCCGCTGACGGCCGGCGGGCGGGTGGAAAAGCCCGCCGGCGCCTGGACCCCGGATCAGGTGGTCGATTACCTGATGGCGGCGCTGGACCGGCCGGATTTCTACATCCTCTGCCCCGACAACGACGTGGACCGGCACACCGACGAACGCCGCATCCTGTGGGCCGCGGGCGACATCGTGGAAAACCGCCCGCCGCTGTCGCGCTGGCATCCCGATTACGGCGCCGCGTTCCAGGACTGGCTGAAGGGCTGAGCCATGCGTCACCACCGGATTGCCGCCATCCCCGGCGATGGCATCGGCCCCGAGGTCGTCTCCGCCGCGCTGAAGGTGCTGGCCGTGCTCGCCGCCCG
>DAIEJF010000065.1 GCA_027351005.1 Paracoccaceae bacterium | reverse complement strand
TGATCGCCGCCTCGGGCGGCGGCATGCTGCGGGCGAGGGGGCCCGCAGCCCGCCCCGAAAGATGTTGCAGGATCGCGCGCTGGAACCGGGCAAGGTCCATCACCGGCTTTTCCACGAACCCGTCGGCCCCCGCAGCCAGTGCCGCGGGCCCCAGCGTGGGATCGCCGCTGATCGCCAGGATCGCGGTCGGGCGCTGCGGGCGGGGCGCAAGCTCGGCAATCAGCGCCTCGCCCGGGCCGTCGGGCAGGCCAAGATCCACCAGAAGCACGTCGGGGCAATAGACGCGCAGGTGGCGACGGGCGGCGGCCAGGCAATCGGCCCGCCGCAGCCGGGCGCCCGAATGCTGGCACAGAAGCCGCATCACCTCGCACGCATAGCGGCTGTCTTCCACCACAAGGAGGGTCAGCCCCGCCAGGGGGCGGTCGTGGACGGGCATGTGCTGGGGCAGGAGTGTCTGGGGGGCGGGCATGGCGGGTTCCTTGCTGGAGGGCGCGAGTCGTATTGAAGCGCGGCGAAGGTGAATCTCTGGTAAACCCCAGCCCCGAAGCCGCCCCAAAGCCGCCCCGAAATCCCCGCGACGTTCCTGCCCGGCAGGGCCTGCGACCGCCACGCCTCTTGCACGGCCCGGGCGCGCCCCGCATAACCCGGAGGCGAACCAAGGAGCCGCCGATGATCGGACGCCTGAACCATGTGGCCATTGCCGTGCCTGATCTCGCGGCGGCAGTGGCCAGCTATCGCGACACGCTGGGTGCCAGCGTCCGCCCGCCGCAGGACGAACCCGACCATGGGGTGACGGTGGTCTTCATCGACCTGCCCAACACCAAGATCGAACTGTTGCATCCGCTGGGCGAAAATTCCCCGATCCGGGGGTTTCTGGAAAAGAACCCCGCCGGGGGCATCCACCATCTGTGCTACGAGGTGGAAGACATCCTGGCGGCGCGCGACCGGCTGACGGCCGCGGGCGCGCGCGTTCTGGGCACGGGCGAGCCGAAGATCGGCGCGCATGGCAAGCCGGTGCTGTTCCTGCACCCCAAGGATTTCAACGGCTGCCTTGTCGAACTGGAGCAGGTCTGACCATGACCATCGCCAACGGCCTTCTGCTGTTCATCGTCATCTGGTTCCTGGTGTTCATGGTCGCGCTGGCCATGCCGTTCCGCACCCAGGGCGAGGCGGGCGAGGTGGTGCCGGGCACCCCGGCCTCAGCCCCCGACCGGGTGAACCTGTGGCGGCGGGCGCGGTTCACCACGGTGGTGGCGGTGGTGCTCTTTGCCTGCGTCTGGGCGGTGCTGGCGCTGGATCTCATCCACGCGCCGACGCTGTCGGATGTGCCGATCGGCCCGCCAGGCGGCTGACCATGTGGGTGAAGGCCGCCGCCGCCAGCACGGGGGCGGCCAGGTTCACGACCGGCACCGTCATGAGGACGGCCAGCATCAGCCCCAGCACGAAGACCTGACCCCGGTTGGCGCGGATCAGCCCGCGCGCGGCGGCGGGGGGCAGGCGGCGCAGCGCCGCGCCCTCGGCATATTCGCGCCCGATCAGCGCGCCGTTCACCGCCCAGAAGACCAGTGGCGCAAGCGGGCCCGACAGCAGGTAAAGCACCAGCGCGATCAGGTTCACCCCGAGGCTCAGGAGCGTAAGCCGCAGCCCGGTGCCCAGCATCTCGGCCCAGCCCTGGGGGCGGGCCGGGGCCAGGCCGGGGTAGTGGCGCGCCTCGACCGCGGCGGCGACCTCGTCCAGAAAGAGGCCGGTGAAGGCCGCCGCGACGGGCACCATCAGGAAGCCCGACAGCAGCAGCATGGCCAGCGCGGCAGCCCCGCCCGCCAGCCAGTGCACCCCGCCGACCGTGCCGATCCAGGGCAGCGCGACCTGCGCGGGCGTCAGCAGGTCTGCGCCGCGCACCGCGAGCCAGACAAGCGCGGCCAGAAGCGCAAGCGTCAGCCCGATGCCGCGCCAGAGCACTGACTGGAAGCGGCGGTCACCGAACTGCCCCAGCGCGCGGCCCAGGTCGGTCAGGATCATGCCGCGTCCCAGCGGACACGGGTGGCGAGATCGGGGCGCGGGCGTTCGGGGGGCGCCCCGCTGGCGCTGCCGATATGGACGAAGCCCACCAGGCTTTCGCCCTCGGTCAGGGCCAGCCCTTCCGCCAGGAAGGGGCGGTCATAGGCGGGCCAGCCGGTCAGCCAGGCCGCCCCCCAGCCTGCGGCCAGCGCGGCATTGGTGAGCGACAGCGCGACGCAGGCGGCGGAATGCACCTGCTCGACCAGCGGCACCTTGTCAGAGGCCACGGGGGCCGAGATGACGGCCACGGCCAGCGGGCTTTCGGCGAATTGCGAGATGCCCTTGGCGGCGCGGTCCGGGGCAAGCCCCAGCGCCGCCGCGCGTGTGGCGGCAAGGGCCGCCAGACGGTCGAGCGCCGGGCGTTCCAGCACCACCAGCCGCCAGGGTTCCAGCTTGCCATGGTCGGGCACCCGCAGCGCGGCGGTCAGAAGGGGCGTCAGCGCCGCCCGATCCGGCGCGGGTGCGGTCAGCGTCCGGGCCGGATGCGAGCGGCGGGTCATCAGGAAATCGAGCGCGGAGGGGTTCGGGGCGAGCATGGGCGGTCCTTTGCGGCGTGTCGGGCAGGAGATCGGGCTTTGGCTGCGACCGGTCAAGGGGGGCGGGCGGAAAGGGCGGGGCGATCAAGGGGCGGGGGGCTGTCTGCCCCCCGCACCCCCCGAGGATATTTGCGGACCGAAAATGCGACGTGCGGCGCCTCAGCCGGGAAGAAAGACCGCCTCCATCTCGCCGATGAGGTTCGAGACGAAGGCATCGAAGCGCGGCCCCGGCTGGCGCAGCGCCAGCGTTTCGGCCAGCGGGTCGGGGGCGGTGATGCGGCTGCCCGACAGTTCCTCCAGCACCGCGTGGCCGCAGAAGGGGACGTAGGCTTCCGAATAGCCGCCCTCGTGCACCAGCGTCAGGCGGCCGTCGCAGAGATCGGCCGCGGCCTCCATCGCCATCCGCGTGAGCTGGCGGAAGGTGTCGGCGGTGGCCATCATGCGCGACAAGGGATCGACGGCGGCCGCGTCATAGCCGCAGGCCACCACGATCGCGTCAGGCTGGAAGGCGTAGAGCGCAGGGATCACCAGCCGCTCCATCGCCTCGAGATAGCCCGCATGCCCGGTGCCAGGCGGCAGGGGGATGTTCATGTTGGCGCCAAGCCCCGCACCCGCGCCACGGTCGGCCACGTCGCCCGTGTCCATCGGGTAGTTGCGGTCCTGATGCAGCGAGATCGTCAGCACTTCGGGGCGGTCGTAGAAGATCGCCTCGGTCCCGTTGCCGTGGTGCACGTCCCAGTCGATCACGGCGATCCGTTCGCTCAGCCCCTCGGCCAGCGCGGCCTCGATGGCGATGGCGATGTTCGCCAGCAGGCAGAAGCCGTTCGGAAATTCCGGCAGGCAATGATGCCCGGGCGGCCGCGACAGGGCATAGGCATTCGTCGCGCGGCCGTTGAGCACGTCGAAGAGCGCGGCGCGGGCGAGCCCGGCCGAGAGCGCCGCGG
This sequence comes from Paracoccaceae bacterium, assembly GCA_027351005.1. Lineage (GTDB taxonomy): Bacteria > Pseudomonadota > Alphaproteobacteria > Rhodobacterales > Rhodobacteraceae > Solirhodobacter. The sequence goes on along the minus strand of DAIEJF010000065.1, from coordinate 4,364 downwards.
TTTCGAACCCGCCGCGGCCGAAGGGGGTGCGCAGGCCCAGTTCGCCCCCGCCCGCATCCGATAGCGCCTTGAAGCGGCGCAAAAACTCCTGCGGGTGGACACGCGCAAGCTCGGCCGCGTCGGCGGCGCGGGCCTGGCGGGGCGAGAGGTCGTGGAACAGCCCCGTGACATGCAGCAGGTTCAGAAGCCGCCGCTTGGTTTCGGGGTTTTCCGGCAGGCCCGCGGGCATCGGCTGCACGAGGCCGCCCGCGGGCATGGTCAGGGCGTAGTTGCCGCCGTGGTGCCAGAAGCAGCGTTCATCCCAGTAGAAGGCGGTGGTCATGGCTCTCTCCGCTTGCGCTGGGCAAGAGCCTAGGGGCAGGATCGGGGCCGGACCAGCGAAAAGGAGCCCCCATGGCCGATCTGCCCGACCTGCGTCATCTGGCGATCCCCGCTGCCGAGATCGCGGTGCGGGTGACGCCGAAGGCCCGGCGCAACGCGGTGGTGGCCGAGGACGGGACGATCCGCGTCTATGTGACGACCGTGCCCGAGGACGGCAAGGCCACCGCGGCGGTGGTGGACCTGCTTGCGCGTGCGCTGGGCGTGGCCAGAAGCCGACTGGACCTGATCCGCGGCGCCACCGCCCGCGACAAGCTGTTCCGCCTGCGCTAAGGCTTGGGCGTCAGGCGGTAGATCCCCTCGGGCAGGTTCAGCGCGGCCGACAGATCGCGCACCTGCGCCATCGACAGGGTGATGCGCACCACTTCGTTGCGGCGCTCGTCGAACTGTTCCACCGTCACGCAATCCTCGAAGGCATGGACGGTGACATCCTCCTGCAGGTGGGGGGCGCCCTCGTCCACGAGGGTGATGACGGTCGCGTCGAAGTCGTGTTCGATCGTAAACATGGCCCCAGAATACCCCCGCGGGCCGCGCGGCGGAAGCACAGGATTGCGCGGCGGCGGAGGTTTTCGGACGGCGGTGGGCGGCTGCGGACGGGGGCGCCGGGGCGGAGATTTGACCTGCGTCATGGCCGGGCAGGCGCCGCAGCCCCATCCTTGGCCCCATCCTCGGCCCCGGGGCGGGGTTTCACGACAGGGGCTGCCGAGAAGGAGGGGACCATGAATGACGCAAAGGAGACGCGCGCCTACTGGCTGACGCAGGGCATGGCGCGCGTGCTGGGCATCAGCCTCAGCTCTGCGATCCGCAGCGGCGCGCTTAGCCACGACGGGCTGGAGGCGATGGTGGACCGCTGCGGACACTGCGCCCATGCTGACGCCTGCCTTGGCTGGCTGGCACGCCAGCAAGGTGAGGTCGGGTCGGCGCCGGACTATTGCGCCAACCGGGCGGCGCTTGCCGCATTGCCCCCGCGGCGGCACTGAGGCCTGAAGCGCCGCCTGGCAGAAGCGCCGCGTGGTTAAAGTCCCTTGTGGCTGCCGTCGCAGAACGGCGCCTTGGCCGAATGCTTGCAGCCGCACAGGAAGGCGGTGCGGCTTTCCTCGGCCACGAGGCGGGTGGGCGTGAAGGCCGTGCCCTTGTGGCTGCCGTCGCAGAAGGGCTGGGACTTGGACTGGCCGCAGGCGCACCAGAAATAGGTCTTTCCGGCCTCGAGTTCGACCTTGTAGGGGGCCGTCTGGGCGATGTGGGGGGGCGGGGTGTCGGGCATTGCGGTCTCCTTCGTATCCATCCGAGCCACGTTCGGCGGGATGCGGCGCGCGGTCAAGGGGCGGTGCGGTATGGCGACGGACGCGGGCGGATCACGAATGAGCGAATCGCCACCGGTCGGGCGGCCAGGCGGGCCGAGTGCGGTTGCAGCGACGCTCCGCTTGCGCTAGATTCCGCGCAAGAACAAACAACACCTAGAGGTTCGAGCCATGTTGACCGCTAAGGGCGCGCTTCGCGCCGGCATCGTTGCCACGGCGCTGGGGATGATGGCATCTGCCCCCGCGCAGGCTGACAGCAACACCAAGGCCGTGCTGGGCATCCAGATGACCTTCGGCAGCCGCGTTGCGCCGGAGCTGTTCACCGGGGTCGTCCATGCCGACAAGAGCAGCTCGTCGCATTACACCGGGGCTAAGGCGCTGGTGTACTGGGACTTCACGCAGGGGCCGATGCCCGACAAGTTCAAGGTCGTGGCGCTGACCGGGCCGAAGCACATCCAGGCCGAGGTCGGCGCGGGCTACAGCTTCAGCCAGAGCAGCCCGTTCTTCACCGGCGGTGTCAGTGGCAACCACCTGACCGCGGGGGTCGATTTCAGCCCGACGGCGGGCCTTGCGCCCTATATAGGCGTGCAGACCCCGCGCTATCCCTGATCTGGACCGCATCCGGTTGGCAGACGCCCGCGCCCGCAGGGACGCGGGCGTTTCCGTTTCCGGGGGGCGCTTGCCCGGGATCGCCCGCGGCGCTGTTCGCCCCGGCCAGGGGGGCGCTACCCTGACGCCCAGACGCGCCCCCGAAATGCAAACCGCCCGGGCGGACGCGGCGGCGTCGGCACCCGGGCGGCGAAAAGGGGGCGCGGGGGGCGATCAGTCCTTGGCGCGCTCGACGTAGGAGTTGTCATCGGTGTTGATGACGATCCGGGTGCCCGCCCCGATATGCGGCGGCACCATGACGCGCAGGCCGTTCGAGGTCATCGCGGGCTTGTAGGACGACGAGGCGGTCTGCCCCTTCACGACCGGCTCGGTCTCGGTGATCTCGACCGCGATCTTCTGCGGATATTCGATGGCGATGCAGGCGCCCTCGAAGGTCTTGAGGTAGACCCGCATTCCTTCCTGCAGATAGACCTTGCCCTCGCCCACCACGTCGGGGCTGACCGCGATCTGGTCGTAGTTCTCGGGGTTCATGAAATGGAACCCTTCGCCGTCTTCATAAAGGAAATCGTATTCGCGCTCGTCCACGGTCGCCTTTTCCACCTGTTCGGTGGTCTTCCAGCGTTCGCTGACCTTCACGCCATCCGAGATCCGGCGCATGTCGACGCTGGTGGTGGGAACGCCCTTGCCGGGGTGGAAGTTGGTCGCCGACAGGACGACGTACAGCTTGCCTTCCATCTCGACGACATTTCCCTTGCGCAGGGACGATGCGATGACTTTCACGACGGGATTCCTTGTGGCTTCGGGGCGCCCGGTGTAAGGGCGCGGGGATCGGATGGCCGCGCCTAGCGCATCTTTGCCCGGATTTCCAGCCTTAAGCCGCGAGAGACCGCATGACCCCCGTGGAAACCCCCTGGTGGACCCCCCGCCGTCACACCGACCGCCGCCCGCTGCTGCTGGCGCGCAACCGCATCCAGGCCGCGATGCGGCTTTGGCTTGCGCGCGCGGGCTTCACCGAGGTGGACCCCGCCGCGCTTCAGGTCTCGCCCGGGAACGAGGCGCATCTGCATGCCTTCGTCACAGAGGCGATCGGCAATGACGGAACGGGGCGGCCGATGTATCTGCACACCAGCCCCGAATTCGCCATGAAGAAGCTGCTGGCGGCGGGCGAGACGCGGATCGCGGCCTTCAGCCACGTCTGGCGCAACCGCGAGCGCGGGCCGCTGCACAGCCCGGAATTCACCATGCTGGAATGGTATCGCGCGGGCGAGGATTATACCGTGCTGATGGACGATTGCGCGGCCTTCCTGCGCATCGCGGCCGAAGAGGCGGGGGCCCGCCTCTTTCGCTATCGCGGGGTCGAATGCGATCCCTGCGCCGCGCCGGAACGCCTGTCTGTGGCCGAAGGCTTTGCCCGCCACGCGGGGGTGGACCTGCTGGCCACGATGGATGCCGCGGGGGTGCCCGATGTGGCCAAGCTGCGCCCGCAGGTCGAGGCGATCGGCATCCGCGCGACCAATGACGACACCTGGTCTGACCTGCTGAGCCGGGTTCTGGTGGCGAAGGTGGAACCCCACCTGGGCCATGGTCGGCCGACGATCCTTGACCGCTACCCGGTGGCAGAGGCCGCGCTGGCCCGCCCGGCGGCGGATGACCCAAGGGTGGCGGAACGGTTCGAGCTTTACGCCTGCGGGGTGGAACTGGCCAACGGCTTCGGCGAACTGACCAACCCCGCCGAACAGCGCCGCCGCTTCGGGCTGGAGATGGACGAGAAGGAACGCGTTTACGGCGAACGCTACCCGCTGGACGAGGAGTTCCTGACTGCGCTGGCTGAGATGCCCCCCGCCAGCGGCATCGCGCTGGGCTTCGACCGGCTGGTGATGCTGGCCACCGGCGCCCCGCGCATCGACGAGGTGATGTGGGTGCCGGCGGGGTGAGGCGCTATCGCTCGTCGCCGAGGCAGCGGAGCGTCCATGGCGCAGCGAAATCGGATTGAACGAATCCCGCCAAAATGCGGGCGAGCAAGTCTGCAGCCATTGGCGGTTTGGCCACGAAAACGCCCGAGGCGAGGCAAGCATC
>DAIEJF010000055.1 GCA_027351005.1 Paracoccaceae bacterium | reverse complement strand
ACGGTCCCGCTGCGGCATCGGGCATCGGCGGCGGCGCGGGGGTGGCCGGTTGCGTGTCGGGTCCGCCGGCGGGCAAGGTCGCCGCGGGGCTCAGCGTCAGGCCGGGATCGACAGAGGCGACCGCGATGCTGGCATTCGCCTCGGGCTGGGCGGGGGCCTTGCTGTCGGGGGCGGTGACCTGCGGGGTCGGGCTGACGGTGCCATCCGCTGCGGCAGCGGTCGCCGGGGCAGGGGCGGTCTGGGTCGCTGCATCGGGCGTTGGCGCGGGCGCTGCGGGGGCGCCGACCGGGGGTGTCGTTGCGTCAGGCGTCGCGGTGGCGGTCTGCGTGGTGGCCGGTGCCGCCGGTTCCCGCTCGGACACGCTGACGGTTGACCAAATCGCGACCGCTCCCAGCAGCGCCAGCAGGATCACGGTCAGGATCAGTCCCAGAAAGCGCGGCGCCCGGCGCGGCCGGTCCTTGCGGCGCGCGCCAAAGACGGTCATCGCCTCGGCCTCGGTCTGAGGCTGGCTGGTCGGCGCTGCTGCGGGCAGGGCCGCGATCGTCTCTTCGGCGGGGACCGGGCGTTCGGGGATGAAGCGGCCCGTGTCGGCCTCGTTTGCCTTGGCTTTGGCCAGCTTGGGCGGCGGAGGCGGCGCGACGGGGCGTTTGCCCGACCGGGTGCCGCCGCTGCGGGCAACCTGCGCCGCCAGCGCCGTGCGCACCGCCTCGGGCATCGATGCGGGCTTCGCCGCGGCACGCGCTCCGACCGCAGGGACCGCCCGCAGAGGCGGCGCGGGCGGCAGGTCGGCCATCGGCGGTGCACCGATCCGCGGGGCCGGGCGTTCCGGGCGCGGCTGGTCGCTGATCGGGGAAACAGCCGGATCGCGCCGGGTGGTGAACGTCGGCCGCGGGCGCGGGGCATCGGCGGTTTCCAGCAGCGCCGCGGCGGGCTCGGCGTCGTCGACCATCTCGGCCATCGGCGCTTCGTCTTCGACCACGTCGGGCTGCGGGGGCGGATCCGCGCGCAGGTCGTCCGCCGCAGAGGCCAATGCGGCCAGAGCCACGCTGTCCTGACCGGTCAAGGGCAGTTCGGCTGCGGGCTCGGTCGCGTCCCACGCAGGCACTTTGGCCGGATGTTCGTCGGCAGGTTCAGCCTCGGGCGCCGCCTCTCTTGCCAGAGACACGGCCTCGGCATCGTCGGCTGCCGCCTCGGGCGCCGCTGGCTCGGTCGCCTCCGCGATCACCTCATCCGGCTCTGGCGTGGCGACCTCGTCCGCAGCGGGCTCTGGCAACGACAGGGCATCGGCCGCAACCACCGCTTCGGCAGCCGTCTCGGCCACGGCCAGTTCGGCATCAAGCCCGGGGGCGGCGTCCTCAGCCGCCGCTTCCTCAGCCGCCGTCTCCTCAGCCGCCGTCTCCTCGATCACCATCGGGGCGGTCACGCTCGCCATCGGCGCTTCGGGGTCCGGTGCCTGTTCCGGGCGGGGCAGGCGGCTGACCCGCACCGGGTCCTGATCGCGTTCCACCCGGTCGCCCTTCAGCAGTTCGGCCGCACTTGGGGCCGTTCCGAAGAAGGGCTCGCCCGCGAATTGGCCCGGCTCGGGCGTGCAGACGAAGGATACCGGGTTGAATTTGTGTTCCAGCGCAAAGGCTTCGGCTTCTTCCAGCGTCTCGCGCGCGACCACGGCCACTTGCAGGACCTCGCCGGTACCGGACCAGTCGAACACAAGCTCGTCGATCGCGTAGGGGGTCTGGCCGTCCAGTGCGGCGGCGATCTGGGCGCGGCGCTGCGCCGTTGTCGGTCCGGGTGCGGTGACCTCCTTGAACAGCACCTGCGAGATTGGAAGGATCACCTTCGTCGTCAACCCCCGCACATCAAGCCCCAGCGCGGTCGAGCGCAGCAAGGCCAAGGCCTCGGCCATGTCGGGCGCATCAAGCGGGACTTCGCCGACCGGGCTCCAGCCGCGGATCGTGCGGTGGACCAGTCCGATCCCCTCTGGGTTGAGGTTCAGTGCGAAAGTTGGTTTCATTCCGTGGCTCTAGCACAGGAGCTTCGCGCGAGGGAGGAAGAAGCCGCGCGGCCGTTCTTCTACAGCAGGAATTTGCCTAGGGAAAGGAAATCCCCCGCGATCTGCCTTGCCACAGGCGCCTTTGCCGTCGACCCTGATGCAAACGGAGGGTTCTACATGAAGCGGCTGGCCGTCATTCTGCTTTCGGTTGCATTCCTTGTGCCGGGCTTGGCCCGGGCCGAGGGGCCGACGATCACCGTGACAGGGCAGGGGCAGGTCAGCCGCGCGCCGGACATGGCCACCATCAGCCTGTCGGTGACCGCCAGCGCCCCCAACGCCGCCGCCGCGGTGGCGCAGGTGGCGAAGAACCTGACGGGTGTGCTCGACCGGTTGAAGGCCGAAGGGGTGGCCGAACCCGACATGCAGACCTCGGGGCTGGCCCTGTCGCCGGTCTGGGAGACGCCGCGGCCGGGCTCGAACGCCGTGCCGAAGATCACCGGCTTTTCCGCGTCGTCCGCCGTCAGCGTGAAGGTGCGCGCGCTCGACCATCTGGGCGGCGTGCTGGACGGCGTGGTGAAGGATGGGGCGAACGGGTTCGCCGGGCTGGAATTCGGCCTGGCCGACCCGGCCCCGGCGCAGGATGACGCGCGCAAGGCCGCGGTCGCTGACGCGCTGCACAAGGCCGCGCTTTACGCGGCCGCCGCGGGCGTCAAGCTTGGGGCGGTGCAGTCGATTGCCGATCAGGACGGCGGCGGGCCGCGCCCGGTGATGATGAAGGCCGCGCCGATGTTCGCCGAAGCCGCGCCCATGCCCGTGGCGCAGGGCGAGGTCACGCTTCAGGCCAGTGTCACGATGGTCTTCGCCATCGGGCCGTGACGGCCCCGGTTGGTCCCCGGGGCCGTGGCCGGGGTCAGGCGGTTGCGCGCGCCAGTGCCTGATCCAGGTCGGCAATGATGTCGGCGGCATCCTCGATCCCGATCGACAGGCGCAGCACGTTGTCGCCCGCCCCCGCCTTGGCCCGGGCCTCGGGGCTAAGCTGACGGTGCGTGGTCGAGGCCGAGTGGATCACCAGCGACCGCGTGTCGCCGAGGTTCGCCACATGGCTGAACAGCTCCAGCGCGCTGACCATCCGCACGCACGCCTCGTAGCCGCCCTTGATCGCCACGGTGAACAGCGCCCCCGCCCCGCGCGGGCAGATGCGGGCCACGCGGTGATGATAGGGCGACGAGGGCAGACCCGCGTAGGTGACGAATTCCACCCGCGGGTCCTTCTCCAGCCATTCCGCCACCTTCTGCGCATTCTCGACGTGACGTGCCATGCGCAGGCTCAGCGTCTCGATCCCCATCAGCGTGTAATGCGCGCCCTGCGGGTTCATGGTCATGCCAAGGTCGCGCAGGCCGATGGCGATCGAGTGGAAGGTGAAGGCCATCGAGCCCAGCGCCTCGTGGAACTTCAGGCCGTGATAGGCAGGCTCGGGCGCCGAGAGCGAGGGGAACTTGCCGCTGGCCGACCAGTCGAACTTGCCCGAATCCACCACGGCGCCGCCGGTGACGGTGCCATTGCCGGTCAGGTATTTCGTGGTCGAATGCACCACCAGCGTCGCGCCATGCTCGATCGGTCGGCAAAGCCACGGCGTGGCCGAGGTATTGTCGACGATCAGCGGCAGTCCGACCCTGTTCGCGACGGCCGCCACAGCATCCAGATCGGTGATGTAGCCGCCAGGGTTGGCGATCGACTCGCAGAAGATGGCGCGGGTGTTGTCATCGACGGCGGCTTCCAGTGCGGCGAGGTCGTCGAAGTCAACGAACTTGGCGCTCCAGCCGAACTTGCGGATCGTGTTCGAGAACTGCTGGATCGTGCCGCCGTAAAGACGGCTCGAGGCCACGACGTTGCAGCCCGGCTGCATCAGCGGGAACAGCGCCATGATCTGCGCCGCGTGGCCCGACGAACAGCAGACCGCCCCGACACCGCCTTCCAGCGCGGCGATCCGTTCCCCCAGCGCCGCCACCGTGGGGTTCGTCAGGCGCGAATAGATGTAGCCCACTTCCTGAAGGTTGAAGAGTGCCGCCGCATGATCGGCATCGCGGAACACATAGGCCGTGGTCTGGTAGATCGGCACCTGGCGCGCGCCCGTCGCGGGGTCGGGCGTGGCGCCGGCATGGATCTGCAGCGTGTCGAAACCGTAGCTCTTCGTCATCAGATGTCCTCCCTCCGGGCTCTGGCGCGAGCCTAGGGGATGGCCCGGCGGCACACAACGGTTCAGCGGGGAACACCCGTTCCGGCCGGTGGCGCGCGGCGGGAACGGCGGCCTGCCGCAGGGCGGCGGCGGCAGAACGTCCGCCCGCGCCCGCTGGCGGCCCCGATTCCCTAGCGCAGCCAGAGCCCTTCGCGTTTCAGCGTGTTGCGGATCATCTGTTCGCGCCGCGGCAGGTCCGCGCGGTCAAAAAGCGCGCGCGCCTTGCGGCCGCGGTTCTGGTAGACCATGGCCTTCACCGGCTCGAAATCGCGCAGCACGCGGCGCAGGTCCTTGCGGGTGGCGATGCGCTCCAGCACCTCCACCGCCGCGTCGCTTTCGCGGGCATAGAGCAGCGGCAGGGCCCGATAGTGGCACGAGACGGTGCCATCCAGCAGGCCGTCGGGGATCGTGTGGCGTCCGCCGCCGAAGGAATGGATCACCAGCGGCAGGGCCACCTGATCCAGCCAGGGGTCCAGCGACTGGCCCAGAAGCGCGGGCGGCGGGTCGTCGCGGATGCGGCTCGCATAGTCGAGATAGCGCGCGCCGAATGCTGCGGGATCGGCGTGGAAAAACCAGCCAGCGTTGAAATAGAGATAGCGCCGCCAGTATTCGTCAGGTTCGGACAGGTCCAGAGAGGATTGGTAATCCAGCGAAAACAGGTCGTAGAGGCTTTTCCAGATTTCGCCGTAGCCAGGGCCGTAAGGTTCGATTTGTGGCCATGTCCCTTCCCGTTTCAGCGAGGCGGTGGGCCGGTTGAAGTCGAAGGGCACCTGCGACAGCGGCGCCAGGATCAGCGTGTCGGTGTCAAGGAAGACGAAGGGTTCGCCCGGCGGAAGGGCGGCCAGCGCCTCGATCTTGTTGCCGTGGGGATAGCTGTCGCCGAAGGCGCGGTTCTCGAAGGGCACGATGGTCGCGCCAAGCTCGGCCAGAAGCCCGCGCACCGCCGGATCGCCGATGCGCGGATCGGCCTTCCAGCGGGGGCCGGGCTGCGGTTCGGCCAGATAGAGGCGGGCGCCGGGGCTGGCTTCGGCAAGGCTTGCGGCCAGCAGCACGGCCTCGTACTGCAAGCGCCCGCCCTGCACGACGGCCAGGATGTTCGGCGCCGCCATCCCTAGCCCTTGGGTGTGAAGCGCAGGCTCAGACAGGACATGCCGCCATCAAGCTTGGCGCATTCGCTGTTGCCGATCTCGACCACGTCATAGCCATGCGCGCGCAGCCGGTCCGCGGTGCGCGGGAAGCCCGCGGGCATCAGCACGATGTCGTTGAAGCGGATGGCGTTGGCGCAAGCGTCCTCGCCCTCGGCGGTGTGAATCACCCGGTAGTTGGCAAAACAGCCCGAGGCCGCAAGCCGCGGGGTGGACAGGATCGTGTCCGCGTCCAGCAGCGAACAGTCGGTCTTGAAATGCAGCACGCCCGGCGGCGTCTGCACCTCGCGCACCACATGGCCCCAGCGCGCGACAAGGCGCGTCAGTTCCGCGATTCCCTTCGCGTCGGTGCGCGCCGAACGGCCAACCAGGATTTCGCGTTCCGTGGTCAGGATGTCACCGCCCTCGATGGTGCCGGGGCCGGTGATCTCGACCACCTCGGCATAAAGCGTGCGCAGTGTGGGGGCCATTTCCGCGGCCTCGCCCAGCCGGGTGGGGGCGCCGGGGCGCATCACCACCGCGCCTTCGGGCAGGCACAGCGCCGTATCCTCGACAAACACCGAATCCGGGTAGTCCGTCAGCGGCGACAGCTCGATCACCGTCGCCCCGGTGGAGCGCAGCGCCGCGATGTAGTGGGCGTGATGCTGCTGCATCAGGCCAAGGTCGGGCGAGCCGGTGTCGACGGCGCGCAGCCCGTCGACGATCGAGGCCGCGGGCGCGCGCGTGATGGCGTGGGTGAAGCGAAAGGAACGTTCGGTCATTCTGCGGTCCACTGTCAGGGTTGCCCATGGGTAGCCGCTTGCCGTCGCTGCGTCGAGGCCTCTGCTTGCGCCGGATCAAGGCGCGCGGGCGCCGATCGGGGCAGGATTGATCCATTCCGCAAAGGGAGGCTGCCATGAAGACCGAATCGAATCCCGCTTTGGCTGATCTGTCGCGCCAGGGGCTCGGGGCCGCCGCCTGGTCGGGGGCTGCCGCGCTGGGCACGATGACGGCGCTGGCGCAGGAGATGACGCAGTTCCTGACCGACCGGTTCGCCGCCGATCTGGCCTTGCAGAAGGATCTGCTGGCCTGCCGCGACCCCGCCAGCCTGCAGGAGGTTCAGATGCGCTTCGTCACCGAGGCAATGGCCGATTACCTGGCCGCGGCGGCACGGATGGCGCAGCTTGGGGTGGGCGTTGCCGCCGCCACGCCGCACCACCGCGCCAAGGACAACGGGCCGGTCTGACCCGATCAGTCGGCGGGGTGCAGGCTGCGGGCCGAGTCGCGCACGACCTCGGCGATCTGGCGCATCTGCTGCGCCAGCGGGTTCGTGCGCCGCCAGACCATGCCGATGGTCCGGCTGGGCCGGACCGCGCCGAAGCGGGTGACCGAAACGCTGGCCGAGCGGGTTTCCACCCCCACCGCCATGTCTGGGATCAGCGTCACCCCGATCCCCGCCGCGACCATCTGCACCAGCGTGGACAGCGAACTTGCGTCCAGCAACTCGCGCGGGGGGCCTGCGGGCAGGTTGCAGAACGACAGCGCCTGATCGCGGAAACAGTGCCCCTCTTCCAGCAGCAGAAGCCGCATCTCGCGCAGCGTCTCGCGGTCTGGCACGGGTTTCCCCGCGTCCTCGGCCGGGCGGACCAGCACGAACTCCTCGGAAAACAGGGCCACTTCGGTCAAGCCGGGCTCTGACACCGGCAGGGCCACGATGGCGGTGTCAAGCCGCCCCTCGGCCAGTTCCTGCAGCAGCTTGGGCGTGACCGTCTCGCGGATGTGCAGATCCAGCGCGGCATGTTCGCGCGACAGGTTGGCAATGACGGTGGGCAGCAGGTAGGGCGCCACCGTCGGAATTACCCCGATCCTCAGTCGCCCGGCCAGCCGGTCGCCCGCCGCGCGCGCCAGATCGCCCAGTTCGTCGACCGCGCGCAGGATGTCGCGCACCCTGCGGGCGAAGGCTTCGCCCAGGCTGGTCAGCCGCACCTGCCGCGTGCCGCGCTCGATCAGCGGGGTTCCCAGCGTCTCTTCCAGGTCCCGGATCTGCATCGACAATGCGGGTTGCGAGATCGCGCAATCCTCGGCCGCCCGGCCGAAGTGGCCATGCCGCGAGAGGGCCTCGAAATAGCGCAACTGGCGCAGGGTCAGGTTCATCATAATTTCAGCTTATCATCACAATCAGGAAATCGAACTTAAACTAATCGTATCGCTTTGCTAGACCATGGGCAGCGGACCGGGGCGCGCTGCCGTGCCCCGCCGACTCGTATTTCCTTCAGAGGAGGACCAGATGGACGGGAACGATACGAACGCCGGCAAGTGCCCGGTGCTGCATGGGGCGCGGCCGAACGCGATCTTTGCGGGGCGGTCCAATGCCGACTGGTGGCCGAACCAGCTGAACCTGCGCATCCTGCATCAGCACCAGCCCGCCGAAGACCCGATGGGAACGGGCTTCACCTATGCCCGGGCTTTCGCCAAGCTGGACCTGAAGGCCGTGAAGGCCGACCTTTACGCGCTGATGACCGACAGCAAGGACTGGTGGCCGGCCGATTGGGGCCATTACGGGCCGCTTTTCATCCGCATGGCCTGGCATTCGGCCGGGACCTACCGCACCGGCGACGGGCGCGGGGGCGCGGGCAACGGCACGCAGCGGTTCGCGCCGCTGAACTCGTGGCCGGACAACGTGAACCTGGACAAGGCGCGCCGCCTGCTGTGGCCGGTGAAGCAGAAATACGGCGCGGCGCTGAGCTGGGCGGACCTGATGATTCTGGCGGGCAACTGCGCGCTGGAATCGATGGGCTTCAAGACCTTCGGCTTTGGCGGCGGCCGGGCCGACGTCTATGCGCCCGAAGAAGACATCTACTGGGGCGCAGAGGACACCTGGCTGGCCACTTCGGACAACCCCAAGAGCCGTTACACGGGCGAGCGCGAGCTGGAAAACCCGCTGGCCGCCGTGCAGATGGGGCTGATCTATGTGAACCCCGAAGGGCCCGACGGCAATCCCGACCCGGTCGCCTCGGGCCGCGACATCCGCGAGACCTTCGCGCGGATGGCGATGAATGACGAGGAAACCGTTGCCCTGACCGCGGGCGGCCACACGTTCGGCAAGGCGCATGGCGCGGCATCCGCTGCCATGGTCGGCCCCGAGCCCGAATCCGCCCCGCTGGAGGAGATGGGTTTTGGCTGGCGCAGCAGCTTTGGCAGCGGCCATGGCGGCCATACCATCAGCTCTGGCATCGAGGGCGCCTGGAAGCCCAATCCCACGACCTGGGACATGGGCTATCTGAAGGTGCTGTTCAAATACGACTGGGAACTGGTCAAGAGCCCGGCGGGCGCCCAGCAGTGGCGGGCCAAGGACGTGGCAGACGAAGACATGGTGGTGGATGCGCATGACCCCTCGGTCAAGCATCCGCCGATGATGACCACGGCCGACATGGCGATGCGCTTTGACCCGATCTACGGGCCGATCTCGAAGCGGTTCCTGGAAAATCCCGACCAATTCGCCGATGCCTTCGCCCGCGCCTGGTTCAAGCTGACCCACCGCGACATGGGGCCGAAGTCCCGCTACATCGGCCCCGAGGTTCCGGCTGAAGACCTGATCTGGCAGGACCCGATCCCGGCCTGCGACCACCCGCTGGTCGATGCGGCCGACATCGCCGCGCTCAAGGCGCAGATCCTGGGCGCGGGCCTGTCGGTCGCGGAACTTGTCAAGGCGGCCTGGGCCTCGGCCTCGACCTTCCGCGGTTCGGACAAGCGCGGCGGCGCCAATGGCGCGCGGATCCGGCTGGTGCCGCAGAAGGACTGGGTGGCCAATGATCCGGCAGAGCTGGGTCGCGTGCTGGGCGTTCTGGACGGGATCCGGTCGCGCTTCAACAGCGCGGCCAAGGGCGGCAAGCGGGTCTCGCTGGCCGATCTGATCGTGCTGGGCGGCACCGCGGCGGTGGAAGCCGCGGCCAAGGCCGCGGGCCACGCGGTCGAGGTGCCCTTTACCCCCGGCCGGATGGATGCCAGCGCCGAACAGACCGACGCCGACAGCTTCTCGGTGCTGGAGCCCATCGCCGACGGCTTCCGCAACTACCTCAAGCCCGGGCTGGCCGCCCCGGCGGAAGAGCTGCTGGTGGACCGGGCGCAACTCCTGACCCTGACGGCGCCGGAAATGACGGTGCTGCTGGGCGGGCTGCGGGCGATCGGCGCCACTGCGGGCGGCAGCCGCCACGGCGTGCTGACCACCCGGCCCGGCGCGCTGACGACCGACTTCTTCGTCAATCTGCTGGACATGGGCACCGCCTGGGCGCCCGCAGCCGAAGAGGGCCTTTACGAGGGGCGCGACCGCAAGACCGGCGCGGTCAAGTGGACCGGGACGCGCGTCGATCTGGTATTCGGCTCGAACTCGCAACTGCGGGCCCTCTGCGAGGTCTATGCGGGGGCGGATGCCGGTGCGAAGTTCGTCGCCGATTTCGCCGCGGCCTGGTCCAAGGTGATGATGCTGGACCGCTTCGACCTGGCCTGACGGCGGCAGGCTGACACGAAGGGGGGCGGTGCCGAGATCGGTGCCGCCCCCCTTTCTTTCATCCCGAACGGCAGGTCGCCGTTCAGGCGCCATCAGGATGCGGGCGGCCAAGCCCTTGACATGGCACGGGGATCGCGGCGTTGAAGGGGATCGTGCAGGCGCTTTGGAAAGATGCTGCGCAGTGTCGGCTCTGCGCGCGGTGTCCACCATGTCACGGGGGTGAATGGTGGGCGACCCTGGAATCGAACCAGGCGTGGGTCTCCCCGGCGGAGTTACAGTCCGCTGCCGCACCTTGCAGCCCGTCGCCCGACGCCGGGGGGAATATCGAACCCCCCGGGGGGCGTCAAGCGGGATTGTGTCGATGGATCGAGCCTCTTGCACCCCGCGCCCGCAACACGCATGGTGCGCCCCTGTTCGGGAGACCGCCATGAAGAAACCCGCCTGGGTGATCGAGAAGGAACGCAGCAAGCGCGCCGCCGCGGCCGAGACCGTGTGGCTCTTTGGCCTGCATGCGGTGCGCGATGCGCTGATGAACCCCGCGCGCGAAAAGCTGCGGCTGGTGCTGACCAAGAACGCCGCCGACAAGCTGGGCGAAGCGATCACGGCGGGCGGGCTTGAGCCCGAGATCGTCGATCCGCGCAAGTTCTCTGTGCCGATCGACGAAGGCTCGGTGCATCAGGGTGCGGCGCTGGAAGCCAAGCCGCTGGATTGGGGCGGGCTGCAGGACGTGTGCGCGGCGGGCGCGGGCAAGCCGCTGGTCGTGCTGCTGGACCGGGTGACGGACCCGCACAACGTGGGCGCCGTGCTGCGCTCGGCCGAGGTGTTCGGGGCGCGCGCCGTGATTGCGCCGCGCCACCATGCGGCGCCGGAAACCGGGGCGCTGGCCAAGGCCGCCTCGGGGGCGCTGGAACGGCAGCCCTACCTGCGGGTCACCAACCTGTCCGATGCGATGGTCAGCCTGCGCGAGATGGGCTACTGGCTGATCGGGCTAGACGGTCAGGCGCCCGAGACGCTGCCCGCGGCGCTGGCCGCGGCGGGAACGCGGGCGGTCGGCCTTGTGATGGGGGCCGAGGGGCCGGGCCTGCGCGAAAAGACCCGGGAGACCTGCGACAGCCTGGCCCGTATCCCGTTTTCGGGCGAATTCGGCTCGCTCAACGTGTCGAACGCGGCAGCCGTGGCGCTTTACGCGGCAACCGTGCGCGGCGGATGACCGCCGAGGCGTTCATGCAATTTTCACAGCTTTGCGACAGGCTCTTCCGTAGCAGCGTTTCGTACCTATCTCTCTTGGCAGGAGGTGCAGGTCCGGAACCCCTGCGTCTCGATGCACTGTCCCTCGTTCCGCACCTTGCGCCCGGTCCCTCAGGTCCGGGCGCTTTTTCATGGGGGTGACATGACCTGTTCCGATGCGGATCTGCGCGCGGTCTTCGCGCGCACCAAGGTGATCGCCGTGGTGGGCTTTTCACCCAACCCGGCACGGCCGAGCCATTATGTGGCGCAGTTCCTGCAACAGTTGGGCTACCGGGTCATCCCGGTGAACCCCGGCCATGCGGGCGAAATCCATCTGGGCGAGCGGGTGCGGGCTAATCTGGCCCAGATCCCCGAGCCGGTCGACATGGTGGACATCTTCCGCCAATCGGATGCGGTGCCGGGCGTGGTGGCCGAGGCGCTGGCCAATCTGCCGGGGCTGTCCACGATCTGGATGCAGCTTGGCGTGGAACATGCGGGCGCCGCTGCCGAGGCCGAGGCGCGCGGGATCACCGTGATCCAGAACCGCTGCCCGAAGATCGAGTACCCGCGCCTATTCGGCTGACCCCGCGCCGCCCCGCGCCGCCTTCTCGGCCAGGCCCGACGTGCCCTCGCGCCGGTCAAGCTCGGCCAGCACGTCGGCCAGCGCGACATCGCGCGCGGCCAGCATCACCAGCAGGTGATAGAGCACGTCCGCCGCCTCGGCCGTCAGCCGGGCGCGGTCGCCCTTCACCGCCTCGATGATCGCCTCGACCGCCTCTTCGCCGAACTTCTCGGCGCATTTCTCGGGGCCCTTGGCGAACAGCTTCGCTGTCCAGGATGTGTCCGGATCGGCCCCCTTGCGGGCGGCGATGGTGGCGGCAAGCCGCTCGAGCGTGGTCATGTCAGCCTCATCGGGATGCCCGCCGCGGCCATGTGGGCCTTTGCCTGGCCGATGGTGAAGGTGCCGAAATGGAAGATCGAGGCGGCCAGCACCGCCGAGGCGCCGCCCACCTTGACCCCTTCGACCAGATGGTCGAGCGTGCCCACCCCGCCCGAGGCGATCACCGGGATCGGCACGGCATCCACCACCGCCCGCGTCAGCGCCAGGTTGAACCCCGCCTTGGTGCCGTCGCGGTCCATCGAGGTCAGAAGGATCTCGCCCGCCCCCTTGGCCGCCACGATGCGGGCGAAGTCCACCGCGTCGATGCCGGTGGGTCTGCGCCCGCCATGGGTGAAGATTTCCCATTTGCCGGGGGCTACGGTCTTGGCGTCGATCGCCACCACGATGCACTGGCTGCCAAAGCGGTCGGCGGCCTCGGCCACCACGTCGGGGTTGGCCACGGCGGCAGAGTTGAAGCTGACCTTGTCGGCCCCCGCCAGCAAGAGGGCGCGCACGTCGTGATGCGTCCGCACGCCGCCCCCGACCGTCAGCGGCATGAAGCATTGTTCGGCGGTGCGCGTCACAAGGTCGAACATGGTGCCGCGGTTTTCGTGGGTGGCATGGATGTCGAGGAAGCAGAGCTCGTCCGCCCCCGCGGCGTCATAGGCGCGCGCGGCTTCCACCGGGTCGCCCGCGTCGCGCAGATCGACGAAGTTGACGCCCTTGACCACGCGGCCATCGGCCACGTCAAGGCAGGGGATCAGGCGGGTTTTCAGCATCGCGGCACCTCTTGAGCGCCTTAGGTAGCGATTGTGACGCGCCGGGGGAAGGGGGCTGTCTGCCCCCTCTGCGGCTGCGCCGCATTCACCCCCGAGGATATTTGGGCCAGCGAGACAGAGGGCAGGGGGCGCAGAGGATCGCGGCGCGACCCGGAGCCGCCTAGTCGCGCAGCGCGGCGAGCGCCGCGCCGAGGTCCAGCGCACCATCGTAGAGCGCGCGGCCCGAGATGGCGCCCGCGATGGCGCCGGTGGCCTTCAGCGCCATCAGATCGGCCAGCGAGGAGACGCCCCCCGACGCGATGACCGGGATCGAGACGGCGCGGGCGAGGGCCTCGGTCGCGGCGATGTTCGGGCCCTGCATGGCGCCGTCGCGGTCGATGTCGGTGTAGATGATGGCGGCGACGCCGGCGTCCTCGAAGGCGCGGGCGAGGTCGGTGGCCGTGATGTCGGTTTCCGTGGCCCAGCCCTTGGTGGCCACGCGGCCCTTGCGGGCGTCGATCCCGACGGCCACGCGCCCCGGGAAGGCGCGGGCGGCCTGGCGCACGAGGGCGGGGTTTTCCACCGCCACGGTGCCAAGGATCACGCGGGCCAGCCCCTTGGCCAGCCAGTCTTCGATCGTGGCCATGTCGCGGATGCCGCCGCCAAGCTGGCAGGGGACCGGCACGGCGGCGAGGATCGCCTCGACGGCCGCGGCATTGACGGGCTGGCCCGCAAAGGCGCCGTTCAGGTCGACAAGGTGCAGCCAGTCGCAGCCCGCCGCCACGAAGGCGCGGGCCTGGGCGGCG
This sequence comes from Paracoccaceae bacterium, assembly GCA_027351005.1. Taxonomy (GTDB): domain Bacteria; phylum Pseudomonadota; class Alphaproteobacteria; order Rhodobacterales; family Rhodobacteraceae; genus Solirhodobacter. Next base: position 864 of record DAIEJF010000055.1, on the reverse strand, counting down.
GGATCGGTGCCGAAGACGGTGGCCTTGTCCATGTCGCCGCGCAGCAGGCGCACGCAGGCGCCGTCTTTCAGGTCGATGGCGGGGTAAAGGATCATGGGTCGGGCTCCGGGCTTGGGGGAACCGCCGCCTCTTGCCACAGGGCGCGGGCCTTGTGAAGCGCGTGACCCCACGTCGCGCTGGACAGACGGGGGGAGGCGCCCTGAGACTTGGCCCCGTGAGGGGGAGGAGACCCGGATGAACCGACTGCTTCTGACTGTGGCCGCGATCCTTGTCGCGGCGCCTGCGCTGGCCGCCGACCCGGTGGAGGGACTGTGGCAGACCGTGCCCGACGACAACGGCAATTCCGGCCATATCCGGATCGCAGCCTGCGGAGAGGCGCTGTGCGGCACGCTGGTGACATCGTTCGACAAGGCCGGCAAGCCGATGACATCCGCCAACATCGGCAAGCAGATCGTCTGGGATATGGTGGCCGAGGGCGGCGGCGCTTATGGCGGGGGCAAGGTGTGGTCGCCCGACCGCAATAAGACCTATGCCGCGAAGATGCAATTGACGGGCGACAGTCTTGCCGTATCGGGCTGCGTGATGGGCGGGCTGATCTGCCGCAACGGCGGAACCTGGACGCGGGTGAAGAACTGACGCGGGTGAAGACCTGACGCGGGTGAAGACCTGACGGGGGCCGGTGCCCCGCTGGCCATCCCGCCCCGCGCGCCTTACATATGGCGTCTGTCAGACGGAGCCTGCCCATGATCCCGCATTCGGTGCTTGACCTTTCCCCCGTGCCCGAGGGCGCCACGCCCGTCGAGGCGCTGGCCAATACGCTTGATCTGGCCCGCCATGCCGAGGCGCTGGGCTATCACCGCTACT
>DAIEJF010000047.1 GCA_027351005.1 Paracoccaceae bacterium | reverse complement strand
GGGAGCGCGAAAGCGCCCGCTTGGGGGGCGGGTCGGGCGCTGCCCGGGGCCTTGCCCCGGGCGGGCTCTGGGGCCTGCGGTCTGCCCGAATGGGGGGCTGCGCATGACCCGCGAACGCCTCTACCTCTACGACACCACGCTGCGCGACGGGCAGCAGACGCAGGGGGTGCAGTTCTCGGTGGCCGAGAAGGTGCAGATCGCCCGCGCGCTCGATGCGTTGGGGGTGGATTACATCGAAGGCGGCTGGCCCGGTGCCAATCCGACCGACAGCGAGTTCTTCGCCGCCGCCCCCCGCACGCGGGCAACCTTCACCGCCTTCGGCATGACCAAGCGTGCCGGGCGCTCGGCGGCCAATGACGACGTGCTGGCGCAGGTGTTGAACGCGGGGACCGAGGCCGTCTGTCTGGTGGGCAAGACCCATGTGTTCCATGTGGAAACCGCGCTGGGGATCACGCCGGCCGAAAACCTCGACAATATCGCGGCTTCGGTCGCGCATGTGGTGGCGCAGGGGCGCGAGGCGCTGTTTGACGCGGAGCATTTCTTCGACGGCTGGAAGGCCGACCGCGCCCATGCGCTGGCCTGCCTGCAGGCGGCGGCGGGGGCGGGGGCGCGCTGGATCGTTCTGTGCGATACCAACGGCGGCACGCTGCCTGCCGAGGTGGGCCGGATCGTGGCCGAGGTGATCGCCGCCGGGTTGCCGGGCGACCGGCTGGGCATCCATTGCCACAACGATACCGAAGCGGCGGTGGCGGCCTCGCTGGCGGCCATCGACGCGGGCGTGCGTCAGGTGCAGGGCACGTTGAACGGGCTGGGCGAGCGCTGCGGCAACGCCAATCTTGTCAGCCTGATTCCGACGCTTCTGCTGAAGGAGCCCTATGCCAGCCGGTACGAGACGGGGATCACCGCCGCGGCGCTGGCCGGGCTGACCCGGCTGAGCCGGATGCTGGACGACATCCTGAACCGCGTGCCGCTGCGCAGCGCGCCCTATGTCGGCGCCTCGGCCTTTGCCCACAAGGCGGGGCTGCATGCCAGCGCGATCCTGAAGGACCCGGCCACCTACGAACATGTCGACCCCGCTCTGGTGGGCAACGAACGCATCATCCCGATGAGCAATCAGGCCGGGCAGTCGAACCTGCGCGCCCGGCTTGCGGCGGCGGGCATCGCGGTGGCCCCCGGCGACGGGCGGCTGGCGCGCATCCTGGACGAGGTGAAGCGGCGCGAGGACGAAGGCTATGCCTATGACGGCGCCCAGGCCAGCTTCGAACTGGTGGCCCGCGCCGAGCTGGGCCTGCTGCCGCAGTTCTTCGAGGTGAAGCGGTATCGCGTCACGGTGGAGCGGCGGAAGAACAAGTACAACCGCATGGTCAGCCTGTCGGAAGCCGTGGTCGTGGTGAAGATCGGCGACGCGAAGATGCTGTCGGTGTCCGAATCGATGGATGAACAGGGATCGGACCGGGGGCCGGTGAACGCGCTCTGGAAGGCGCTGGCCAAGGATCTGGGGCCCTATCAGGCCTGCATCGACGACATGCGGTTGGTCGATTTCAAGGTGCGCATCACGCAGGGCGGCACCGACGCGGTGACCCGCGTCATCATCGACAGCGCCGATGCGCAGGGGCGGCGCTGGTCCACCGTCGGGGTGTCGCCCAACATCGTCGACGCCTCGTTCGAGGCGCTTCTGGATGCGGTGACCTGGAAGCTGATCCGCGACGGGGTGGGTGCGGCGTGAGCCTGGCGCATTGCCGTGATCTGGTCGAGGCGGGCGACCCCGACCGCGCGCTGGTGACGCGGGGGGCGGGGGCCGACCGGCTTTGGCCGGTCTGGGCGCTGAACCTCGAGGTGGCGCGCGCCCCCTGGGCCACGCGCGAGCCGATGGTGGCCGAGATCCGCCTGCAATTCTGGGCCGACAGTCTGGCGGCGCTGGCCGCGGGCGAGCGGGTGGCGGGGCATCCCGTGCTCGAGGCGCTGGCCGCGTTGCTGCCGGGCGAGGCGATGCCGGGCGAGGCGATGCCGGGGCTGGCCCCGGAGCTGGCCGCTGTGCTGGCCGAGGTGGTCGAGGCGCGCAGGCAGGACTGCTGGCGCGCGCCCTTTGCCGATCCGGCGGCGCTCTGGGCCTATCTGGAGGGCACGGGCGGCGCGCTGACCTGGGCCGCCGCGCGGGTGCTGGGCGCGCCGCCCGAGGCCGAGACCGTGGCGCGTGACATGGGCAGCGGTGCGGCACTGGCGGTCTGGCTGCGCGCGCTGCCCGCGCTCGAGGCGCAGGGCTGGGCCGCGCTGCCCGCAGGGACCGA
>DAIEJF010000144.1 GCA_027351005.1 Paracoccaceae bacterium | reverse complement strand
CAGCGCCTGCCCGATCCGGCGCACGGTGTCGGGGTCGATGGCCGCGGTCTGCGACACCGCATAGGCGATCCGCCGGGCCCGGTCGCCGGGCAGCCGGCCCATCAGCTCGGCCGCCCGCGCCACCGGCAGCTTGGACAGGAGTACCGCCGCCACCTCGGCGCTTTCCGCCTCGAGCAGCGGCATGAGCCGGTCGGGCGGGGTGGCGGCGATCTGTTCCCACGGATCCGCCCGGTCGGACATCCCGGTCATCCGGCGCAGGCGGGCGGCGGCGGCGGCGCTGATATGGCCGTCAAGCAGCCCCAGCGCCCCGTCGAGCCCGCCGGGGAACGACAGGCCCACCCCTTCAAGCTCGGTCAGGAATTCATCGACCGTGGCGCGCAGCGTCTCGCGGTCCACCAGACGCATCTGGCCGATTTCCTCGGTCAGCGCGGCCTGAAGATGTTCGGGCAGCCCCGAGAGCGGCAGCGGCGCGCCTTCGGCCAGCAGAAGCCGCACGATCACCGCCGCCTTCTGCCGGCTGGTGAGCGCGCGGGGGGCAGGCGGAGGCGTGGCCCGCGGGGCCGCCACACCTGCCGCCACATTGCCCATGACCCGGCGGGGTGCCCCCGCCTTGGCGACTTCATTTGCCACGCCTGCCTCCTACTCCGACCGGGGCAGGGTGGCACAGATGCGGTTAACGTGGCCTTACGCGCCGAAAACCCGCGCGAAGATCGTGTCGACGTGCTTGGTGTGGTAGCCCAGGTCGAACTTCTCGTCGATCTCGGCTTCGGACAGCGCGGCGCGCACCTCGGGGTCGGCCTTCAGCTCGGCGCGGAAATCCGCGCCCTGTTCCCAGACCTTCATCGCATTGCGCTGCACCAGCCGATAGGCGTCCTCGCGGCTCACCCCCTTCTGCGTCAGCGCCAGAAGCACCCGTTGCGAATGGATCAGCCCGTTGAACTTGTTGAGGTTCTTCAGCATGTTCTCGGGGTAGATCACCAGCTTCTCGATCACCCCGGCCAGCCGGTTCAGCGCGAAGTCCAGCGTGATCGTGGCATCGGGCGCGATGCCGCGTTCGACCGAGGAATGGCTGATGTCGCGTTCATGCCAGAGCGCCACGTTTTCCAGCGCGGGCACCACCGCCGCGCGCACCAGCCGCGCCAGCCCCGTGAGGTTTTCGGTCAGCACCGGGTTGCGCTTGTGCGGCATGGCCGAGGAGCCCTTCTGGCCGGGCGAGAAATATTCCTCGGCCTCCAGCACCTCGGTGCGCTGCATGTGGCGGATCTCGATCGCGACATTCTCGATCGACGAGGCGATGACGCCCAGCGTGGCGAAGAACATCGCGTGCCGGTCGCGCGGGATCACCTGCGTGCTGATCGGCTCGGGGGTCAGGCCCAGCGCGGCACAGACATGTTCCTCGACCGCCGGGTCGATGTTGGCGAAGGTGCCGACGGCGCCGGAAATCGCGCCCGTCGCGATTTCCTTGCGCGCGTTCACAAGACGCTCGCGGCCGCGCGCCATCTCGGCGTAGAAGCGGGCGAAGGTCAGGCCCATGGTGGTGGGCTCGGCGTGGATGCCGTGGCTGCGGCCGATCCGCACCGTCATGCGGTGTTCCATCGCGCGCGCCTTCAGCGCCGCCAGCACCCGGTCCATGCCGGCCAGAAGCAGATCGGCCGCGCGCACGAGCTGGATGTTCAGCGTGGTGTCGAGCACGTCCGACGAGGTCATGCCCTGATGGACGAAGCGCGCATCCTCGGCGCCGATGTGTTCGGCCAGATGGGTCAGGAAGGCGATCACGTCATGCTTGGTCACCGCCTCGATCTCGTCGATGCGGGCGACATCGAAGGTCACGTCCTTCGCGCGCCACACGGCGGCGGCGTTTTCCTTCGGGATCACGCCCAGTGCCGCCTGCGCGTCGCAGGCATGGGCCTCGATCTCGAACCAGATGCGGAACTTGGTTTCGGGCGACCAGATCGCCACCATGTCGGGGCGGGAATAGCGCGGGATCATTGGCGGGCCTTTCGGACGTTGCGGGAAGGGCGCGGCCCTCATAGAACCAACAGCCTTGGGGAACAAGGAGAGAGCCGTGCCGCGGATGGCGGATTTCCTGGGCCGCTGGAGCGTGGAGCGGCAGATCGAGGACCGGCGGGCCGGGCAGGCGGGCCGCTTCGACGGGCTGGCCGAGATCACGCCCACCCCGGATGGCGCGCTGTATCAGGAAACCGGGGTGCTCATTCTGGGGGGCGCGCGGTTTCCGGCCGAGCGGCGCTATCTCTGGGCCGAGGGGCCCGACGGCATCGCGGTGCGCTTTGCCGACGGGCGGGCGTTTCACAGCTTCAGCCCCGAGGGCGCGCCCGCCGCGCGCCACTGGTGCGACCCGGATGACTACCGGGTGAGCTATGACTTTGCCGCCTGGCCGCTCTGGCGCGCGGTCTGGGAGGTGCGCGGTCCGCGCAAGGACTACCGGATGGACAGCCTCTACCGGCGCGCGGGGGGCGCTGCCCCCCGGCCTGCGGCCTCCCCCCGGGATATGTGAGGACCGGAAAGCGGGTGGGCGCTTTCGCAGGCGCAGCGGACGGGGGCTTGCGCGGTGGGCCGGGTTGCGGCAGAACCGTGGGAACGAGCGATGCGGAGGAACGGCAGATGGCATTTGCGATGACGGACAGGGCGCTGGCGGAACGGATCGCCCCGCGGGCGGGGCTGGCGCAGGCCGGTCTGGTGGCGCTTGGCGTGGCGCTGCTGGCGGTGTCGGCCAAGGTGCAGGTGCCGGTGTGGCCTTCGCCCGTGCCGGTGACGATGGGCACCTTCGCGGTGCTGGGCCTTGGCGCGGCCTATGGCCCGCGGCTGGGGCTGGCCACGATCCTGGGCTACATGGGGCTGGGCGCGCTGGGGGCGGATGTCTTTGCGGGCTCGGGCAGCGTGCAGGGTCTGGCCTACATGACGGGGTCGACCGGCGGCTATCTGCTGGGCTATGTGCTGGCCACGCTGGCGCTGGGGCTGGCCGTGCGGGCGGGCTGGGACCGGTCGGTGGGCCGGATGGCGCTGGCCATGCTGGTCGGCAACGCGCTGATCTATGTGCCGGGCGTGCTGTGGCTGCACCATGTGATCGTGGCGGGCGGGCTCTTCGATGCCGGCAAATACGCGAGCGACTGGGCGCAGACCCTGGCCTGGGGGGTGACCCCCTATCTGGTGGGCGACGCGATGAAGCTGGCGCTGGCCGCGCTGTTGCTGCCGGGCGCCTGGGCACTGTTGCGCCGCATCCGCGGCTGAGCGGGCCCGCGCGCCGGGCGCGGGCGCGGAAGGATCGGGGGGCGCGGCCTGCGGGCGGCGCCCCTTTTCGTTGCGCGCGCGCCTTAGCGGAACAGCCGGGCGACGGCCTTGGCCTCGTCCTCGAGCCCCCAGGGGGCGTTGACCAGAAAGAGGCCCGAGCCCAGCATCCGGTGGCCGGGGCGGGCGGGGCCGAAGCGGACCTCGTGGCGAAGCGCGCCGGGCAGGGCCGCGGCCTGAAGCGCGCGCAGCATGGGGGCGTGGGGCGCGTCGGGCAGGATCGGATACCAGAGCATCAGCACCCCCACGTTCCACTTGCGGTGGACCGCGGCGATCAGGCCTGGCAGGGCGTCGTAATCGGTCTTCACCTCGTAGCTGGGGTCGATCAGCATCATCCCGCGGCGTGGCGTGGGGGGCGTGCGCGACAGCGCCATCTGCAACCCGTCCTCGCGGTGCACCCGCACCAGCCCGAAGGGGGCCATGGCCGCTTCCAGCGCCGCATGTTCCTGCGAGTGCAGTTCGGCCAGATGCGCCACATCGCCGGGCCGCAGGCTGAGCGCCGCGATCAGGGGCGAGCCGGGGTAGGCGGTCGCGCCGTAGCGCGCGCGCACCTCGGCCAGGCGGCGGGCATAGGGGTGGTCGGGGGGCAGCCGCGCGGCAAGGCGGCCGATGCCTTCGGCCGCCTCGCCGGTCTTGACCGCCTCGGGCGCGTCCAGCCGGTAGAGCCCGCGCCCCGCATGGGTTTCCAGATAGCTGAGCGGCTTGTCCTTGCGCGTCAGATAGTCGAGCGCGACCGCAAGCAGCGCGTGCTTGTGGACATCGGCCAGGTTTCCGGCGTGATAGAGGTGCTGGTAGGAAAGCATGCCCCCTGTTGCGGCTTTTCGCGGCAAAGCGCAAGCGCCCCGCTGCGGCGGCCGGGGGACGCGGATCAGAGGGCTGCGATCACCGAGGCGATGGCGGCGCGGGTGGGCTGGTCGCGCATCGGGCTGAGGAATTCGGGCCAGGACGACAGCTTGACCGCCACCGCGTTATGCGCAAGGTCGATGTAGATGAGCTGGCCGAAGACCCCGCGCGCCAGCAGGACGCGGCCTTCGGCGTCGGCCTGCCACATCTGGTTGCGGTAGCCGCCCTGCGGCAGTGTCGCGCGCGCTTCCAGCGGGAATTCGGCGCCGTTCCTCTGCCGGGTGGCGGCGACAAAGGCGGGCGGCACCAGCCCGCCGGGCAGGAACTGAAGCCCGAAGCGGGCGTAATCGCGCAGGGTCGCGTTGAAGCCGCCATCGGCCAGCGCGTAGCCCGCCGGATCGACGGTGAAACAGGCGCTTTCCTCGGCGCCCATCGGCTGCCAGACCTCCTGCGAGACGATCTGCGGCAGGCGCAGGCCGGTGACGCGTTCCATCGCGAAGGCCAGAACGTCGGTCTCGATCGACTTGTATTCGAAGCGCGCGCCATGCGGGCGGACCTGCTCGGTCAGCCCCAGGATCAGCGCCCAGACCGTTTCGGGCCAGCGGAAGGCCGGATCGACACCGGGCGGCGGGGGTTTCCAGCCGCTGGCCACGTCAAGCTGGCCCATGTCCGAGGTGGGGTCGGTATAGGTTTCGTCGAAGCGCACGCCCGAGGTCATGTCCAGCACATGCTGAAGCCGGGCGCCGCGCCAGCCGGTGGCGGCCAGTTCGGGCAGATAGTCGGTCACCGGGGCGGCGGGGTCCATCAGCCCGCGCGCGGCCAGCCGCGCAAAGGCCGCGCCGGTCACCGTCTTGGCCACCGATTGCGACAGGTGGAGGCTGCGCGGGGTCATGGCGCCGAAATACTGCTCGACCGCCACGACACCATCCTTCAGCACCAGAAAGCCGTCGGTGAAGGTCTCGTCGAGCAGGCGCGACAGCGGTCCGCTGCCGCCGCCGACCTGCGCCACGGGCAGATCGTCCAGATCGCGCAGGCGTCGCGGCAAGGGGCGCGCGGGGCCCGGGCCGCGCCAGACCTCGGCGGTCGGCAGCAACTCGCGGATGTGCTGGAAGCTCCAGCGGTTCCAGGGCGCGCGGTCCCAGTCCATCCGGGGTGGAACCGGGGTGGCGGCGGGCGCGCTGCGGAGGGTGTGGGTCATCGCGGCCTCGGGCGGGGCGGTCGGGGGGCCCAGAGGCCCCCCGCAGGGATCATTTGCGCAGGTTGGTCCAGATCTTGTTGTAGATCGCCACCACATCCGCCGGGCAGGGCGGCACGAATTCCGGCGTGGGCGAGCCGGCCGGGGGCTGAATCTCGGGCGACTGCCCGAAATCGGCGGGCAGGAAGGCGTGGCTGCCGGTGATGCCGTTGTCATAGCCCGCGAATTCCGAGATCAGCGCGGCGTTTTCCGGGTCCATCACGAAGTTCTGGAACAGCTTGGCGTTTTCCATGTTCTTGGCGCCCTTCAGCACCGCCACGTTGTCCATCCAGCCCTCGATGCCTTCCTTCGGATAGGCATATTTGATGGTCGAGATCTTCTGCCGCATCCGGTAGGCCGCGCCGTTCCAGGTCTGCGACACGATCACGTCGCCCGAGGTCATCTTGGTGATCGTGTCGTAGCTGAAGGTCTTCCAGTTGGGTTTGGCGGCATCCAGCAGGTCGTTGACCTTCTTCAGGTTCGCCTTGTCGGCCCCGCAGCGCGGCACGCCGAGGTAGCGTTCGGCGGCATGCATGACGCTGTTGACGTCATCGAGCACGTTGATCTGCCCCTTCAGCGCGTCCGGCGGGTTGAAGAGGATGGCGTAAGTATCGATGTTGCCGGAATATTTCGCGGTATCCACCGCAAAGGCGGTGGTGCCGAACTGCCACGGCACGGTGTAGTGGCGGCCGGAATCCCAGTACACGTCCACGAACTCGGGGCGCATGTTCTTGAAGTTCGCCATCTGGTCGGGCTCGGTCTTTTCCAGCAGACCTTCCTCGACCATGATCTTCACGGTGTAGTCCGAGGGCACCACGATGTCATAGCCCGAGTTGCCCGCCCGCACCTTCGACAGCATGGTCTCGTTGCTGTCGTAATCGTCCAGCGTGACCTTCACGTTGTACTGCTTCTCGAATTTCTCGATCAGCTTGGGGTTGGTGTAGTCGCCCCAGTTGTAGATGTGCAACTCGCCATCGGCGAAGGCAGGCAGGGCGAAGGCAAGGCCGGCTGTGGCAAGCAGCGCGGCGGTCAGGGTTTTCCTCATTCCTCTCTCCTCTGTTGGTCGTCTGGTCGTCTTATGCCTTGCGCCGCCGCGCGATCAGCGCCGAGGCGGTGACCACGATGATCGAGATCAGCAGCAGGATGGTGGAGATCGCGTTGATTTCCGGCGTCATCGGCCGCCGCGTCTGGTTCCAGATGTACAGCGGCAGCGTCGTCTGGCCCGGGCCCGCGACAAGCTGGGTGATGGTGAAATCGTCGAAGGACACGATGAAGGCCAGCGCCATGCCCGAGAACACGCCCGGCATCATCAGCGGCAGCGTCACCCGCCGGAAGGTCTGCCAGGGCGGCGCGTAAAGGTCGGCCGCCGCCTGTTCCAGCGTCAGGTCCATGTCTTCGAGCCGGGCGCGGATCGGCATGTAGGCGAAGGGGATGCAGAAGACGGTATGGGCGATGATGAGGTTGCCGATCCCGAAGTTCAGCCCCAGCTTGCCCGCCACCAGCGCGAAGAAGCTGAGCGTGGCGATGGCTGTCACGATCTCGGGGACCATCAGCGGCAGGTTGATGACCATGAAGGCCGCGCCCAGCCCGCGCCACGGCTTCACCCGCGTCATCCCGATGGCGGCAAGCGTGGCGGTGAGCGTGGCGATCACCGTGGCGCTGATCGCGATGACCATGGTGTTGCGGGCGGCGGAATGGAAATCGTCATCCGCGAGCGCCGCGCCGTACCAGTGCAGGCTGACGCCTTCCCAATGGGTGATGATGCTGCCCGAATTGACCGAGAAGATCATCAGGATGAGGATCGGCGCATAGAGCAGGAACAGGCACAGCAGGGCGACCTTGCCGAAGCCGGGCTGGGTCTTGAGGTCCAGAGGGCCGCGCTCAGCCATGCTTGCCCCCCTTGGCCGCGTTGCGCACATAGACCCAGAGCGCAACCAGCACCGCCGCCATCAGGATCAGCGCCTGCGCCGAGCCCAGCGGCCAGTTGCGCCCCGAGCCGAACTGCTGCGCGATCAGGTCGCCGATCATCAGATGCGTGCCGCCGCCCAGGATCAGCGGGGTCACATAGGCGCCCAGCGCGGGGATGAAGACCAGAAGGCAGCCCGCCACGATCCCCGGCGCCGACATCGGAATGACGATGCGCCACAAGACCTGGCGGCGGGTGGCGTAAAGGTCATGCGCGGCCTCGACCAGCCGGAAGTCGAGCTTTTCCAGGCTGGAATAGAGCGGCAGCACCATGAAGGGCAGGAAGCTGTAGAACAGCCCCAGCACGATGGCGAAATTCGTGTAGAGCATGGTGATCGGCTTGTCGATCAGGCCCAGCCCCATCAGCGCCATGTTGATCAGCCCCTCGTCGCGGATGATGAACATGATGGCCAGCGTGCGCACCAGCAGGTTCGACCAGAACGGGATGGTGATCAAGAGAACCCACCAGTTGCGCTGTTCGGGCGGCCGCGTCGCCATGAAATAGGCGGTGGGAAAGCCCAGGGCCAGGCAGATCAGCGTGGTGATGACCGCGAAGACGAAGGATCGCAGGTAGATCAGCAGGAAGGCGGGCGAGAATTCCAGCGCATCGGAAAAGATGTCGCGCTGGAACAGGAAGTTCAGATAGGCATCGGTCGAGAATTTCCATTGCACCCCGCCATAGGGCGCGGGGGCCAGGAAGGAATAGACCAGCACGATCAGGAGCGGCACGATCCCGAACAGTGCGACGATCGTCACCGCCGGGCCCGCCAGCCAGCGGTTGCGGCGGGCGGCGCTGCGGTCGGCCTGGCGTTCGCGGGGGCTGGCGGGTGGGGGCGCTGACATCTCAGTCCCTCAGCACGCGGGCGGCGCCCGGGTCGATGCGCAAGCCCACCCGGTCGCCGCTGGCGAACGCCGCGGTGCCGCGGCTGTTCTGGCGGCGCACCATGAAATCGCCCCCGCCGTCGAGCGCAATGTAATAATGCGTGTCGGTGCCGAAGAAGACGACGTTGGTGATGACCCCGCCCAGCCCGCCCAGCGTGCCCCGGTCGGCGCCGCCCGCCTCCAGTTCGGCATGTTCGGGGCGGATCACCACGGTGGCCTTGCCCGCCGGGCGGAAGCCCTCGGGCAGGCCCGCCTGCAAGGTCGTGCCCTTCACCCGCACGGTGGCGGTCGCGGCGTCCACGCCCGTCACCTCGGCGTCAAGGAAGTTCGTCTCGCCGATGAAATTCGCCACGAACCGTTCGGCGGGCTTGTCGTAGATGTCATGCGCCGTGCCGATCTGCAGCACGCGCCCCTTCGACATCACCGCGATCCGGTCGCTCATCGTCAGCGCCTCTTCCTGGTCGTGGGTGACGAAGATGAAGGTGATCCCGGTCTCGTGTTGCAGCCGCTTGAGTTCAAGCTGCATCTCCTTGCGCAGCTTGTAGTCCAGCGCGCTCAGGGGCTCGTCCAGAAGCAGTACCTTGGGCTGCGGCGCCAGCGCCCGTGCCAGCGCCACGCGCTGCTGCTGGCCGCCCGAGATCTGGCTGGTGCGGCGGTTCTTCAGTTCCTCCATCCGCACCAGACGCAGCATCTCGTCGATGCGTGCGGCGATCTCGGCCTTGGGGCGGCCCAGCATCTCCAGCCCGAACCCGATGTTCTGCGCGACCGTCATGTGCGGAAACAGCGCGTAGTTCTGGAAGACCGTGTTGATCGGACGCCGGTAGGGCGGAAGCTGCGCGATGTCGTCGCCATAAAGGCGGATCTCGCCGGTGGTGGGATAGTCGAACCCCGCGATCAGCCGCAGGAGCGTGGTCTTGCCACAGCCCGAGGGGCCGAGAAGGGTGAAGAATTCGTTGGCGCGGATGTCGATGTCCACCTGCGCCAGCGCGGTGACCGCATCGCTTCCCGACCCGAAGACCTTGCTGACCTGACGGATCGCGATTGCGGAGCCTGACGGTTGTTCCGGCACTCTGGCATGTCCCTGTTGCGGCCCCGGCTGGATCCGGGGTGTGCGGCCTCCTCGCGCAAGCTGCGGGGGCCATTCCTGTCCTTCACACTATTGCACACTGGTACAAACGCAAGCAAAGCGGCCACCCTGCGGCCTGTGCGGGCGGTCTAGGCGCCAGTCAGCCGGGGATCGAACGGGTAGGTGGTCAGCGTTTCATGCCCGGTTTCGGTAATCAACACCTGGTCTTCCAGCTTGATCGAAAAGTCGCCGCCCTCGGGCGACACCAGCGCCTCGACGCAGAGTACCATGCCGGGTTCCAGAGCCACGTCAAACGCGCCATCGACCCAGGCATCGGGGTAGGGCACGAACGGCCATTCGTCGCAGAGCCCGACCCCATGCATCTTGCAGGAATATTTCTGCTTCCAGTATTCCGGCGCCAACTGGTGGCCGCCGTGGGTCAGCTCGCGGATGCTCACCCCCGGTTTCAGCATCGCGCGGTTGATCGCGATATGGTCCATCGCGTGATGCATCGCCGATACCATCGCGTTGCCGGGCCGCGCATCGCCCACCCACCAGGTGCGCGAGATGTCGATGCAGATGCCGTAGGCGCCCACCAGATCGGTGTCGAAGGCCACGATCTCGTTGTTGCCGATGATCCGCGGTCCGCATTCCTGAAACCACGGGTTCGTTCGCGGCCCCGAGGCCAGAAGCCGTGTTTCGATCCATTCGCCGCCGCGGCGGATGTTGCCCTTGTGCAGTTCCGCCCAGACGTCGTCCTCGCTCATCCCGCCCCGCGGGATGCCCGCGCGGGCCGCCGCCTCCATCTCGGCGATGGCGGCTTCGCAGGCATGGTGGGCGCAGCGCATGGCCAGGATCTCGTCGGGGCCCTTGATGGCGCGGGTGCGTTCGGTCACCTCCTCGCCTTCCAGCACCTCGAACCCGGCGCGTTCCAGCGCGCGCAGGCCGTGGATCATGATCTTGTCCACCGCCAGCCGCCGGTTCGTGCCCGCATGGGCGGCCATCACCTCGCTGACCTGGCCGACAAAGCCCGCGGCATCGGCGGCGGTTCCCTCGCCGCAGACGTTGTAGAAGAACGAGGCGCCCGAGCGGACCTCCTTCACCAGCGGGTTGAAGGCGGTCAGGAACGGCGCCTGCTTGTAATCCCAGATCACCATATGCCCGTCGGCGCACAGAAGAACGGCGCGGAAGGGGTTGTGGCTGTTCCACAATTGCATGTTTGTGGTGTCGGTCGCATAGCGGATGTTCAGCGGATCGAACAGCAGAAGCCCGCCATGGTCGCGCGCCACCAGCGCCTCGGTCAGCCGCCGCCAGCGGAACGTGCGCATCCGCTCGAGGTCCGGCAGCGCCAGCCCCGCCGCCGCCCATTCGGCAAAGGCCAACCGGGTCGGCCCGATTTCCACCCGGTCATTGTCGTTCGGGCTGCCATCGCCCAGCGTCGCGCCCCGGCTGGGGTCGATCTTGCGGCGGTCTGCATAGCTCATGATGCGCTTCCCTCCGGGGCCAGCCTTGACGCCAGACTGGGGGCCTCGGGGGCGGCGGGCGCGTCCGTTTGCGACGGGGCGCGTCGGTTTGCCTCTGTCGCGGCGGCGCGGGGCGCGCTATCCCCGGGGCATGACGCCGATCCTGCAATCCCGCCTGCCCTTCGCCCCCTGGGCCGATCCCCGCACCCGCCGCCTGCCCGGCATCCTGCCGATGGAGCCGGGCGACTGGCTGCGGGTGGATGATGCCTATGCCGCGCAGATGGCCGAACGCGACCGGCTGCTGGCCGAGCGGCGCGACGCGGTTCACGCCCTGTCGGACCGGGGCCGCCCGGCCGCCGCGGACCTGCTGGAGACGGTGCTGGCGACGCTGCCCGCGCTGGGCTTCCAGGTGGGGCCCGAGGCGGTCGAACGCCCCGACGGGGTCCGCGTTGCGCTGGACCGGGCGCAGCCGCTGGTCACGCTGGGGCGGCTGGTACAGGAAGACCTGTGCCTGCTGGAAAGGGCCGGGGACGAAGGCGAACACGTCCTGACCGGCGCTGTCCTGTGCTTTCCGGCAAGCTGGACGCTGGCCGAGAAGTTCATGAAGCCGCTGGTGGCGATCCACGGCCCCGTCGCGGTCTATGATGCCGACATCGCGCGGCGGGTGCAGCGGCTGTTCGATGCGATCCGGCCGGGGCAGGGGCTGTGGCGGGCCAATGCGCTTTTGTACAACGATGCGGCGCTGCACCACCCGCGCACAGAAGCCGCGCCGCGGGTCCGCCCGCAGGGCGAGGCGCCTTTCATCCGGTCGGAACGCCAGTGTCTGATCCGGCTGCCGCAAAGCGGGGCGGTGGTGTTCTCGATCCACACCTACCTGATACGCGTCGAGAGCCTGACGCCGGATCAGGCGCAGGCTCTCGCAGAGTTTCCGATCCATCGCGCGGGGGGCTGAGCCCCCTGGCAAGTTGCGGCGCCCTCAGGTGCCAAGCCCGATGTGGCGCAGGCCGAAGGCCTTGGCCATCGCGAAGGCCGCCCCCGTCAGCGCCATCACGCGCGAGGTGACGCGGGGGTTTTCGCGGCCAAGCACGTTGTAGGTCAGAAGCGCGGCGCCCACGGGCGGTGCGGCCAGCAGAAGCGTGGCGTTCAGGCTGTAGAGCGTGACGCGGCGCACCAGCGGTTCGCGCCGACGGGCCGGTGCGTTTTCCGGCTCGGGCGGGTAAAGCGCCTCGCGGATGCGGGCCAGATCTTCGCGCACCTGCGGGCGGTTCGGCACCACCGCGCGCGGCGCTGCGGCCTCGATCCCCGCGGCCTCGGCAGAGGCCAGCATCGTGGCGGCGGGCGCCTCGGCCGGTTTCGGCCGCGAGAAGTCGGGCAGCTTCGGCCGCGCCGTGGTGCGCGTCGTCGCCTTCACCGCACGCGGGCGGATCTCGGTCTCGAGGCGCGCCATCAGGCGGGCCACCGGAATTTCACCGAACCGGTCGCTTGCGGCGGTATCGGCCGCGCGCTGCACGGGGTCAGGCTCGGCCGGCTGCGTCTTCAGCGCGGCCTCCACCAGGCTGTCGAAATGGTCGGCGGTGAACACGCCCGGGGTCTCCGTCCACAGGATGAGGTCAGCGGCATGCCGGACCTGAATCCGCTCGATCACCGACTTGCACAGGTCGGATGCGTTGTCGGCAAGCCGGGTCGACAGATCGCCCTGAAGCCCCGGCCCCACGGCCATCACGAGGCCTGCCGCATAGGCGGGCTCGGGCCCGTCGACGGCGGCCGCCTCGGCCTTCAGGTCGCAATAGCCCAGCACGACGCGGCTGCCGTCGATGTCGATCACGACGAAGTCGTCGTTGTCCCACCGCAGGGCGAACCTGCTGTGCCGACTTTCGCGCAGCGCCCGCTCAAGATTGTCGACGTAACGGACGAAATTCAGCTTCGGTCGTTCGTCGTAGAGCAGCGTTACACTTGTACTTTTTCCCACGGACATCATGGAAGCCCTCCACCACCAAGGTCTTTTTAACCATTAGGCAGCGATTAAGGCGCGAATCGGGGGGGGATTGTGGAATGTTTCGGTGCAGATGTGGCAAAGGTGCGCGCCCGCAGGTTGAATCTTTGGGCGAAATTGCACCTAAATTGCGTGCTTTCCCTCCTGAAACCGGCGCAAATTCAGGTCCAAGGCATTGGTTTTAAACACATAAAATTATTCAACCCTGAATTGTTCATCGAGGCGCAGATGCGTCAAGATCGGGGCAGCAGGGTGCGATGGCAGGGGGGGCAGGCCGCGACTGTCGCCAGAATCGCCGGAAATCACCGCGGTCCGGGGCAAAAGAAAAGGGCCGCGGCGGAACCGCGGCCCTGATCGTGCCGATTCTGTGGCGCTGGCCCGTGGGCTCAGCAGCTGTAGTACATCTGGTATTCGACCGGGTGGGGCGTGTGTTCGAAGGCGTAGACCTCTTCCCACTTCAGCGCCATGTAGCCTTCCAGCTGGTCCTTCGTGAACACGTCGCCGGCCAGCAGGAAGTCGTGGTCGGCTTCCAGTTCCGTCAGGGCCTCGCGCAGGCTGCCGCAGACGGTCGGGATTTCGGCCAGTTCTTCCGGCGGCAGGTCGTAGAGGTCCTTGTCCGAGGCCGGACCCGGGTCGATCTTGTTCTTGATCCCGTCAAGACCGGCCATCAGCAGGGCGGCAAAGGCCAGGTAGGGGTTCGCCGCCGGATCGGGGAAGCGGGCCTCGACGCGCTTGGCCTTGGGCGATTCGGTCCACGGAATCCGGACGCAGCCAGACCGGTTGCGGGCCGAGTAGGCGCGCAGAACCGGGGCCTCGAAGCCGGGGATCAGGCGCTTGTAGCTGTTGGTCGAGGGGTTGGTGATCGCGTTCAGCGCCTTGGCGTGCTTCAGGATGCCGCCGATGAACCACAGGGCTTCCTGGCTGAGGTCGGCGTACTTGTCGCCCGCGAAGAGCGGCTTGCCGTCCTTCCAGATCGACATGTTGCAGTGCATGCCAGAGCCGTTGTCGCCCTTCATCGGCTTCGGCATGAAGGTCGCCGTCTTGCCGTAGGCCTGCGCCACGTTGTGGATGACGTACTTGTACTTCTGCATGTTGTCGGCCTGCTCGGTGAGCCCGCCGAAGATCATGCCAAGCTCGTGCTGGCAGGTCGCCACTTCGTGGTGGTGCTTGTCGACCTTCATGCCCATCCGCTTCATGGTGGACAGCATCTCGCCGCGCAGGTCCTGCGCTTCGTCGACCGGGTTGACCGGGAAGTAGCCGCCCTTGTGGCCGGCGCGATGGGCCAGGTTGCCCCCGTCCATCGGCGTGTCGGTGTTCCAGGCCGCCGCTTCGGCGTCGATCTGGTAGGCCACCTTGGCCGGGGTCACCGAATAGCGCACATCGTCGAAGATGAAGAATTCGGCTTCCGGCCCGAAGTAGGCCGTATCACCGATGCCCGAGGCCTTCAGATAGGCTTCGGCCTTCATCGCGGTCGAGCGCGGGTCGCGGCTGTAGGCCTCGCCCGTGTCGGGTTCGACCACGTTGCAATGCACGCACATGGTCTTTTCCGCGTAGAACGGGTCGATGTAGACCGAACCCGCGTCGGGCATCAGCTTCATGTCCGACTGGTCGATCGACTTCCAGCCCGCGATGGACGAGCCGTCGAACATGAAGCCTTCTTCGAAGAAGTCCTCGTCGACCTGATCGGCCATCAGCGTGACGTGCTGCAGCTTGCCACGGGGGTCGGTGAAGCGGATGTCGACATACTCGACCTCCTCGTCCTTCATAAGCTGGATCGCTTCCTTGATGCCCATGTCGCGTTGATCCCTTCTGTTGAGCAGCAATGTTGGCCCGCGGCGCCTGTCGCGCCGGGGTATCTCAGATCGCCTCGTCGCCGGATTCGCCGGTGCGGATGCGGATGGCCTGTTCGCAGGGGTAGACGAAGATCTTGCCGTCGCCGATCTTCTCGGTGCGTGCGGCACCGATGATCGCCTCGATCGCGCCATCGACCTGGTCATCGGTCAGGACGACCTCGATCTTCACCTTGGGAAGAAAGTCGACAACATATTCGGCGCCGCGGTACAGTTCGGTATGCCCCTTCTGGCGCCCGAACCCCTTCACCTCGATCACCGAGAGGCCCTGAATTCCGGCCTCCTGCAGCGCCTCTTTCACCTCGTCCAGCTTGAAGGGCTTGATGATCGCCTCGATTTTCTTCATCGCCGACTCCCCACTGCGCTGCGTTCCGACTGTCTCTGACCACTTCCGCAGGGAAGGGACAATTGGCTAGGCTGGCCCGGCCTGTCCGCACCGGGGGATTCCGCCGAGGGCGCCTATGTTTCGGGCAACGTGCCTAATAAATGTGCCAAATGGGAATCTGTGGGGCGGGAAATGACTGAACTTCTGACATCTGCCCAAATGCGCGGCATCGAACAGGCGGCGATTTCCGCGGGCCGGGTCACCGGGCTGGCGTTGATGGAGCGCGCCGGACGCGGCGTGGTCGAGGCAATCTTCGCCGCCTGGCCGGACATGGCCGGGGCGCCGGGGCGTGCGGTCGTTCTGTGCGGGCCGGGCAACAACGGCGGCGACGGTTATGTGATCGCGCGGCTTCTGGCGGCGGCGGGCTGGGGGGTGCGGGTCTTCGCGCTGGCCCCGCCCGTCACCGCGGATGCGGCGGCGATGCGCGCGCGCTGGCTGGGCGAAGTGGCGCCACTGGCGGCGCTCGGGGATGCGGACCTGGCGGGCGGGCCGGTGCTGGTGGACGCGGTCTTCGGCACCGGGCTGCAGCGCGACATCGGCCCCGAGGTCCGCGCCCCGCTGGAGCGGGGGCTGCGCTGCGGCTGCCCGCTGGTGGCGGTCGACATCCTCAGCGGGATCTGTGCCGATTCCGGGCGGCTGAGGGCGGGGGGCGGCGAACCTGCGCTGCGGGCCGATCTGACGGTGACCTTTGCGCGCCCGAAGCTGGGCCATGTGCGGGACGAGGGCGGCTGGCGGGCGGGCAGGCTGGTGGTGGTGCCGCTCGACCTCGGGGCGGAACTGGGCGCGCTGCTGCGGGACGATCCGCGGGCGGTGGTGGCTGCGGTGCGGCCCGCCGATCTGGACAAGGGGCAGGGGCACAAGTTCAGCCACGGCCACGCGCTGGTGCTGTCCGGGGGCGTGGGGCGCGGCGGCGCGGCGCGGCTGGCGGCGCGGGGGGCGCTGCGGATCGGGGCGGGGCTGGTGACGGTGGGCTGCCCGCCCGCGGCGGTGATCGAGAACGCGGCGCGCCTCGACGCGGTGATGCTGCGGCCGCTGGCGGATGCGGCGGGGCTGGCCGCGGCGCTGGAGGACCGGCGGATCACGGCGCTTTGCCTTGGGCCCGGGCTGGGTGTGGGGCGGGCGGCCGGGATGCTGCCCGCAGCGCTGGGGTCGGGGCGGGCCTGCGTTCTTGATGCCGATGCGCTGACGGCGCTGGCGGGGGATGCGGGGCTCTTCGCGCGGCTGCACCGGGCCTGCGTGCTGACCCCCCATGCGGGCGAGTTCGCGCGGCTCTTTCCCGACCTGGCCGAGAGGCTGGCCGCGCCGCCTGCGACGGGCCCGGCCTTTTCCAAGGTGGATGCCACGCGCGCGGCGGCGGCGCGGGTGGGCTGCACCGTGCTTTACAAGGGGGCGGATACGGTGATCGCCGACCCGTCAGGCGCCTGCGTGGTGCATGCGGCGGTCCGTGACAGGGCGGCGCCCTGGCTGGCCACCGCCGGGTCGGGCGATGTGCTGGCCGGGTTCATTGCGGGGCTTCTGGCGCGCGGCGTCGCGCCGTTGCAGGCGGCGGGGACGGCGGCCTGGCTGCATGTGGACTGCGCCCGCGCCTTTGGCCCGGGGCTGATCGCCGAGGATCTGCCAGAGATGCTGCCGCGGGTTCTGGCGGCCTGTCAGGCCGGGACGGCGGCGGGAAAGCCCAGTTCCACACCTTCGGCATAAACGGTTTCGCCGGCGGTGAAGGTCAGGGTGAAAACCTGCGCCTGCGCCAGCGTCACGCGGCGGATATAGTGTCCGTCGGCAAGCCGGTGCGCGGGCACCAGGGCTTGCGCGGCGCCATAAAGCGCCTGCGCGCGCCAGTCGCGCACCAGCACCATCTGGTCGGCGCCGATCACCAGCGCCTGGCCGGGCCGGTCATGACCCAGCGTGCCGGGCAGGATTTCGACCGCGGCGAAGTCGCTGACCGCGCGGCCCGTGACCTGGGCCAGCACGCGGACGCCGCTGCGGGTGATGACCCGATCGCCCGGGCTCAGGAATTCCACCGGCAGTTCGCCGTCAAGCGTCAGAAGGGTGGTTCCCGCCAGGATGCCGGTCGCGGCCTCGACCGAAGCCGTCTGCGAAAGCGTCAACGATGCCGCGGAATGGTCCATCGGATTGCCTCATTTGCCTGCCCGTTCTTGTTTTTCCCAAGATTATGTTAACGAAAGGTTCACAGCGAGCCTTTTCTGTGGCCGATTTTTCGCTCGCATCCTTGCCGTGGCTTTGCTAGAACACCGCCGATTTCGGGGCGGCCCTGCCGGGAGGATCGGCGGGGCTGCTTCTGCTTCATGCGGGTGTGGCGAAATTGGCAGACGCACCAGATTTAGGTTCTGGCGCCGCGAGGCGTGGGGGTTCAAGTCCCTTCACCCGCACCATTCCGATGTTGCCGAGCGTCGGCACCCCCGGCTAGCCTACCCGCAACCGTAAGGATGTGCGGATGGCCGAGGCGAACACCGACCCGAACAAGAACCCGTGGTATGTGTTGATGACCCTCTGCGGGGAGCAGGAGGGGGACGAGATTGATTGGGATCTCGCTGACCGGAACCGGCGGTTGTGGAACGCGTGGGCGGGCCAGGGACTGCATGATGAAGTTCAGCGCGAGTTAGGTGTGCGGATCAGAGTTCGGGTATCCGAACTTCGTGGGTGGGGTAGGTTGCACCCAGAGATTATGCGGTTGTTCAAGGAACGGATCGGACCGGACTCTGGGCTTCCGGACCAATCTCAAATGATAGATCTAACGAATTTGCATTTCGATAAGCCATTGGTCATGGATGAAATGGCATGCACTCAGCAGATAAGTTTCGCTGGGAGTTGCTTCAGGCAAGGTGTAAACTTTCAAAGAACTGTATTCTTGCGGGATGCTTTCTTTCAGAAAGCGAACTTTCAAGAACGCGCAGATTTTGGGTCTGCGCATTTCTCAGACGAAGCGAGGTTCTACGGTACGACTTTCGCAAGAAATGCTCATTTCGTCGGCGCTACATTTTCACAAACT
>DAIEJF010000033.1 GCA_027351005.1 Paracoccaceae bacterium | reverse complement strand
CCAGCCGCTCGATGATGCCCACCGCGCGGTCGACCAGTTGCGCATTGGTGGCCAGAACGCCCTTGTCCAGCCAGAGGTTGTCTTCCAGCCCCACACGCACGTTGCCGCCCGCCAGCACCGCCGCGGCCACATAGGGCATCTGGTTCCGCCCGATGGAAAAGGCGCTCCAGAACCAGTCCGGCGGGACATTGTTCACCATGGCCATCAGGGTGTTCAGGTCGTCCGGCGCGCCCCATGGCACGCCCATGCAAAGCTGCACGAGCGCCGGCCCCTTCAGGACGCCCTCTTTCACCAGTTCCTTGGCGAACCACAGATGCCCGGTGTCGAAGGCCTCGATCTCCGGCCGCACGCCCAGTTCGGTCATCATGCCGCCCATCGCCCGCAGCATGCCGGGCGTGTTGGTCATCACATAGTCGGCCTCGTTGAAGTTCATCGTGCCGCAGTCCAGCGTGCAGATCTCGGGCAGGCATTCGGCAACATGCACCATACGCTCCGAGGCCCCCACCATGTCGGTGCCGATGGGGTTCACCGGCAGGGGGCGCTCGGTCGGACCAAAGACGATATCGCCCCCCATGCCCGCGGTCAGGTTCAGCACCACGTCCACCTGCGACTCGCGGATGCGGTCCGTCACCTCGCGGTAAAGCTTCGGATCGCGCGAGGGCTTGCCCGTCTCTGGGTCGCGGACGTGGCAATGGACCACGGCCGCCCCGGCGCGGGCGGCCTCGATGGCGCTCTCGGCGATCTGCTTGGGGCTGCGGGGTACATGCGGGCTGCGATCCTGCGTTCCGCCCGAACCGGTGACGGCACAGGTGATGAAGACCTCACGATTCATGGCAAGCGGCATGGCGTTCTCCCTTTTCCGGGCGATCCTAGCAGGGTTGCGCGGCGCGATTTCACGATTTACGAAGGGAACATGACCCAAAGCGAAACGATCTTTGCCCCGGCACGAGGGCCCCTGACGCTGGCCGCGCTGGTCCTGCCGCAGGCGTCGATCCTCGAGGTGGCCTCCGCCCTCGACCCGCTGCGCAGCGCAAACCGCCACCTCGGGCGCGAGGCGTTCCGCTGGCGCGTGGTCTCGCCCGACGGTCAGGCGGTACCGCTGACCTGCGGGATCGAGCTGCCCTCGACCGGCGGGCTTGCCGCGGCCGAAGGGGCCGAGGCGCTGATCGTCATTGCGGGTTTCCGCCAGGCGGAAGTGGCAACGCAGGCGCTCATCCGGCAACTCGGTCGGATGGCGCCGCGCTTTCGCGCCGTGGGCGGGATTGACGCGGGCGCCTGGGTGCTGGCCCGGGCCGGGCTGCTCGACGGCCACCGCGCCACCGTGCATTGGGAAGATCTCGAGGATTTCGCCGCCGCCCATCCGGGGGTCGAGGTGGTGCCCGACCGTTTCGTGATCTCGGGGCGGATGGTCACCGCCGGGGGCGCGGCGCCCGCGGCTGACCTGATGCTGCACCTGATCCGGGCGCGGCACGGGGCGGCCACGGCCCTTCAGGTGGCGGGCAGCTTCATCACCACCGCGCGGGACGGCGCCGAACCGCAGATCGCGGCCGCGCCCGAGGCTCCGGGGCGCGACCCCCGCGTGGCCGCGGCCATGGCACGGATGGAGGCGCGGATCGATGCGCCGGAACCCACCGCCGCCACCGCCCGCGCCGTGGGGCTGACCGCGCGGCGACTGGAAACCCTGTTTCGCATGGAACTCGGCATGGGGCCCGGTGCCTGGGGGCGCGACCTGCGCCTGCAGGCGGCGCGCCGCATGGTCACCGACACCCGCCATCCGCTGAACGAGATCGCACTGCGCGCCGGCTTCTCCAGCCAGGGCGCCTTTGCCCGCGCCTTCCGCGCGCGCTTCGGCGTCACCGCCTCCAGCCTGCGCGCTCCGACATTTTCGGTCTGAAAATATCCTCGGGGGGACGCGCCCGGAACGGGCGCGCGGGGGGCAGACAGCCCCCCGCCCCGGCCTGCGGCTTATGCCACCTTCGACGGAATGCGCCGTTCCGCCCAGCGGAACGCCAGCACGATCAGCCCGGTGATCGCCATGTAGGTCACCGCCAGCATCAGCAAGGGCTCGTAGGTCAGGTAGGTGTCCTGCCGGACCCGGCTCGAGACCTGGTAGATGTCGACCACCGTGATCGTCGCGATCAGCGGGGTCGCCTTCAGTTGCAGGACCGTCTCGCCCCCCAGCGTCGGCAGCGCACGATAAAGCGCCTGCGGCAGCCAGATGCGGTGGAACAGCGTCCAGCGGCTCATCCCGAAGGCGCGCGCGCTTTCAAGCTGGCCCTTCGGCACCCCCAGGAAGGCGCCGCGCAGCACCTCGCCCTCGTAGCCCGCAAAGCTCATGGTGAGCGAAACGACCGCATAGGGCCAGGCCTCGCGCAGATAGGTCCAGGCGGCGGACTGGCGGATCCAGGGATAATGCGGGAAAAGCGAACCCAGCCCGTAATACAGCATCCAGAGCTGCAACAGCAGCGGCGTGCCACGGATCACGGAACAGAAGCCGAAGGCGGGGTAGCTCAGCCACCAGGGCCCGGCCGCCTGCGCAAAGCCCAGCCCCACGGCCATCACCAGCCCCACCCCCCAGGTGACCGCCAGAATCCAGACGGTGGTCCAGATGCCGCGCTGGATCAAACCGTCGTTCCAGTAGTGCGGCACCCAGTCCCAGCGCAGCGACAGCGCGCAGTAGAGCACCAGTGCCACGCCGATCGCCAGCATGATCATGCGGTGGGGCCTCAGCATCGGGCGGATCAACGCGATCATACGCCACCCCCGCCCAGCGTGGGCTGGCCCTTGCGCGCCCAGCGTTCGATCGCCGCAAAGAGCCGACCAGAGACCACGGAAACGATCATGTAGATCACCATGGCCGCGATGAAGAACAGCATGAACGCCTTGGTCGTCCCCGCGGCCTGCTTGGTGGTCAGCGTCAGTTCGTTCAGCCCGATCACGGCCAGCAGCGCGGTGTCCTTGGTCGCGTTCAGCCACAGGTTCGCCATCCCGCCGATCGCGTTCATCATCATCTGCGGAAAGGTGATGCGGCGCGCCAGCAGCAGGGGCGACATGCCATAGGCACGCGCGGCCTCAATCTGGCCCTGCGGCACCGCCAGGATGGCACCGCGCAGCACCTCGGTCATGTAGGCGCCCATCACCACGCCCAGCACCACGGTGCCGATCAGCAGCCGCGAGGGCGCCCAGCGGTCAAACCCGGCGCTCAGCAGCACCTGGTTGATCATGTCGGTGCCTGCATAATAGAGGATCAGGATCAGGATCAGTTCGGGCACCGCCCGCACCACGGTGGTGTAAAGCGCGAAGATGTCGCGCACCACCTCGTTGCCGTAGAGCTTGCCATAGGCGCCCACGATTCCGATCGACAACCCCAGCGCATAGGCACCGACCGCGATCTGCATCGAGTGCCAGAGCCCCAGCAGCAGGTTGCCGCCCCAGCCGGGGGGTGAAAGGGCCAGAAGCCCCAGGGGGCCGTCAGGCGCGAAGAGGGCGGTAAGCGAATCGAGCAAGGGATCCCCTCAGGCGGAACCGGGTGCCGTCGGCCTGCCGACAGCCCAGAGCAACAACGCGGGCAGACCGTCGGTCTTGGCAGGGTGCTGTCTGCGCGGCGCGTGGGTCGCTGTCGGCGCCCGCAGGTGACGGAGCCGCCCGGCCCCTGACGGGAACCGGGCGGGCGGCAGGCGGGATCAGCCGCCGTAGATGTTGAAGTTGAAGTATTTCTTGGTGATCGCGTCATAGGTGCCGTTGGCACGGATGTCGGCGATGCCCTTGTTGATCTTCGCCTTCAGCTCGGTGTCCGACTTGCGCAGACCCGCGCCGATGCCGGTGCCCAGCGTCTCGTTGTCATAGGGCAGCGCGCCCAGGCTCTTGCAGCAGGCCTTGCCATCCGCGCTGTCCAGGAAGGCTTCCAGCGTGAACTGGTCGGCCAGGTCGGCGTCGATCCGGCCGGCCGCCATGTCCTGGTTCACCTCGTCCTGGGTCTGGTATTCCTTGATGGTCGAGGTCTTGCTGTAGAACTTCTTGGCGTAGGCTTCGTTGGTGGTCGACACCTGCACCCCGATGACCTTGCCCTTCAGGCCGTCAACGGTCGCGGTGATGCTGGAATCCTTGGCCACAGCCAGCGCGGCGGGGGTCACATAGTACTTGTCCGAGAAATCGATGACCTTTTCGCGCTCGGCGGTGATCGACATCGACGACATGATCATGTCGATCTGGCCAGAGGTCAGCGCCGGGATGATGCCGTCCCAGGCCACCGGGGTCACCACGCAGTCCAGCTTCTGGTCGGCGCAGATCGCGTTCATCAGGTCGATTTCCCAGCCCGACCACTTGCCCGAGGCATCGGGCGAAGAGAACGGCGGATAGGGTTCTGCGGCCACACCGACCTTGATCGGCGCGGCCTGCGCCATGCCAGCGGTGCCCAGCGCGGCCACGGCCGCAAGCGCCAAGAGCGTCAGTTTCATCTTCGTCCTCTCCGTTGGTTAGCGTCCGGGTCTCAGGCCACGGACTTCAGGAACTGCTTGAGACGATCCGATTTCGGATCGCCAAACAATTGGTCTGGCGGCCCTTCTTCCTCGATCACACCATTGTGTAGGTAAATGACGTGGCTCGAGACCTCGCGGGCGAACTTCATCTCGTGGGTCACAAGGATCATCGTGCGGCCCTCGTCGGCCAGGCCGCGGATCACGTTCAGCACCTCGCCCACCAGTTCGGGGTCCAGCGCCGAGGTCGGCTCGTCGAACAGCATGGCGCGCGGCTCGATCGCCAGCGCGCGCGCAATGGCGGCGCGCTGCTGCTGGCCGCCCGACATGAAGGCCGGGTAGACATCGGCCTTTTCCGACAGGCCGACGCGCGCCAGAAGCTTCTGCGCCCGCTCGATCGCCTCGGCTTTCGGCACGCCCAGCACATGCACCGGAACCTCGATCAGGTTCTCCAGCACCGTCTTGTGGCTCCAGAGGTTGAACGACTGGAACACCATGCCCAGACGGCGACGCAGGTGTTCGATCTGCTTGCGGCTGGCAGGGGTGCCATCGGATTTCAGCCGGATCTCCTCGCCGCCGATCACGATCCGGCCCGAGGTGGGGGTTTCCAGAAAGTTGATGCAGCGCAGCATCGTCGACTTGCCCGAACCCGAGCCGCCGATGATCGCCACCACGTCGCCTTCCCTTGCGGTCAGCGAGACGCCCTTGAGAACTTCGAGCGGACCGAAGGATTTGTGCAGGTTTTCGATGCGGATCGCATCGGCGCGCTGGGCCGAGGGGGCGCCTTGGGCGGGGGCGGATGGCATTCCGGCGTTGTCTCCGTCACAATTCGGTTGTATTACACCCCGGCCCCGGTAATTCTGCAAGCGTATAATTTCGGGGCGGGCATGACCCAGGAGCGGCGCAAATTCCGGCGCGAGGGCGAAGCGCAGCGACAGGGCGACCTGATCGCGGCGGCGCTGGACCTGATTGCCGAAGGCGGCCCGCAGGCGGCAACGGTGCGCGCGATCGCCCAGCGCGCGGGGGTCACGCCGGGCCTCATACGCCATTACTTCCGCACCAAGGAAGATCTGATCGGCGCCGCCTACGCGCAGTTCGTCCGCCGCATGGCCGAAGATCACAGCGCCACGCTGGAGGGCGCAGGGCCAGACCCGCTGGCCCGGCTGGCGCGGTTCGTCTGGCGCGCGCTCTGCCCGCCGCTGACGGATTCGCGCACGGTCGGGCTCTGGGCCGGCTTCCTGCATCTTGTGCGCAACGACCCCCGGATGCGCAACATCCACCGCACCGGCTATCTGTCGTTCCGCGACCCGCTGGAATCGTTGATCGGGGAATGCCTGGCTGCCACGGGACGCAGCCTGCCGCCCCGCCAGTTGCAGGCCGAAGCGATTGCCGCAAACGCGCTGATCGACGGGCTCTGGCTGGAAGGGTCGGTCCTGCCCGAGGATTTCCAGCCGGACGAACTGCCGCGGCTGGGCGTGGAAAAGGTGGGCGCCCTGCTGGGGCTGCCGCTGACGGATCATCTGGAGGACATGCAATGACCAGCATCGGCGAGGCGCTCGTGCACGGGCTGAAGGCGCGGGGGGTAGAGGTGGTCTTCGGCATTCCGGGGGTCCACACGATCGAGCTTTACCGTGGGCTGCCGAACTCGGGCATCCGTCATGTCACACCGCGGCACGAAGGAGCCGCCGTGTTCATGGCCGACGGCTATGCCCGGGTTTCCGGCAAACCCGGCGTGGCCTTCGTCATTACCGGGCCGGGGGTGACGAATGCGCTGACCGCGATGGGGCAGGCCCGGGCCGATTCGGTGCCGGTTCTGGTGATCTCGGGGGTGAACGAGGTCGCCTTGCAGGGCCTGGGCCTGGGTCACCTGCACGAATTGCCCGATCAGCTTGGCATGGCGGCCAAGGTCGCGCTGACGGCGCGCGAGGTGCGCGGGGCGGCCGACCTTGCCCCCGCGCTCGACGCGGCCTTCGCCACGTTCGCCGGGCGCGGCGGGCCGGTGCACATCCAGGTGCCGCTTGACGTGATGCCCGCCCCGGCGGGCACGCTGTCCGCCCCGGCCGTCACACCCGCCCCGCGCCCCCCCGCGCCCGAGGCCCTGGCCGCCGCCGCAGCGCGGCTCAACGCGGCGCGGCGCGTGGTGATCCTGGCAGGCGGCGGGGCGAAACACGCAGGCCCCGCGCTGCGTGCCGCGGCCGAGGCGCTGGACGCGCCGGTGGTCCAGACCACCAACGCCCGCGGACTGATGCACGGCCACCCCCTGACCGTGCCCGCCAGCCCCAGCTTCGTCGCGGTGCGCGAGATGATCGGCGCGGCGGATGCGATCCTGGCGGTCGGCACCGAATTCGGCCCGACCGATTACGACATGTACCGCCGCGGCGGTTTCCCCGACACCTCGGCCATGATCCGCATCGACATCGACGCAACCCAGTTGGGCCGCCACCCCGCGGGCGTGCCTCTTGAGGCCGATGCCGCCACCGCCCTGGCGGCGCTGGTGCCGCTGCTTGGCGCCCACGCGGGCGACGGCGCCGCCCGCGCCGCCGCAGCGCGCACCGCGGCCCGCGCCGAGTTGCCCCCGGCGATGCTGCACCAGGTGGAAATGCTGGAGGCGATCCGCGCGGCCGTGCCCGGCTGCATCATCGCGGGCGACAGCACGCAGCCCGTTTATGCCGGGAACCTGTACTACGACCACGACCGCCCCGGCGGCTACTTCAACGCGGCGACCGGCTTCGGCAGTCTCGGCTACGGCGCGCCCGCCGCCATCGGCGCGGCGGTGGCGGCACCCGGCGTGCCGGTCGTCTGCCTGACCGGCGACGGCGGGCTGCAATTCAGCCTGGCCGAACTGCTGACCGCGGTGGATGCAGGGGTGGATGTGACCTTCCTCGTCTGGAACAACGCAGGCTTTCGGGAAATCGCCGATTCGATGGCCGCGGCAGGCACCGATGTCATCGGCTGCGACCCCACGCCGCCGCTGTTCGAACCGCTGGCGGCGGCGGCGCGGATGCCCTTCATCTCGATCCCCGACACGCCCGACGCGCTGACCGCCTCCCTGCGGACCCGGCACAGCGGCCCCCGGATGATCGAGGTGCGGGTGGCCTGACCGCGCACCTCGCCCGGCCCTGCCAGCGCCTGCGTCCGCGGCACCCGTAGACGCCGCGACGCCCGGGCCCTATGAAAGCTCTGCCCGTATGACAATCCGGTGATCCATGGACCAAGGCGCAGACCTCATCGCCGGCGTTCCCGCCGCCCGCATCGCCGCCCTCGCCGCGCGCGAGGGCGACCGTTACCGCCGTGCCCGGCCGCGAACCGCGGCGGCGCTCGACCGGGGGGCGGGCGCCTTCCTCGGCCGCGTGCCGATGCATTGGATGAAGGACTGGCCGATGCCGTTCCCGATGCTGGTGGAAACCGCGCAGGGGGCGCGGCTGACTGACATCGACGGCAACGCGCATGACGATTTCTGCCTGGGCGACACCGGGTCGATGTTCGGCCATTCGCCGCTGCCGGTGGCCCGCGCGATCCGCCAGCAGGCGCGCCACGGCCTGACCTACATGCTGCCGACCGAGGCCGCGCTGGAGGCCGGGCGGCTTCTGACCGAACGCTTCGGCGATTTCCGCTGGCAGATCGCCACCACGGCGACCGATGCGAACCGCTTCGCCCTGCGGGTGGCCCGGGCGGTCACCGGGCGGCCGAAGGTGCTGGTGTTCAACGGCTGCTACCACGGCACCGTCGATGACGCGATGGTCGTGCTCGACCACGGCAAAACCGTCGCCCGCCCCGGCCTTGTCGGCCAGGTGGCCGACCTTGGCCTGACCGCGGTGGCCGTGGAATTCAACGACCTTGCCGGGGTGGAGGCCGCGCTCAAGACCGGCGAGGTCGCCGCCGTGCTGACCGAGCCGGTGATGACCAATTCCTGCATGGTGCTGCCCCGCGCCGATTTTCACGCAGGCCTCCGGGCGCTGACGCGGGCCTACGGCGCGCTGCTCATCATCGACGAGACCCATACGCTGTCATCGGGCCTTGGCGGCTACACCGGGGTGAACGGGCTTGACCCCGACATCTTCGTGGTGGGCAAATGCGTGGCGGGCGGGATGCCCACCGCCGTCTGGGGCCTGCGCCCCGAGGTGGCCGACCGACTGGCAGCCTATGACGCGACCCGCCCCCCCGGCCATTCCGGCATGGGCACCACCCTGTCGGCCAACCCGATGCAGTTCGCCTGCCTGCGTGCCACCTTGGCCGAGGTGATGACGCCGCGCGCCTACGCCGCGATGGAGCGGGGGGCGGAACGGCTGTCGCGCGGCCTCGCGCGGGTGATCCGCGACCATGGCGCGCCCTGGCATGTCGTCCGGGTCGGCGCGCGGGTGGAATTCATCTGCGCGCCCGGCCCGCTGAAGAACGGGGCCGAGGCCGCACGGGCCCACCAGCCCGCGCTGGAAGCCGCGATCCATGTGGCGCTGGTCAACCGCGGCTGCCTGATCGCACCCTTCCACAACATGATGCTGGTCAGCCCCGCGACACGCGCGCCCCAGATCGACCGCCTGATCCTCGCCTTCGACGAGATCCTGACCGAATTCTTTGCCTGAGCATCCCATGACCCAGACCAGCCCCTCCGGCTCTACCCCTGCCGAGGCCGAAGCCTTCCTTGCGGCCCATCCCGACATCGAGGCCTTCGACATCGTGCTGCACGACGCCAACGGCATCGGCCGCGGCAAGATCATCCGGCGGCACGAGCTGATGCCGTTCTACACCGGCGGTCGGCACCTGCCGATTTCCATCCTGGGCCTCGACATCTGCGGCGAGGACGTTCACGAGACCGGCCTGATCTGGGACCAGGGCGATGGCGACCTGCGGGCCTGGCCCATCCCGGGCACCCTCAAGCCGCTGCACGGCACCACCCCGCCACGGGGCGAAGTCTTCATGTCGATGTATCACCTCGACGGGCAGAAGATGACCTCGGACCCCCGCCATGCGCTGCAACGGCAGGCCGACCTGCTGGCAGCCGAGG
>DAIEJF010000017.1 GCA_027351005.1 Paracoccaceae bacterium | reverse complement strand
GCGCGGTCGGCCGCGACCAGCGGATGCACCAGCGCCTCGATCCGGGGCAGGGCCTTCGGGTCGGCGGCGATCGCCGCCTTCAACGCGGCGCGATCCACGCCCTCGGCGCCTGTCACGCCGGGAAAGGCCGCCGCCAGCAGCGGTACGGCGGCACCGTGGGCGCCATAGAGACGGTGCACCGTGGCATCGGCATCCCAGACCGGTACGCCCGCGGCGCGGAAGAACCCCGCCGTGGTGGATTTTCCCATTCCGATCGAGCCGGTCAGGCCCAGAAGAAAGGGGCGCGTCATGCCGAAAGGATGGCTTGCCGGGTCTCTTCGTCGACTTCGGGGCGGACGCCGAACCACCGTTCGAAACCGGGCGCCGCCTGGTGCAAAAGCATGCCAAGCCCGTCGACCGTCTGGCATCCGCGGGCCGCCGCCTCTTCCAGGAAATGCGTGCGCAGCGGCGTGTAGACCAGATCGTTGACGACAGCCGCCGGGTTCAGCGCATCGAGCGGGACCCGGAATTCCGGCTTGCCCACCATGCCCAGCGACGAGGTGTTCACCACCGTCATGCAATCTTCCAGCATGTTTCCGGCCTGCACCCAGTCGTAGACATCGACCTTGGCGCCGAAATCGGCGCGCAGCGCCTCGGCCCGCAGACGGGTGCGGTTGGCAAGGCGGATTTCCGGCACGCCGACCTCGATCAGGGCGGCCACCACGGCCCGCGCCGCGCCGCCTGCGCCGATCACTGCGGCGGGGCCCGCCTGCGGTACCCAGCCCGGGGCATTCTGGCGCAGGTTGGCGATGAAGCCCGCGCCATCGGTATTGTCGGCATGAATCCGGCCATCCTTGCGGAAGATCAGCGTGTTGGCCGCGCCGATCAGGGCCGCGCGGTCGGTGACGATGTCGGCGATCTTCAGCACGTTCTCCTTGTGCGGAATCGTCACGTTCGCGCCCACGAAGCCCATCAGCGGCAGGGTTTCCAGCACCTGCCGCAGGTCGATCTGGGCCACATCCATCGGGATGTAGAACCCCTTCAGCCCATAGCGCCGCAGCCAGTAGCCATGCAGCATGGGCGAGCGGCTGTGGGCGATCGGACTACCGATGACGCCCGCCAGAGGGATACGGTTTTCGCTCATGCGGCGATCACTCCACGCTGTCCGAGAAAGGCCAGAAGCGCGACCAGCGGCAGGCCCAGGACGCTGAAATAGTCGCCCTCGATCCGCGCGAACAGACGCACGCCTTCTTCCTCGAGTTTGTAGGCGCCCACGCTTTCGCCAATGCCGGGCCAGTTCCGCAGAATGTAGTCATCCAGATACGAATCCGAAAAAGCCCGCATCGTCAGGCGGACTTCCCCCACATGGCGCCACACGGGCTGTCCCGTCTCATATAGCACGGCCGCCGAAAGAAGCCGGTGCGACTTTCCGCGAAGGGCCAGCAACTGTGCCCGCGCTGCATCAGCCGTTTCGGGTTTTGTGAACACCTGTCCGCCTTGCTCGAGCACCTGGTCGCAGCCAAGCACCCAGCGGGTCGGGTGCTTTTCGGCCAGCTTGCGCGCCTTCATCTCGGCCAGCGTGTCTGCCACGTCGCGGGGGGTCGCCCCCTCGGCTTCGAGGGACGCGCGGATGGCGTCTTCGTCGATCCGTGCGGGCAACGGTTCCACGGGCACCCCGGCATTGCGCAAAAGCGCGGCCCGGATGGCAGAGGCCGAGGCAAGGATCAGCGGCTGGGGCATGTGGGCACACCTGTGGATGACCGGGGTACGAGGCCTGGGGGCAAGCCGGGCCTCGGCGTCTCTGTCGCCGAAACCGGGCGGTCTTGTCAAACCTCGCGGTCGTTTTTCCACCCGTGGGAAAGTTTCTCGGGCTGGTGTTGGCAACCCGGCTGCGCACAGAGCCGGAAAAATCGATGCACAGGCGACTAGCTGTTTATTTGCAACCAAGCCATTGACAACGTTACATAGTTCTTCGAGTCTTCCAGAATATTCCTGGTTTTCCAGAGGTTTTCCACAGGTTCGGATCTGTGGAGAACCTCGGGGACGGATGACCAATCCGGTTTACCCACAGGGCCTAAATCATCATTCTCTCAAGATTCCTTTATAGTTTAGAAGAAGGCACCAGACCGAAGGACGCTTGCCCATGTTCGACTTCCTTGCCACCTACTACCCCTGGATCAAGGCGATCCATGTCATGTCCGTGATTGCCTGGATGGCAGGGCTGTTTTACCTGCCGCGGCTTTACGTCTATCACGTCGAAGGGCTGAAGAAGGCCGGGGTGCAACGCGGCAGCGACATGGATCTTCTGTTTCAGCATCAGGAACGCCTTCTGCTGCGCGCAATCATGAACCCGGCGATGGTGTCTACCTGGGTCTTCGGGCTGCTTCTGGTCCTGACGCCGGGGATCGTCAGCTGGGGCGCGCTTTGGCCCTGGACCAAGGCGGCGGGTGTTCTGGCGATGACGTGGTTCCATCACTGGCTTGGCCTGCGGCGCAAGGATTTCATCACAGGCTCCAACCGGTTGACGGGGCGGCAGTACCGGATGATGAACGAACTGCCGACGCTTCTGATGGTGCTGATCGTGCTGTCCGTTATCGTGAAGTTCTGACCCCGGTTGACTTTTCGGCTGTCTGCCCTTAGCTCGGGTCATGACGGGGCCGTCCGGCCTGCGGTTTTTCCCCTTTGCAGATGCCTGCGCCGCCCGATGCGGCGTCGTGCTCTTATGGTTTCCCATGAAAGAGTCGCTGAACCTCGCTGATCTGAAGGCCCATAGCCCGGCCGACCTGCTGGCCATGGCCGAAGAGCTGGAAATCGAGAACGCCCCGTCGATGCGCAAGGGCGAGATGATGTTCCAGATCCTCAAGGAACGCGCCGAAGAAGGCTGGGAGATCAGCGGCGACGGCGTGCTTGAGGTTCTGCAGGACGGCTTCGGCTTCCTCCGCTCGCCCGAGGCGAACTATCTGCCGGGCCCGGACGATATCTATGTCTCGCCCGACACCATCCGGCAGTTCAGCCTGCGGACCGGCGATACCGTTGAAGGCGTGATCCAGGCGCCTCGGGATACCGAGCGGTATTTCTGCATGACGCATGTCACGAAGATCAACTTCGACGACCCGGAACGTGCCCGCCACAAGGTGCACTTCGACAACCTGACCCCGCTTTACCCCGACGAGCGGCTGAAGATGGAAATCGAGGATCCGACGATCAAGGACCGCTCTGCCCGGATCATCGATCTGGTGGCGCCGATCGGAAAAGGCCAGCGGGCGCTGATCGTGGCGCCGCCGCGGACCGGCAAGACGGTGCTGCTGCAGAACATCGCGCATTCGATCGAGGTCAACCACCCGGAATGCTACCTGATCGTCCTGCTGATCGACGAGCGCCCCGAGGAAGTGACCGACATGCAGCGCAGCGTGAAGGGCGAGGTCGTGTCCTCGACCTTCGACGAACCCGCGACGCGGCACGTCGCGGTCGCTGAAATGGTGATCGAGAAGGCCAAGCGGCTGGTCGAACACAAGCGCGACGTGGTGATCCTGCTCGACTCGATCACCCGTCTCGGCCGGGCTTTCAACACCGTCGTGCCGTCGTCGGGCAAGGTGCTGACCGGTGGTGTTGACGCCAACGCCCTGCAACGGCCCAAGCGTTTCTTCGGTGCCGCACGGAACATCGAGGAAGGCGGGTCATTGACCATCATCGCCACCGCGCTGATCGACACCGGCAGCCGGATGGACGAGGTGATCTTTGAAGAATTCAAGGGAACCGGAAACAGCGAGCTGGTGCTGGACCGCAAGGTGGCCGACAAGCGCGTCTTCCCCGCGATGGACATCCTGAAGTCTGGCACCCGGAAGGAAGAGCTGCTGGTCGAAAAGTCGGATCTTCAGAAAATGTATGTGCTGCGGCGCATCCTGAACCCGATGGGGACAACGGACGCGATCGAGTTCCTGATCTCGAAGCTGAAGCAGACGAAGAGCAACGGCGAATTCTTCGACTCGATGAACTCTTGATTTGTTGTTATATAACAACAGGTTATAGTTTTGGATACGATCTACGCCCTGGCCAGCGCACGCGGCCGGGCCGGGGTGGCCGTGATCCGGCTGTCCGGCCCGCAGGCTGTCGCTGCCGCCACGGTGCTGGCGGGGCCCCTGCCGCCCCCGCGGCAGGCGGGGCTCCGCGCGCTGCGCGACGGGGCGGGTGAGCTTCTTGATCATGCGCTGGTGCTGACCTTTTCGGAAGGTGCCAGCTTTACAGGCGACGCGGTGGTCGAGCTGCACCTGCACGGCAGCCCGGCCGTCGTTGCCGCCGTGTTGAGGCGGTTGGGTGACCTTCCCGGGCTGCGACTTGCCGAGCCGGGCGAGTTCACCCGCCGTGCGCTGGAGAACGGGCGGCTGGATCTGGCGCAGGTCGAAGGGCTTGCCGATCTGATCGACGCGGAAACAGAGGCGCAGCGACGGCAGGCGCAGCGTGTTCTGTCCGGCGCCGTGGGTGCGCGCGCCGAAGATTGGCGCCGACGTCTGATCCGCGCGGCCGCTCTGCTGGAAGCCACCATCGACTTTGCCGATGAGGACGTGCCCGTCGACGTGACGCCAGAGGTGCTGGCGCTGATCGACGGCGTCTTGGCCGATCTGCGGGCCGAGGCCGTCGGGGCCCGGGTGGCCGAGCGTATCCGTGATGGCTTCGAAGTGGCCATCGTAGGTCGCCCGAATGCGGGAAAATCCACACTTCTCAATGCTTTGGCGGGCCGAGAGGCCGCGATCACCTCGCATGTCGCGGGGACGACGCGCGACGTGATCGAAGTGCAGATGGACCTGAACGGCCTGCCGGTCACGGTGCTGGACACCGCGGGATTGCGGGAAACCGAAGATCTGGTGGAAGGGATGGGCGTTGCGCGCGCGGTTGAACGCGCCGGGCGCGCCGATCTGCGGGTCTTTCTGTGCGATGAGGCGGGGCTGCCTGAAGGCCTGGCGCCCGAGCCCGATGACCTTGTGGTGCGCGGCAAGGCTGATGTGGCGCCGGGTTCCGGCCTGGCTGTGTCCGGCAAGACGGGGCAGGGCGTGCCAGAGCTGGTGGCCGAGATCACGGCACGCCTTGGTGCCCGCGCCGCGGGCGCCGGCACGATCACGCGCGAACGCCACCGGCTGGCGGTCTTGCGCGCCATCGGGGCTATGGAATCGGCGCGGGTTGAGGTAATGCAGGGGCCAGATCGGGCGGAGCTGGCCGCCGAGGAGATGCGCCGGGCAATCCGGGCCCTTGACTCGCTGGTCGGGCGTGTCGATGTGGAGCATCTGCTTGGCGAGATCTTCGCGAGCTTTTGCATCGGCAAGTGAGGAGTGTTTCACGTGAAACATTTTGACGTGGTCGTGGTTGGCGGTGGCCATGCCGGGGCGGATGCCGCCCATGCGGCCGCACGCCTTGGTGCCCAGACCGCCCTTGTCACGCTGAAGCGGGAAAACCTGGGCGTCATGTCCTGCAACCCGGCCATCGGGGGGCTGGGAAAGGGCCACCTGGTGCGCGAGATTGACGCAATGGATGGTGTCATGGGGCGGGTGGCCGACCGTGCGGGCATCCAGTTCCGGCTGCTGAACCGCCGCAAGGGGCCCGCGGTTCAGGGGCCTCGGGCGCAGGCGGACCGGGCGCTCTATCGGGCTGCGATGCTGGACCTGACGTTGGCGCAACCCAACCTGACCCTGATCGAGGCCGAGGTGGCAGACCTGACGCAGGACGGCGACCGTGTCACCGGCGTCGTTCTGGGCGATGGAAGCACGATTTCCGCGGGCGCGGTGGTGCTGACCACAGGCACTTTCCTGCGTGGGGTGATCCACATTGGCGATGTCCGCCGCCCGGGGGGTCGGATGGGTGATCGCCCGTCGGTTCCGCTGGCGGAGCGCATCGCGGCAATGGGCCTTCCCCTGGGGCGGTTGAAGACGGGGACGCCGCCGCGGCTGGATGGCCGGACGATCCGCTGGGATGTGCTGGAAAGCCAGCCGGGGGATGATGATGCGGTCATGTTCTCGTTCCTGAACCGCGCCCCGGCGGTTCGGCAGATCGCCTGCGGCATCACGCACACGAACGAGCAGACGCATGGGATCATCCGGCAGAATCTGGGCCGGTCGGCGATGTATGGCGGACATATCGAAGGCGTGGGTCCGCGCTATTGCCCCTCGATCGAGGACAAGGTGGTCCGCTTTGCCGACAAGACTTCGCATCAGGTCTTTCTGGAACCC
>DAIEJF010000318.1 GCA_027351005.1 Paracoccaceae bacterium | reverse complement strand
GCGGTCGAGGCGGGCGCGACCTTCGCCGAGGCCTCGGCCGCCGCATCCGCCGCCACCTCGGGGCGCCGCGGCGGCCGCCGGGCACGCGGCTGATCGCGCGACGGCCCGCGTGCAGCGGCCGCGGCTCTGCAACGCTTGGTTAACCCGAATCGGTCAGGGTCGGCACATGCTGACCCTGACGCATCCCCGCCTCCCTGCCCCTGCGACCGAACCCTGGATCGCTCTGGTCTTTTCGGCCAAGGCCGCCGCGCGGGGCGGTGTGGTCCGACGAAGTGCAGCCTGGGTGGAACGCGAGGTCGGACGCGACCGGTTCGTGGCAGAGGTCAGACGGCGTGGGTACCATCTGGTGGAAACCGGGGGCCAGTTGATCGTGATCTGCAATTCCGGCGGCTTGAAGGTGATTTGCTGAGGCAATTTTTCGGCGAAAAATTGCATCGATTTTTCTACGAAAAATCGTTCACGGGGTGACGTTTGCGGATCGCGGAATGCCGCCGGCGGACATTGCACCCGGACGCAGAGAAACTATGACTGATCACGGTGCCTTTGTCCCCGGAGCCTGCCATGACCGACCCGCGCGACCCGCTCGTGATCTTCACGCCTTCGGGCAAGCGGGGCCATTTCCCGGCAGGCACGCCCGTGCTGACCGCCGCCCGCCAGCTCGGGGTCGACCTCGATTCGGTCTGCGGCGGCCGTGGCATCTGCTCCAAGTGCCAGATCAGCCCGGGCTATGGTGAATTTCCCAAGCATGGCGTCTCGGTCGCGGCCGATGCGCTGAGCGAGTGGAACGCGGTGGAAGAGCGCTACAAGTCCAAGCGCGGCATGATCGACGGCCGTCGGCTCGGCTGCCAGGCCCGCATCCAGGGCGACGTGGTGATCGACGTGCCGCCCGAAAGCCAGGTGCACAAGCAGGTGGTCCGCAAGGCCGCGACCGCGCGCGACATTGTCATGGACCCGGCCACCCGGCTCTACTACGTCGAGGTGGATGAACCCGACATGCACGAGCCCTCGGGCGATCTCGAACGTCTCGCCAAGGCGCTTAGCGACCAATGGGGCATCGCCGGGCTGACGGCCGATCTCGATGTGCTGAAAAAGCTCCAGCCGGTGCTGCGCAAGGGTGCCTGGAAGGTCACCGTGGCTGTCCACCGCGGCAACCATGACGCGGCGCCGCGGGTGCTCGATCTCTGGCCCGGCTTTGACGAGGACGGCATCTACGGGCTTGCGATCGATCTCGGCTCCACCACGGTCGCGGCCCATCTCTGCGACCTGCGCGACGGGCGGGTGCTGGCCTCGGCGGGAGTGATGAACCCGCAGATCCGCTTTGGCGAGGATCTCATGAGCCGGGTCAGCTATGCCATGATGAATCCCGGCGGCGACCGCGAGATGACGGCGGCGGTACGGATGGCGCTGAACGGCCTGGCGCAGACCATCGCAACCGAAGCCGCGGTGGACCCGGCCCGGATCATGGAGGTCGTGTTCGTCTGCAATCCGGTGATGCACCATCTGCTGTTGGGCATCGATCCGGTGGAACTGGGCCAGGCGCCCTTCGCGCTGGCCAGTTCCGACGCGATGTCGCTCGACGCCGCCGAACTGGACCTGAATGCGGTGAACACCAATGCACGGGTCTACGTTCTGCCGCTCATCGCGGGGCATGTGGGGGCCGATTGCGCCGCCGTGGCCCTGTCGGAAGAGCCGCAGAAAGCGACCGACATGGTGCTGATCGTCGATGTCGGCACCAATGCCGAACTCCTCTGCGGCAACCGGGACAGGGTGCTGGCCTGTTCCTCGCCCACCGGACCGGCCTTCGAAGGGGCGCAGATCTCCTCGGGCCAGCGGGCCGCCCCCGGCGCCATCGAGCGGGTGCAGATCGACCCTGTCACCAAAGAGCCGCGCTTCCGCGTGATCGGCTGCGAGCTGTGGTCCGACGACCCCGGATTTGCCGAGGCGACCGCCCAGACCGGCATCACCGGCATCTGCGGCTCGGGCATCATCGAGGCGGTGGCGGAAATGCGCATCGCAGGCGTGGTCGACGGCTCGGGCCTCATCGGCTCGGCCGAACAGGTGGGCACCCCCCGGCTGGTGGCCGAGGGGCGCACCCACAGCTATGTGCTGCACGACAGCCGCGCCGAGGGCGGGCCGCGGATCATGGTGACGCAGGGCGACATCCGCGCCATCCAGCTTGCCAAATCGGCGCTCTACGCGGGCGCGCGGTTGCTGATGGATGAACTGGCGATCGACAAGGTCGACCGCGTGGTGCTGGCGGGGGCCTTCGGCGCGCATATCTCGCCCAAACATGCGATGGTGCTGGGCATGATCCCCGATGTGCCGCTGGACAAGGTCATCTCGGCCGGGAATGCCGCCGGGACGGGTGCGCGGATCGCGCTGCTCAACCTTGCCGCGCGCGACGATATCGAGCGGGTCGTGCGCGACATCCACAAGGTCGAAACCGCGATCGAGCCGCGGTTTCAGGAACATTTCGTGGCGGCAAACGCGATTCCGCATGCCACGGCGCCGTTTCCAGAGCTTTCAAAGGTAGTCAGCCTGCCGGAAGTGTCCTACAACCCGTCCAGCGGCGGGGGCGAAGGCCGCAGGCGGCGGCGCGGCTAGGCGCCAACGCCGGGGCGGCTTGCGCGCCCCGCAGCCGGAGGGACCATGGCCGAAGATCCGGTCGCAGAGCTTCTGACCCGTGTGGCCGCGCAGGATCGCGCGGCCTTTCGCACGCTTTATTCTGCAAGTGCCGCGAAACTTATGGGTGTCTGCCTCCGTATCTTGGGTAACAGAGCCGAAGCCGAAGAGGCGCTGCAGGAGGTGTTCACCCGCGTCTGGGTGCATGCCGCCCGGTTCGACGCCGACAGGGCGCGGGGCATGACCTGGCTGATCGCCATTGCCCGCAACCTCTGCATCGACCGGCTGCGGGGCCGCCCCGAGGCAACGGCCGATGACGAGGCCATGCAGCACGTCGCCGACCCGGCTCCTCGGGCCGAAACCGTGCTGCAGGCGCGCGGCGAGGCGCGGCGGATCTCGCTGTGCTTCGACACGCTCGAGCCCGACCGCGCGGCGGCGGTGCGGGGTGCCTATCTGGATGGCCTGTCCTATCAGGATCTGGCCGAACGGTACGCGGTACCGTTGAATACGATGCGAACCTGGCTGCGGCGCAGCCTGATGAAACTGAAAGAGTGTCTGGACGCATGAGCGACC
The DNA here is from genome assembly GCA_027351005.1 of Paracoccaceae bacterium. GTDB lineage: Bacteria > Pseudomonadota > Alphaproteobacteria > Rhodobacterales > Rhodobacteraceae > Solirhodobacter. Next base: position 9,490 of record DAIEJF010000318.1, on the reverse strand, counting down.
GCGACATCCCCGAGGCCCCCGAGGGCGATGACATGCTCGCAGCCGAGTATGTGCTGGGCACCCTGCCCTTGCCCGAGCGGCTGGCCGCCGGGCGGCGCCTGCGCACCGACGCGGAATTCGCGGCCCGGGTGGCGGCGTGGGAGGCGCGTCTGGCGCCTCTGAATGACGACTACGCCGAAGAACCGGCACCGGATCTCTTTCCGGCGATCGAGGCGAAGATTTTCGGTACCGCCGCCAAATCGCCCCGGCGCGGGTTCGGCTGGGCCGGCTTCGGCTGGCGCGGCTTTGCCGGGGGCGTGCTTGCCGCGCTTGCACTGGCGGCGCTTGTCTTCGCATTGGTGCCCGTCCGGGCGCCGATGGTGGCGACGCTGCGCGGCACCGATCAGGCGCTGGTCATCCGCGCGGCCTATTCGCCCGGAACGGGCGAACTGGTGCTGACGCGGATCGCGGGGCCCGCCCCCGACACCGGGCACGATTACGAACTGTGGACGGTGCCCGCGGTCGGCGCGCCGGTCGCGCAGGGGCTGGTCAGCGCCGAACAGGTGCGGCGGCGGATGCCCGGCCTGACCGAGGGCGCCAAGCTGGCGGTCACGCTTGAACCGGCGGGCGGATCGCCCGACGGCACGCCGGGCCTGCTGCTGGTCTCAGGCATCGTCGAGCGCCGCTGAGCGGCACGCGCCCCCCGGATATCTTTTTCGCGAAAAAAAGTGAGCGGCGCTGAAACTCTTGGCGCCGCGCCTGCGTATCTCCGGTCATGGATGCGGCAAAGGCCCGTCCGCCAGACCCGAGAGGAGAGACAGACATGACCTTCACCTTCCGCACGCTTGCCGCCGCGCTCGCGCTTTCCACGCTGGCCGGGGCAGCGCTGGCCGACAACCCGATGGTGGGTGGCGCGCCGATGTATGCGACGAAGAACATCGTGCAGAACGCCGTGAACTCGAAGGACCACACCACGCTTGTCGCCGCTGTGAAGGCCGCGGGCCTGGTGCCGACGCTGGAAAGCAAGGGCCCCTTCACCGTCTTCGCCCCCACCAACGAAGCCTTCGCCAAACTGCCCGCGGGCACGGTGGAAACGCTGCTGAAGCCCGAGAACCATGACACGCTGGTGAAGATCCTCACCTGCCACGTCCTGCCCGCCGCCGAAACCGCCGCCGCGATCGAATCGGCTGCGATGCAATATGGCGGCTCGGTGCAGCTCAACACCGTGGGCGGCTGCAAGCTGATCGCCACCAAGAAGGATGGCATGCTGGAGCTGAAGGACGAAAAGGGCGACGTGGCCAAGGTGACCATCGCCGACGTGATGCAGTCGAACGGCGTGATCCACGTCATCGATACCGTGCTGCTGCCGGGCAACTGAGCCTGAAGGCGACATCCGGCCGGGCAATCCTCGTCCCCACGCCCGCCCGGGCCGGACAGGGCCACCGCTGCTTCGGCGGTGGCCTTTGCCTTTGGGTGCGCGGGCCGGGGCGTCGGCCGCCGCCACACCGCGTGTTCCCCGCTTGACGCCGCCCGCCGCCTCGCTTACCTACCGATGCGTCGCGGGTGTAGCTCAATGGTAGAGCAGAAGCTTCCCAAGCTTACGACGAGGGTTCGATTCCCTTCACCCGCTCCATCCCACACAACCAGAGGAACAGGACGCTGATGCCCGCCATCACACGCCTTGAATCCGGCCCGCGCATGAGCCAGGCCGTCATCCATAACGGCATCGTCTATCTGGCGGGCCAAGTCGGCAACCCGGGCGAAGATGTCGCCCAGCAGACCCGCACCGCGCTGGCCGAGGTGGATCGGCTGCTGGCGCTGGCCGGCACCGACAAGACCCGCATCCTGTCGGCGCAGGTCTGGCTTGCCGACGCGACGACCGTGGCGCAGATGAACGCGGTCTGGGATGCCTGGGTGCCGCAGGGCCATACCCCGGCGCGGGCCACGGGCGAATCGAAGCTGGTCGCGCCGGACTATCTGGTCGAGGTCATCGTGACCGCCGCCCTGCCCTGAGCCTCGGGCCAGCCGGGACATGACACGGCCGCGTCCCCCGGGGGCGCGGCCGTTCTGCATTGCGCCGCGGGCTCAGCCCCTGAGCCGCGCCACCAGTTGCCGGGTCGAGCCGTCCTTGCCCTCGGCCCCGGCCTTGCCTTCCAGGATCGGCATCAGCGCCAGCGCCAGTTCCTTGCCCAGTTCGACCCCCCACTGGTCGAAGCTGTTCAGCCCCAGGATCACCCCTTCGACGAACACCCGGTGTTCGTAAAGCGCGATGATCTGGCCCAGCGTGTAGGGCGTCAGCCGCGGATAGACCAGCGTGGTCGAAGGCCGGTTGCCCGGGAACACCCGGTGGCGCGCCTGACGTTCCAGTTCGGCGCCCGTCAGGCCCTTCCGGGCCATGATCGCCCGCGCCTCGTCCAGGCTGCGGCCGCGCAAAAGCGCCTCGGATTGCGCTAGGCAGTTCGCCACCAGCAGCAGGTGCTGATGCGCCAGATCAGGTTCATGCCCCTGCACCGCCACCAGGAATTCGCACGGGATGACCCGCGTGCCCTGATGGATCAGTTGATAGAACGCGTGCTGGCCGTTGGTGCCGGGCTCGCCCCAGACCACGGGCCCCGAGGCCCGCGGCAGGTCGCTGCCATCCATCGCCACCCGCTTGCCGTTTGATTCCATTTCAAGCTGTTGCAGATAGGCAGGCAGTCGGCTCAGCCGCTGGTCATAGGGCAGCACGGCGCGCGTGGCATGGCCGCAGATCTGGTTGTGCCAGATCCCCACCAGCGCCAGAAGCACCGGCAGGTTCTGCGCGAAGGGCGCGCTGCGGAAATGCGCATCCATCGCGGCGCCTCCGTCCAGAAACGCGCCGAACCGCTCGGGCCCGATCGCCAGCATCAGCGACAGCCCGATCGGCCCCCACATCGAATAGCGCCCGCCCACCCAGTCCTCGAAGCCGAAGACACGGTCTGCGTCGATCCCGAAGGCGGCGGTCTTGTCCGTCGCGGTCGACACGGCCGCGAATTGCGCCGCGGGCTGGGCGACCGTCGCCCCCATCCAGCGCTTCGCGGTTTCGGCGTTGGTCATCGTCTCGATCGTGGTGAAGGTCTTGGACGCCACGATCACCAGTGTCGTTTCGGGGTTCAGCCCCCGCAGCACGTCATGCACATGCGCGCCATCGACGTTCGAGACATAGTGGCAGCGCGGCCCATCCGCGTCGGGCGCAAGCGCCAGATACCCCATCGCGGGACCAAGATCCGACCCGCCGATGCCGATGTTCACCACATCGGTGATGGCCCCGCCCTGCCCGCGAAAGCGGCCCTCTCGCACCGCGCGGGCAAAACCTTCCATCCGCGCGTGCACCGCGCGTACCTCGGGCATCACGTCGCGGCCATCCACCATGACCGATCCGCCAAGGTTGCGCAGCGCCGTGTGCAGCACCGCGCGCCCCTCGGTGTCGTTGATCTTCGCCCCGGTGAACATCGCCTCGCGCTTGGCGGCAACCCCCGCCTCTTCCGCCAGCGCGATCAGCAGCGCCCGCGTCTCGGCGTCGATGTTGGTCTTGGAATAGTCGAACAGCATCTCGCCCAGCGAGGCCGAGAAATCGGCGGCGCGGCCCTCGTCGAACAGGCCCAGGATCGGGCGATCCTTCACCGCCGCGTGCCGTTCCGCCAGTTTCGCCCAGATGTCCATCGGTTACTCCGCCCAGTGAACGGTTGCATTGGAAAGGAAGGCGCGGATCGGCGCCTCGAGCGGGTCAAGCGTCATGGCCCGTTCCACGGCCGCGCGCTTTTCCGCGCCGGTGATCAGCACATGCGTCACCATCGCATCTGCCAGAACCGGCGCCGTCAGGGTGATCCGTGCCTCACCCGCTCCCGCCGCCCGCATCGGCAGCAGAATGGGCGCCCCCGCGCCCATCGCCTCGGCCAGCCGGTCGCCGCCGGGGAACAGCGAGGCCGTGTGCATGTCGGCCCCCATCCCCAGAATCAGCACCGAGATCGGCAGCCAGGGTCGGATGCCCTCGGCCAGACCATCCAGCGCCTCCTCGGGGGTTGCCGTGTCGGCATGCAGCGGCACCAGTGTTGCCGCCGCCGCCCGCCCCACCAGCAGCCGCTGGCGCACAAGCGCCGTGTTCGACCGCGGCGAATGCTCCGGCACCCAGCGTTCGTCGTTCAGGAACACCCCCACCCGCGCCCAGTCCAGATCCACGCCCGAAAGCGTGTCGAACACCGGCCCCGGCGTGCTGCCGCCCGTGACGCAGAGCGAGACGCGATCCTGCCTGCGCAGGAAATCGCCCAGCTCGCCCGCCACCGCATTGGCCAGCGACAGGAACATCAGTTCGCGGTCGGGGTATTCCCGAAACATCATTCGCGGATCTCCCGCCAGCGCCGACCGTCGCGATGCAGCAGCATCAGCGCATCCTCCGGCCCGCTGGAATAGGGATCATAGCCGCGCGGACGGTCGCCGCGTTCCTCCCAGCCCTTGATGATCGGGTCGGTCCAGGCCCAGGCGGCCTCGACCTCGTCGCCGCGCATGAACAGCGTCTGGTTGCCGCGGATCACGTCCATGATCAGCCGCTCGTAGGCGTCCGGAATGTCCGTGCCCTCTTCCCCAAGCGCATCGGCAAAGGACATGTCCAGCGGCACATCGGTCAGCCGCATCCCGCCCGGACCCGGCTCCTTGATCATGACCGACAGGTTCATCCCCTCGTTCGGCTGCAGCCGGATGGTCAGCACATTGGCCTTCCAGCTCTCGTTCTCGCCGAAAAGCGAATGCGGCGCCTCCTTGAAGACGATCGCGATTTCCGAGGTGCGCCCGCGCAGCTTCTTGCCGGTGCGCAGGTAGAAGGGCGTGCCCTGCCAGCGCCAGTTGGCCACCCGCACCTTCAGCGCGATATAGCTTTCCGTCCGGCTCTGGCCATCGCCCACATCCTCGAAATAGGACGGCTCCGCCTTGCCATCGCGCCCGTCCTTGCCGGGCACGCCGCGATACTGGCCGCGCACGATGTCTTCGGGCGGCACCGGCTCCAGCGCACGGATCACCTTCAGCTTCTCGTCGCGCACCGCGTTGGGATCGAACTTGTAGGGCGGCTCCATCGCGATCAGGCACAGAAGCTGCATCATGTGGTTCTGCACCATGTCGCGCATGGCGCCCGACTTGTCATAATAGCTGCCGAGCCCGCCCACACCCACGGTTTCGGCGACCGTGATCTGCACATGGTCGACGTATTGGGCGTTCCAGACCGGCTCGAACAGGATGTTGGCAAAGCGCACCGCCATCAGGTTCTGCACCGTCTCCTTGCCCAGATAGTGATCGATCCGGTAGATTTGCCGCTCGTCGAAATGCGCCGCCAGCACCGCGTTCAGCGCACGCGCCGAGGCCAGGTCGCGCCCGAAGGGCTTTTCCACCACGATCCGGCTCTGGGGATCGGCGATGCCATGGGCATGCAGCCGCTCGGCCAGATCCCCGAACAGCGATGGCGCGACCGAGAAGTAGAACGCCCGCACCACCCCCGGCCGCATCAGCCCCGCCAGTTGCGCCCATCCGCCCTCGCCCGTCGCGTCGATCGAGACGTAATGCAGCCGTTGCAGGAACCGCTCCATCACCTCGGGGTCAAGCTTGTCCGCGGCCACGAACTCGGCCAGCGCGGCCCGGGTCAGCGTGCGGAAGCCCGCATCATCCAGATCGGCGCGCGCCGCGCCGATGATGCGGCTGTCCTCGGGCATCTGCCCGGCCCGGAACCGGATGAACAGGCCCGGGAGGATCTTCCGCTTGGCCAGATCGCCGGTGCCGCCGAAGATCACGAGATCGAAAGGATCAACCGGAATCACGCGCGAAACCATCCTAGGCCCTCTCTTCTGGATGGCGCACCGCGGCGCGCCAGGCTGTTAGCGCTAACGGCGCCCTTTTAGCCGCAATGCAGCACAAAGTCTAGCACTGCCGGGCGGGCGGGGTCACGCCTCCAGTTCGGCATCCCAGTAGAGGAAGTCGAGCCAGCTGTCATGCAGGTAGTTGGGCGGAAACCGGCGCCCGGCGTTCTGCATGTCTTCGGCCGAGGGCGCCCGCGGCGGGTGGCGCAGCGTCATGCCCGCAGCGCGCAGCGACTTGTTGCCCTTCCTGAGGTTGCAGGGCGAACAGGCCGCCACCACGTTTTCCCAGCTCGTGATCCCCCCGCGCGAGCGGGGCAGAACATGGTCGAAGGTCAGATCGCCCTTGGCCCCGCAATACTGGCAGCAGAATTCGTCCCTCAGGAAAAGATTGAAGCGCGTGAAGGCCACGCGCTTCTGCGGTTTGACGAATTCCTTCAGGACCACGACCGACGGTATTCGGAATTCGGTGGTCGGGCTGCGCACCCAGGCATCATATTCCGCCACGATCTGCACCCGGTCCAGAAAGGCCGCCTTGACCGCCTCCTGCCAGGGCCAAAGCGACAGCGGATAATAGGACAGCGGGCGGTAATCGGCGTTCAGAACCAGGGCGGGGTAGTGCCGTAGCGTCGCGGGTTCCCGGACGAAGGTGGTGCGGAAATTTCCATCCATCGCAGACTCCGATCCCGCCCCGCGGGGCGCTGACGCCGGGGGCGGGACGCCCCGCCCCATGAGGAAACTATATATGGCGTAAGCCATCAGGCAAGCCCCGCAAGATGCGGTGCGCCTGCCTCAGGCCTCTAAACCGTCAAGTTCACAGCAAGATGACAGTCAGCCGGGCAGCCGGTCGATCAGGAACCCCAGCGCCGCCGACAGCCCGTCGGGCGCGATTCCATGCCCCACCCCGCGGCTCACATGGGTCCAGGTGTCGATGCCCGCCCCGCTCAGCGCGCGCGCGGCCTCGGGCAGCGCCGCGGGCGGCACCACCTCGTCGGCATCGCCATGCACAAGCAGCACGGGCGGGCGCGCGGTCAGCTCGGCCGCCAGCCGCTCGGGGGCCACAACCCGCCCCGAAAAGCCCACCACCGCGGCACAGGCCGCCGCCCGGCGCGGCGCCACATGCAGCGCCATCATCGTGCCCTGCGAAAATCCCACCAGGGCCAGCGCGGCCTCGTCCAGCCCCTCTTCGGCCAGTCGCGCATCCAGGAACGCGTCCAGATCCGCCGCCGATTGCGCCAGCCCCGCCGCCGCCGCGGCCTCGGACGATCCGTCAAGCCAGGGGATCGGAAACCACTGGAACCCGAAGGGATTGCCCGCAGACCGTTCGGGCGCGTCCGGCGCCACGAAGACGGCGCCGGGCAGATGCGGCGCCAGCGCGTCTGCCAGCCCCAGCAGGTCCGCCCCGTCGGCGCCATAGCCGTGCAGGAAGACCACGAGGCTCGACGCCGGGCCCTGTGCGGGCCCCCGGCGGCCGAAGTTCAGCGCACGCGTCATGATACCCCCTCGCGCCCCTTTTCCACCCGGTAATAGGCCCACAGCAGCCGCGCCGCAACCGCCCGCCACGGCCGCCAGCCCTCGGCAAGCGCGCGCAACTCGCGCTCGCCCGGCCGCGCAGCCAGCCCGTAGAGCATCCGCGCCGCCTCCTGCAGCGCCAGATCGCCCGCCGCAAAGGCATCGGCCCGCCCCAGCGCGAACATCGCGTAGATCTCGGCGGTCCAGCGCCCGATGCCGGGCAGCGCCGTCAGCCGTGCCACCACCGCGTCGTCGGGCAGCCCCGCGAGCGCGGCATAATCGATCTCGGCCCCTGCCAGCGCCCGCAGGTAGCGCACCTTGGGCCGCGACAGTCCGCAGGCCCGCAAATCGTCCTCGTCGGCCGCCGCGACCCGCTGCGGATCGTCGAACCCCGCCGCCGCCAACCGCCCCCCGATCGCCCGCGCCGAGGCCACCGAGACCTGCTGGCTGACGATCGCGTCCAGCAACGCCGCGAACCCGCCCGCCCGCCGCCGCAGCGGCAGCGGCCCCGTCACCGCCAGCGCCGCCGCAAGCCGCGGATCGGCCGCGGCAAGCCAGGCCGCACCTTCGGCCACGCAGGCCTCCGTCTCGATGATCCGCAAATCGTTCCCCCCATTTTCGGTCCGCAAATATCCCACGGGGGTGCGGGGGTGTGAAACCCCCGCCTGCGCCGCGGGCCGGGCGCGCATCCGCGACCCCTTGCCCCCGCCCGTTCCCGCCACTACGCATGCGCACATGACCGATGTTGCATCCTTCCCCGCCCCCGACACGCGCGCGCGCCGCAATGTGGCCGTGCTGGTTGCCGCCCAGGCGGTGATCGGCGCCCAGATGCCGATGATCTTCACCATCGGCGGCCTCGCGGGTCAGTCGCTGGCGCCCAGCCCCTGCTTCGCGACCCTGCCGATCTCGCTGATCGTGCTGGGCTCGATGCTGGCGGCCACGCCGATGTCGGCCTTCATGCAGCGTTTCGGACGGCGCGCGGGCTTCGTTCTGGGCGCCTGCGGCGGCATGACGGGGGCGGCGATCGGAGCCTGGGGGCTGATCGCCGCGTCCTTTCCGATCTTCCTTGCCGGGTCGCTGCTGACCGGGGTCTACATGTCCGCGCAGGGGTTCTACCGCTTTGCGGCCGCCGACACCGCCTCGGCCGAATTCCGGCCCAAGGCCATTTCCTTTGTCATGGCGGGGGGGCTGCTGTCGGCGGTGATCGGCCCGCAACTGGTGAAGGTGACGGCCCAGGCGATGGTGGTGCCGTTTCTGGGAACCTACCTGGCGGTGATCGTGCTGAACCTTGTGGGGCTTGCGATCTTCCCGCTGCTCGACATTCCGCGCCCGCCGCGCGCCGCGCCGGATGCGCCCCGGGGCCGCAGCCGCCGCGATCTCATCACCACGCCGCGCATCGCGGTTGCCGTGATCTGCGCCACGGTCAGCTATGCGCTGATGAACCTCGTGATGACCTCGACGCCGCTTGCGGTGGTGGGCTGCGGCCTCCACACCGCGGATGCCGCCAACATCGTCACCGCGCATGTTCTGGCGATGTATGTGCCCTCATTCTTCACCGGCTGGGTGATCGCCCGGATGGGGGTGGAAAAGGTGATCGGCACCGGCCTCGTGATCCTCGCGGGGGCGGGCGCGGTGGCCCTGACGGGGGTCGAGATCACCCATTTCTTCGGCGCGATGATCCTTCTGGGCATCGGCTGGAACTTCGGCTTCATCGGCGCCACCACGATGCTTGCCGCCGCCCATGCCCCCGAAGAGCGGGGCCGGATGCAGGGGCTGAACGACATGATCGTGTTCGGCGGCGTGACCATGGCCTCGCTTGCCTCGGGCGGGCTGATGAACTGTTCGGGCGGCACCCCGCAGGCGGGCTGGCATGCCGTCAACCTGATGATGGCGCCGCTTCTGGTGCTGGCGGGTGGCGCGCTGATCTGGCTGGCCTTCCGCCCGGCGGAAGACTGAGCGTCTGACCGCGCCCGCCTGCCCGCGCCTGTCTGACCGTGGCCGCCTACCAGCGCCCCGTCAGCCCCGCCCAGAACAGCCCGCCCCGCCGCGCGAATTCCGACGGCTGAAGCCGCCCTTCGGCCACCAGGGTCGGCGCCCGTGCCGCGCGGCGCAGGATGCCCGCGGCCTGCCAGCCGGTCGCCAGC
>DAIEJF010000313.1 GCA_027351005.1 Paracoccaceae bacterium | reverse complement strand
CATCTTCGGCAGCGACGGGTTCCGGCGCGGCTATCTGGCGCGGCTGGGCGCCAGCGGTGGCGGGACGGACTACGAGGCCGAGGTCGAGCGCACGCTGGATGCCCTGGCCGACCATCTGGCGCGCCACATGGATCTGGCGCGCCTTCTGTCATTGGCCGAGGCCGTCTGACTATTCGAAAGCCTTGGCCGCCAGCGCGCGGTTGATTTCCGATCGCACCAGCTTGCGCACGTTGCGGGTGATGCGCTCGCCCAGAACGCCTTGCAGTTCTTCGCGGATGATGTCGCGGATCAGGTCGCGCAGCGCGTCCTCGTCCAGCACGTCTTCGCCGGGCTCTTCCAGCAGGTCGGGCGCGGCCTCTGCCCCGCCCGCAGCCATGAGGCGGTCAGGCTCGGACAGGGTATGGGGGGCATCCTGCCAGTCCATCGGCTCGGGGCCTTCGACCGCCTCGGCCTCGGGCTGCCAGTCTTCGGCCGCGACCGCCCGCAGCGGGGGCTCTTCCCCGGCGTCGTCGTCCTGATCGGCTGCGGGCGCGAAGATCATCGGCGCGGGGGCCGCGTCGGGCTCTTCGGTGCCATCGGGGTCCCAGTCCTCGCCACGACGGGCGACGGCGGCTTCCAGCACGGCCACCCGCGCGCCCAGTCCGCGATCGTCGGAGGGTGCGGCATCCTCCTGCCTGGCCACGCGAAAATCAGACGTCAGCACCAGCCGTTCGGCCGCGGCAGGCGCCGTCCGCGCGGGTGCGCGCGTCTCTTCGGATACCAGCCGCCTGATGGAGGAAAGAACATCCTCGATATCGCGCGAGGTCATGCGGTCGGACATTGGTGTCCCCTTGTTGTCTGCTCGGCGCCAAGTGTAGCGCCGAAGCAGGGGCCGCACAACACGCGGCGCGGGGTCAGTTCTTACCCAGGCTCTTCATGATCCTGTCCAGCGCCGCGCCCTGCGGGCTCATCGCCGCGGGGGCCTTGCTGACGACGTTGTAATAGGCGGCAGGGTCGTAGGACGGCACACCAAGCTTCAGATGGTCGGCCGTCAGCAGCCCCATCGACGACAGCAGCGAATAGACCGCGACGTACTGGTTCGTCTGCGCCGTCACCAGCGCCACCTTGGCGTTCAGCAGCGTCTGTTCGGCGGTCAGCACATCCAGCGTGGTGCGCGAGCCAAGCTTGGCCTCTTCCTTGACGCCGTCGAAGGCCACCTGCGCCGCGCGGACCTGTTCCTGGTTGGCCGCGATCGAGGCGCGGGCGACGGCCAGTTGCGCCCAGGCGTTGCCCACGCCCTGCGTCACCGTCACCGTGGTCTGCATCAGCGCAGCCTTCGACTGGTCGCTGGTCGCCGCAGCCTGGCGGTAAACCGACGACAGTTGCCCGCCATAGTAGATCGGCTGGGTCATCGTCACCGAAAGCTGTTCGGCCTTGTTGCTGCCGGTATCGGTTCCGATCTGGGCCTTCGCCGCCACCGACGGGCCGATGCTTGCCGCGGCACGCTTCACGCCAAATTCGGCGGCCGCAACCTGGTGCTGCGCCGACAGGATCGACGGATGGGTGCGGGTCGCGATGGCTTCTGCTTCCGACAGCGACGCGGCGGTCGCCGGTTCACGCGGCGGGGCCGACAGCGCACCGGGATAGGCACCTGTCGCAGCCTTGTAGGATTCGCGTGCCACCGCCAGGCTGCCCTGCGCCGAGACCAACCCCGCCTGCGAGGCGGCCAGCGCGGCCTGCGCCTGGGCCACGTCGGTCTTGGTCACCTCGCCCACGTCAAACTTGTCCTGCGTGGCCTTCAGTTCCTGCTGCAGCACGTTGACGTTGTTCTGCTGGAGCGAGACCGTCTGGCTGGCCTGAAGCACGTTCATATAGGCCGTGACGGCGCCCAGCAGGACCTGCTGTTCCACCCCCACCAGGCTTTCGCGCGTGGCCAGAACGGTTTCCTTGGCGGCATCGATGGCATTCCGGGTCCGCCCGCCATCATAGAGCGTCAGCGAGCCGGTCAGCGCGAGCGTGCCGTAGAGGTTGTTGCCCAGCGTCGCGTTCGTCGCCGGGTTCTGCGCCAGCCCCTCGGCCACGAAGGCGATGACAGGGCGCAGCGCGGCGACCGACTGGGCCACGCCTTCATCGGCGGCACGCAGCACCGCGCGGTTCTGGTCAAGCAGATGCGAATTGCGATACGCCATCACCAACGCATCGGTCAGAGTTTCGCCATGCGCCAGCGGCGCAACAAGGCTGGCGGCCGTTGCAACCGCCGCGATCTGCCGGAACTTACGACCTGCCATTCCTGTTCTCCTGCTCGTTTGCTTTTTCTTTTATGTTCTTAAAGTGTGAAGGCCCGTTTCGCCTCGAAGCCCTGCAGCACCGGCGCGCTTGCGTTGAAGGCAAACCGCCAGGCGATAACGCCATCGATCTTGTGGCCGATCCGGCAGGTGCCAAGAGCGCCGTCCTGGAACAGCGCTCCGACGCGCCCGCCCTCCTTCAACTGCGCAGCGATGGCATCGGGAAGCTGTTCGATCGCGCCCTGGATGGTGATCACGTCATAGGGGCCGTCCGTGGGCGCCCCGGCCGACAGCGCGGCCTCGCGCAGCGTGACGCCTTCGGCTGACAGCGCGTTCCGCGCGCACCCGACGAGCGCGGTGTCGGATTCGACCGCCACAACCACTCCGCCCAGCCGGGCGATCACGGCCGCCGAATAGCCCAGGCCGCAGCCAATATCGAGCACCCGCTCGTCGGGCTGAATATCCAGCGCATCCAGCATCTTGGCCAGCGTGCGGGCTTCCAGCACCACGCGCCCGGGCGCAAGGGTCACGTTTTCCCCTACATAAGCCGCCTCGCGGCTTGCGGGCGGAACGAACGCCTCGCGCGGTATGGCCAGCATGGCCTCGATGATGGGGAATTTGGTCACGTCGGAAGGGCGTACCTGCGTATCCACCATCATCGTGCGGCGCAGCGCGAAGTCGGTCATCTCTGAACTCACCGGTCTAGTTTCGCTTGCGAATGTCTTGCCATAGAACGCAGGGCTCGGCAACTGCGGGACTGTGCAAGGATTGCAAACGTGGCATGTGCGGAACAGCTTGCGTGCCCCTGGGTCTTGGTATAGTTCCATCCGCGGCCGCGGCGAGTTGGCGGAGAGGTTACGCAGCGGATTGCAAATCCGTGAAGACCGGTTCGATTCCGGTACTCGCCTCCACGGCCCCTTTCCCCCTTCGATTGATCCAGATCGCCCAAGACAGCGCGTCGGGCGGCACAAAACCGGCAGGCCGTGCCGGTGTCGCGAACGGCGACGGCTGCCGCATGCGATGCGCGCGCCCGCGGCCTCAGTAGCCGGTGGGGAAAAGAAGGACTTTCGCCGTGCGGGCCAGGATCGACAGGTCGCAGACCAGGCCAACCTCGCGGTTGTAGCGCAGATCAAGCTCTACCCGCTCCTCATAGGTCACGTCATTGCGGCCAGACACCTGCCATTTGCCGGTGATGCCCGGCCGCAGTTCCAGATAGGCCCACGCCGCACTGCCATAGCGGGCCAGTTCGTCGCGCACGATCGGGCGGGGGCCGACAAGGCTCATGTCGCCTTTCAGCACGTTGAACAGTTGCGGCAGTTCGTCCAGCGAGGTCCTGCGCAGGAACCGCCCCAGCCGCGTCACGCGCGGGTCGTCCTTCAGCTTGTGGCTGTCGTCCCACTCGCGGCGCGCCTCGGGATCTCTGGCCAGAAGATCCTCCAGCAGCGCCTCGGCATTCACGGCCATGGTGCGCAGCTTGTAGCAGACGAAGGGCTGGCCGCCGCGGCCAAGGCGCTGGTGGCCATAGATCCCCGGACCGCCGTCACGTCGGACAAGGACAAAGAGAACGGCAATGACCGGCAGCAGCAGCGGCAACAGCACGACCGCCAGCACGACATCCAGCCAGCGCTTTAAAAAACGGTTGTAAATCGATTGGGCATTCCCGGAGGCTGCGACCGGAAATTCCGAGGTAATGTCTCTGGCGTTCATGGTCATGGGGCTGTTCCTCACAGTCTTGCGTCTGTGTGATCGCACGCCTGTCGGATCCCTTGTGACCCGACGCACGCGTACGATGGCTTGGCGCCGCCCCATTTACGGGCGCCCAGCTTTTTCCTCGTTACCCGCGGGTCGATCCCGCTACACACCGCGCGATCGTTTACTATGCCCAGCACAAGTCACTCACCCCCAGCGTGCATACGCCACGCCGCACTTACCGCCGAACGTGCAGCGCTCCCATTCGAGAGCGGCCCCTGCACGATCCACCACTGGCCCAACGAGGACCAGAACACCACCATTCCCACGAACCACGGTACGCACTCTCGCCAACTGCCTGCAAAAGCGGCCGAACCGAGGTGACGCGCCCAGAACGTTGGCATCTGACCTTAGCGGGGTTTCGACGATTCTCAAGCCCGGGGGCCGCCTTGCGGCGGAATTCCACCCAAGGTTGCGCCATCTTCACCCCGGCTTGACCCGGATGCCGACAGTTTGAGCGGCGGAAAACCGCCGCGGGGAAGCGCGGCCTTTTCTTGGCCCGCGTCCGCGTCTAGGATGCCCGCGACAGCACAAGGGCCGAGCAGCCGGTGCAGTCTGTTCGTGCAGGACGACGTGGGCAGGGCCGGGCACGGCCAACAAAGCGCGGCAATGGAACCGCGCGGCATGGGGGCAAGAATGGTTAAGGCAAGGATCGGGAAACTGAGCCTGTTGCTGGGTACGGCGCTTTTTCTGGGAGGCTGCCAGGCGGGCACCTCGCCCCTGGGCTTCCTCAAGAGCAAGCCCGCCGACAGCACCGTCGCGGCCGTGTCGGCCGACAGCAGCAGCGTGAAGGTGGTTGACCGCGACGTGGAAGCGCCTGACGTGTTCCAGACCACCGACAAGGGCCTGTGGGATGGCCGCCCCTCGCTGGGCGGGGTCTGGGTTGCAGCCCCCGACGTCAAGGAGCCGGAGCGGGTCATCATCCGCAACCCGGCAAACGGCAAGTTCATCATCGGCGCCCTGTTCCGGCGCGAGCGGCTGAATCCCGGCCCGCGGCTGCAATTGTCGTCGGACGCCGCCGAGGCGCTGGGGCTTCTGGCCGGACAACCCGCCACCATCAAGGTAACCGCGTTGCGCCGCCAGGAAGGCCCGGCGCCCGCGCCTGACGCAAAGAACCCCAAGCTCGACACCAACGAGGCGATCCAGGCCAAGCCGATCGGCGACATCACGGCCAAGGCAAGCGCAGCGATCGACAAGGCCGCGGCCAGCAAGCCGACCCCGGCCAAGCCGGGTGCCGCACCGATGCGCCCGGC
>DAIEJF010000311.1 GCA_027351005.1 Paracoccaceae bacterium | reverse complement strand
GCTGAGCATGGCGGGGCCGGTGATCCTGCGCGGCGCGCCCGGCTGGTTCCATCGCCTGATCGGTCTTGGCCCGGTCCGGGTGGCCTACCGGGTGATCCAGCACCCGTTCCCGGCCACGCTGCTGTTCTCGGGGCTGCTGTATTTCTGGCTCTATCCCCCGGTACATTTCACCACCATGCTGAACCGCCCGCTTTACGAGGTGATGAACTGGTCGATGACGGTGGATGGCATCCTGTTCTGGGCCATGGTGCTGGACACGCGGCCCAAGGAGCAGGCGGGCGTCAGCTTCGGTCTGCGTGCCGGGCTGTCGGTCTTCGTGATGTTCCCCGAGATGGTGCTGGGCGCGCTGATCGCCTTTGCCGAGCGCGACCTGTTCCCCTACTACGCCTATTGCGGGCGGTACTTCCCCTCGATCAGCGCGGTGGCGGATCAGCAGATCGGCGGCATCATCATCTGGATTCCGCCCTCGATGATGAGCGTGCTGGGCCTTCTGGTGGTCCTGAACAACCTGCGCAAGGTGGACGAGGCGAAGGGGCGCCGGGCCGCCGCGCGGCGCGCCTAGCCTTCGTCGACCAGCCGCGCCATGTCGGCGGTGACGCCGGGGATGTCGGCGGTGGCGTCATAGAACTTCGGCACCATGATCCGTGCGGCGCCTGTGCGGTCGAAGACGTAGATCGAGGGGCCGTGGACCACCGTGTAGGGACGGCTGCCTTCCGCGGGCAGCACCGAATAGGTGACGCGGAAGCGCCGCGCGAGCACCGCAAGCTGGTTGTCGGTGCCGCGCAGCCCGGCCACGCGGGGATCGAAGCTGGCCGCATAGGCCGCCAGAACCGGGGCCGTGTCGCGGGTGGGGTCCACCGTCACGAAGAGCACCTGCACCGCGTCGGCCTTGGGCCCCAGCCGGTGCAGCACGTCGGCCACGTTGGCCATCGTCAGCGGGCAGACATCGGGGCAATGGGTATAGCCGAAGAACAGCATCACCACCTTGCCTCGGTAGTCGGCCGCGGTGACCGCGCGGCCGTCTTCCGCCCGCGTCATCGAGAAGGCGAGGTCGGGCAGCGTCCCCTTGACCGCGACCGAGTTCCACGGCGCCTCCTGCTTGCAGGCGGCGAGCGCGAGAAGCCCGCATCCGGCCAGCAGGGCGCGGCGGCTGATGGCCTCAGCCGCCATAGACCACCAGAAGGGCAACGCCGAAGGCCGCGGCCAGCATCAGCGCCGCGCCGCCCACCAGGATCAGCGCCAGGTTCTTGTTCGCTCCGGCCGTCTGCACCCGCTGTTCCTCAGCGGTTTCGGGGCCCTCGGGCAGCATCTCGTCGGGGTCGGAAGTCATCGTGCATCCTTGCTGGCTGGCGCCGTTCTAGCGAAGCCTCGGCGGCTTTCCAACCCTGACCCTTTCCCCTGCGCGCCGGTGCCGCTACCTTCGCCCCATGTCGAGCCCCGTCCGATTCATTCACCTGCGCGTCCATACCGAATACTCGCTGCTGGAAGGCGCGGTTCCGGTGAAGAAGCTCATCAAGCTTTGCGCCGCGGCCGAAACCCCGGCTGTCGCTGTCACCGACACGAACAACATGTTCTGCGCGCTGGAGTTTTCGACGCTGGCGGCGGGGGCGGGCATACAGCCGATCGTGGGCTGCCAGCTGTCGCTGGCGCATGACCCCGCGCTGCCCGGCGAACGGCCCCGCGATCCCGCGCCGGTGGTGCTGCTGGCCCAGACCGAGGCGGGCTATCACAACCTTATGAAGCTCAATACCTGCCTCTACATCGGCAAGGGCGGGCAACTGCCGCAGGTGACGCTGGACGAACTTGCCGACCATGCCGGGGGGCTGATCTGCCTGACCGGCGGGGCGGATGGCCCGGTGGGGCGTCTGCTGCAGGCGGGCCAGCAGCCGAAGGCCGCGACGCTTCTGTCGCGGCTGGCGGGGATCTTCCCGGGCAGGCTTTATATCGAGCTTCAGCGCCATCCGGGCGAAGGCGGGCTGCCGCAGGCCGAACGCCTGACCGAACCCGCATTCGTCGAGATGGCCTACGAGATGGGCCTGCCGCTGGTGGCCACGAACGATGTCTATTTCCCGAAAACCGACATGTTCCAGGCCCATGACGCGCTTCTGTGCATCGCCGAGGGCGCCTATGTCGACCAGCAGGAGCCCCGCCGCCGCCTGACGCCGCAGCACTATTTCAAGACCGAGGCCGAGATGGCCACGCTGTTTGCAGACCTGCCCGAGGCGCTGGAGAACACGGTGGAAATCGCCCGCCGCTGTGCCTTCAAGGTGAAGAAGCGCGGGCCGATCCTGCCGAGGTTCGCCGATGACGAAGTGGAGGAGTTGCGCCGCCAGGCCTGGGAGGGGCTGGACGCGCGGCTGAAGGTCATCACCCCCGCTGCCCCGCGCGAAGCCTATGAGGAGCGGCTGCGCTTCGAGCTGGGCATCATCGAGCAGATGAAGTTTCCGGGCTACTTCCTGATCGTGGCCGACTTCATCAAATGGGGCAAGGCGCATGGCATTCCGGTGGGGCCGGGCCGGGGCTCGGGCGCGGGCAGCCTTGTCGCCTATGCGCTGACCATCACAGACCTTGATCCGCTGCGCTATTCGCTGCTGTTCGAACGCTTCCTGAACCCGGAACGGGTCAGCATGCCCGACTTCGACATCGACTTCTGCATGGACCGCCGCGAAGAGGTGATCCGCTATGTGCAGGAGAAATACGGCCGCGACCGTGTGGGGCAGATCATCACCTTCGGCGCGCTGCTGTCGAAGGCTGCGGTGCGTGACGTGGGGCGTGTGCTGCAGATGCCCTACGGACAGGTGGACCGGCTGTCGAAGATGATCCCGCTGGAGGGGGTGAAGCCCGTTTCCATCGAAAAGGCGATGGCCGACGAGCCGCGCCTGCGCGAGGCCGCGAAGGCCGAGGAGGTCGTGGGCCGCCTGCTGGACATCGCCCAGCAGATCGAGGGGCTGTTGCGCAACGCCTCGACCCATGCCGCGGGCGTGGTGATCGGCGACCGCCCGCTGGATGAACTGGTGCCACTTTACCAGGACCCGCGGTCCGACATGCCGGCCACCCAGTTCAACATGAAATGGGTGGAAAGCGCGGGGCTGGTGAAGTTCGACTTCCTTGGCCTGAAGACGCTGACGGTGATCCAGAACGCGGTCGATCTGATCCGCGGACAGGGCCGCCATCTGCACATCGCCGCCGATGGCCGCAGGCTTTACGACCCGCCCGACGGTGCGGTGGACGAGATCAACGCGATCCCGCTGGACGACAAGGCCACCTACGACCTTTACGCCGCGGCCAAGACCGTCGCCGTGTTCCAGGTGGAATCCTCGGGCATGATGGATGCGCTGCGGCGGATGAAGCCCACCTGCATCGAGGATATCGTGGCCCTCGTGGCGCTTTATCGCCCCGGCCCGATGGAGAACATCCCGACCTATTGCGAGGTGAAGAACGGCCTGCGCGAGATCGAGTCGATCCATCCCACCATCGACCACATCCTGAAGGAAACGCAGGGCATCATCGTCTATCAGGAACAGGTGATGCAGATCGCGCAGGTCATGGCGGGCTATTCGCTGGGCGGCGCCGACCTCTTGCGCCGCGCGATGGGCAAGAAGATCGCCGAGGAGATGGCGAAGGAACGCCCGAAGTTCGTCGAGGGCGCAGCCAAGACCCACAACGTTTCTGCCGCCAAGGCGGGCGAGGTCTTTGACCTCTTGGAGAAGTTCGCCAATTACGGCTTCAACAAGTCGCACGCCGCGGCCTATGCGGTGGTCAGCTACCAGACGGCCTGGTTGAAGGCGAACCACCCGGTGGAATTCATGGCCGCGGTGATGAACTGCGATATCCACCTGACCGACAAGCTGGCCATCTACAAGCGCGAGGTCGACCGGCTGGGCATCCGCACGGTCGCCCCCTGCGTGAACCGCAGCCTTGCCACCTTCGGGGTGCAGGAGGGCGCGGTTCTCTACGCGCTGGGCGCGCTGAAGAACGTGGGCGTCGACGCGATGCGGCTGATCGTCGAGGCGCGGGGGGCCAAACCCTTCGTCACGCTCTTCGATGTCGCCCGCCGCTGCGACCTGAAGCGGATCGGCAAGCGCCCGCTGGAAATGCTGGCCCGCGCCGGGGCCTTCGACGTGCTGGACGGCAACCGCCGCCGGGTCTTCGAAAGCCTCGACGCGCTGTCGGCCTATTCCGCCGCGATCCACGAGGCAAAGGGTTCGTCGCAGGTCTCGCTGTTCGGCGAGGCGGGCGACGACCTGCCCGAGCCGCGGCTGCCCAACTGCGACGACTGGCTGCCGGTGGAACGGCTGGCGCAGGAACATCAGGCGGTGGGCTTCTACCTGTCGGGCCAGCCGCTCGACGATTACATGGCGCCCCTGAAGCGCAAGGGCGTGCAGACGCTGGCCGAGGTGACGCAGGCCGCCGAACGCGGGCCGCTAGTGGCGAAGCTGGCAGGCGCGGTCTCGTCGCGGCAGGAACGCAAGTCGGCAAAGGGCAACCGCTTTGCCTTCGTCCAGTTGTCGGACCCCACCGGGCTTTACGAGGTCACGGTGTTCTCGGACACGCTGGAACAGGCGCGCGACCATCTGGAGCCGGGCAAGAGCGTGGTGCTGACGGTCGAGGCCAATCTGGAAGGCGACACGCTGAAGCTGTTGGCGCGCGCGGCCCAGCCGATCGACTCGGTCGCGGCCGATGCGGGCACCTCGGGCCTGCGTATCCACATCGGCGCGGCGGCGGCGGTCGCCTCTGTCGCGGCCCTGTTCGAGCGGATGGGGGGCGGCGTGCGCGCACGCGGGCCGATCACCTTCTGCATCGCAGACCCCGAGACCGGCCGCGAGATCGACATCGCCGCGGGCGCGGATTTCCCGGTGAACCCGCAGATCAAGGGCGCGCTGAAATCGCTTCAGGGCGTCGTGATGGTCGAGGATCTGTAGACGGCCGCCTAGGCGGCCGCCTCGAACCGGGCGGGCAGGTCGCCCAGCCGCTTGGCCTCGTCGATCGCCGCCGCCACGTCGCCCGAGATCGCCTCGGCCATCTGCGCGAAGGAGTCGATGACGAAATAGACCGGTTGCAGGATGTCGATCCGGTAAGGGGTGCGCAGCACCGTCATCAGGTCGAAGTCCAGCATTTCGGCCCGCCCCGCGACCGCGTGTTCCGCCTCGGCGGGCGAGGACACGATGCCCGCGCCGAAGGGTTTCAGCCCGTCCGCGCTGCGCAGCATCCCGAATTCCACCGTGAACCAGAACAGCCGGAACAGCCGCCAGCTGTAGGGCTTGCCCAGTGCCGCGCCAAGCTGGCCGAAGCGTTCGATGAAGGCCGCATAATCGGGGTTGGTCAGCAGCGGGCAGTGGCCGAACACCTCGTGGAAGATGTCGGGTTCTTCGATGTAGCCGATCTCTTCGCGCCGCCGCAGGAAGGTCGCCACCGGGAACCGGCGCTGTGCGAGCAACCCGAAGAACCGCGCGGGGGGGATGATCGCGGGCACACCTTCCACCCCCGCGCCGGTCAGCGCGGCCAGTCGGCCGTCGATGTCGCGCACCTGCGGCACATGGGCGGCGGTCAACCCCAGCGCGGCGACGCCCGCAAGATACTCGGGCGCCGCGCGGCCCCGAAGGAACGCCATCTGGCGCGAGAACAGCTCGCCCCAGACCGCGTCTTCCTCGGGGCTGTAGGCATACTGCCCGGTGGCGTCGGGCTCTTTCGACCGGTAGGCGGGCCGTTCGGCGGTCATGGCGTATCCTCCTGCTGCGCGTCTTCAGTCTGCGCGCGATCCGGTGGAAAAGGCTTTCATTCCAGCGCCCATGGGATCACAATCCGGCAAGGATTTTCGCCAAGGGGCAGAATCGTGGAATTTTCAGATCAGGAACGCCAGCTTCTACGGGAAATCCAGCGCGACGCGTCGCTGTCACTGGCGGGTCTGGCCGGGCGCTGCGGGATGGCGCAAAGCACCGTCTGGCGCAAACTGCAAGAGTTCGAGGCGTCAGGCATCCTGCGCGCCCGCGTGGCCCTTCTGGACCCCGCCAAGGTCGGCGCGAAACTTTGCGTGCTGGCCTCGATCCGGCTGCGCGACCATTCCGAGGCCGCGGTCGCGGGCTTTGCCCGGATGGTGGGCCAGCACCCGGAAATCCTGGAATGCCTCTCGGTCTCGGG
>DAIEJF010000299.1 GCA_027351005.1 Paracoccaceae bacterium | reverse complement strand
ACGCTGGGCCGCATCCAGCAGGCGTTTCAGGACCACCACGGGCTTCAGTGCGGCTTCTGCACCCCCGGCATGGTGATGGCCGCGGCCGCGCTTCTGGCCGAGAACCCCAAGCCCACCGAGGCCGAAGTGCGCCACCATCTGGAAGGCAACATCTGCCGCTGCACGGGCTACCACAACATCGTCAAGGCGGTGCTCGCGGCCAGCGGGCAGGACGTGTCCGCCATCGCGGCCGAATAAGGGAGGATCATCATGCCGAAGGATTTCGGAATTGGCGCGCCGCAGAAGCGCCGCGAGGACATCCGCTTCCTGACCGGGCGCGGGGTCTACACCGATGACCTGAAGATCGCGGGGCAGACCTATGCCGTCTTCTGCCGCAGCCAGGTAGCGCATGGCCGGATCGTGTCGATCGACACCGCCGCCACTCTGGCGATGCCGGGCGTTCTGGCCGTCTTCACGGGCGAGGATTTCAAGGACGTGGGGGGCAACCCCGCGGGCTGGCTGATCAAGAGCCGCAACGGCGAGGCCATGCGCGAGCCCAAGCGCCCGGTGCTGGCGCATGGCAAGGTGCGCCATGTGGGTGATGCCTATGCCGCGGTCATCGCCGAAAGCTACCAGCAGGCCAAGGATGCTGCCGAACAGCTTGCCGCCGACACGGTGATCGACGAACTGCCCGCCATCGTCGACATGGCCGCCGCGGTGGCCGACGCCAGCAACCGGGTGCATGACGAGATCCCCGACAACCTCTGCTTCGACTGGGGCTGGATCGAGGACAACCGCGCCAAGGTCGAAGAGGTCTTCAAGACCGCGCCGCATGTGACCACGCTGGAACTGGTGAACAACCGCCTGGTGCCGAACGCGATGGAGCCGCGCGCCTCGATCGGGGAGTATTTCCCCGGCACCGGCGACTACAAGCTGACGACGACCAGCCAGAACCCGCACCTGACCCGCCTTCTGGTGGCGGCCTTCGTGCTGGGCATTCCGGAAAACAAGCTGACCGTGGTGGCGCCCGATGTGGGCGGCGGCTTCGGGTCCAAGAT
The DNA here is from genome assembly GCA_027351005.1 of Paracoccaceae bacterium. Classification (GTDB taxonomy): domain Bacteria; phylum Pseudomonadota; class Alphaproteobacteria; order Rhodobacterales; family Rhodobacteraceae; genus Solirhodobacter. The sequence goes on along the minus strand of DAIEJF010000299.1, from coordinate 10,239 downwards.
CTATCACTACGGTGAAGAGGCGCTGGTGCTGGCCGCGGCCAAGAAACTGGGCCGCCCGGTGCGCTGGACGGCGGAACGCACCGAAAGCTTCCTGTCGGACGCCCACGGCCGCGACCATGTGACCAAGATCGAGCTGGCCTGCGACAAGCAGGGCAACTTCCTGGCCTTCCGTACGGAGACGCTGGCCAATGTGGGGGCGTATCTGTCGAACTTCTCGACCGCCACGCCCACCTTCCTGCATGGCACGCTGATGGCCGGCCCCTACAAGGTGCCCGCCGTCTATGTGAACGTGAAGACGGTCTTCACCAACACCGCACCGGTCGACGCCTATCGCGGCGCGGGCCGCCCCGAGGCGACCTTCAGCCTGGAACGGGTGATCGACAAGATGTGCCGCGAGCTGAACCTTGACCCGTTCGAGGTGCGGCGGAAGAACTTCATCACCACCGACATGTTCCCCTACACCACCCCGGTCGGGCTGGTCTATGACACGGGCAACTATCAGGCGACGCTCGACAAGGCGATCGAGGTGGGCGACGTGAAGGGCTTCGAGGCGCGGCGTGCGGAAAGCGCGAAGCGCGGCAAGCTGCGCGGCCTTGGGCTGTCCACCTGGATCGAGGCCTGCGGCATCGCGCCCAGCCACCTGGTGGGCGTGCTGGGCAGCCGCGTGGGCCTTTACGATGCGGCCACCGTCCGGGTGAACGCCACCGGCAACATCAGCGTGATGGTGGGGGCACACAGCCACGGGCAGGGGCATGAAACCGTCTTTGCCCAGATCGTGGCCGACAAGCTGGGCATCCCCGAATCCTCGGTGGAAATCGTCCACGGCGACACGTCGAAGATCCCCTTCGGCATGGGCTCCTACGGCTCGCGCAGCCTTGCGGTCTGCGGCGTGGCGATGACCAAGGCGGTCGACAAGATCGTGGCCAAGGGAAAGAAGATCGCGGCCCACATGTTGGAGGCCAGCGAGGCCGACATCAGCTTCGAGAACGGCAAGTTCTCGGTGGCGGGCACCGACAAGGCCAAGACCTTAGGCGAGATCGCCTTCTCGGCTTATGTGCCGCACAACTACCCGCTGGAAACGCTGGAGCCGGGGCTGGAGGAAACTGCCTTCTACGACCCGAACAACTTCACCTATCCCGCGGGTGCCTATCTGTGCGAGGTCGAGGTGGACCCAGAGACCGGCAAGGTACAGGTCTGCTCGTTCACCTGCGCCGATGACTTCGGCAACATTATGAACCCGATGGTGGTCGAAGGTCAGGTGCACGGCGGCGTGGGGCAGGGTATCGGACAGGCCCTGTGCGAGAACACCCATTACGACGAGAACGGCCAGCTCGTGACCGGGTCGTACATGGACTACGCGATGCCGCGCGCCTCGGATGTGCCGTTCTACACGGTCGACTATTCCTGCCAGACGCCGTGCACCCACAACCCGCTGGGGGTGAAGGGCTGCGGCGAGGCCGGGGCCATCGGCTCGCCCCCCGCCGTGGTCAACGCGGTGATCGATGCGCTGCACCGCGGCGGCATCAAGGTCAGCCACATCGACATGCCGGTCAGCCCCGCCCGGGTCTGGTCCGCGATCCAGAACGCCTGAGGAGAACGCCCATGTACGCATTCGACTTCGTGCGGCCCAAGACCGTGGCCGATGCCGTGAAGGCGCTTCAGGCCGAAGACGCGCAGGCGCTGGGGGGCGGGCAGACCCTGATCCCCACGCTGAAGCAGCGGCTGGCGCAACCTTCGGTGCTGGTCAGCCTGACCGGCATCGACGAGATGAAGGGCGTCTGCCGCGACGGCGACGCGCTGGTGATCGGCGGCGGCACGCTGCATGCCACCGTGGCGCGCGAGGCGCGGGCGCATTACCCCGCCCTTGCGGCGCTGGCGGGCAACATCGGCGATCCGGCGGTGCGCAACCGGGGGACCATCGGCGGCAGCCTCGCCAACAACGACCCCTCGGCCTGCTATCCCTCGGCCGCGCTCGCCTCGGGCGCGACCATCGTGACGAACAGTCGCAAGATCGCGGCGGACGACTACTTCCAGGGCATGTTCACCACCGCCCTTGAACCCGGTGAGATCATCACATCCGTCCGCCTGCCGATCCCGCAGAAGGCCGCCTATGTGAAGTTCGAGCAGCCCGCCTCGCGCTTCGCGCTGGTGGGGGTGTTCGTGGCGAAACACGCGGGCGGCGTGCGTGTCGCGGTCACCGGCGCCTCGAACAACGGGGTGTTCCGCTGGACCGAGGCCGAAGCCGCGCTGTCGGCCAACTTCTCGGCCGCGGCGGTGAAGGGGCTGAAGGCGTCGGCCGCCGACCTGATCGCCGACCTGCACGGCACGGCCGCCTACCGGGCGCATCTGATCGGGGTGCTGACGGCGCGCGCGGTGACGGCCGCGGGCTGAGACCCGGCAGGCCCCCGACCGGGCCCGCAAACAGAGGCCCCCGTGCAAGCGGGGGCCTTTTCTGTCGGTCCGCCCGGACGCGGCGCGCCCTAGCGCAGACCCGCCAGATAGGACGCGCAGCCGGTCAGCGCGGCGTAGTCATCCTCGATGATCGCCACGGGGAAGTTCTGCATGAAGCCTGCAAAGCGCCCCTTGTCGCGGAACGCCTCGGCAAAGCCCAGCCGGGCGTAATGCGCGGTGAAGGCCCGCGCCACGCCCCCCACCAGATAGACGCCGCCGAAGGGCAGGTGGATCAGCGCGAGATTGCCCGCCTCGGTTCCGAAGAGCCGCAGGAAGGTGCGCGCCGTCTCTTCGGCCAGCGGGTCGGTGCAGGCGTCAAGCCCGGCCATGATCTCGGCGGCGGTCTTTTCCGCGGGCGCGCCCGCTTCGGTCGCGACCCAGGCGTAAAGCCGTTCCAGACCGCGGCCCGACAGCACGTCTTCCACCCCCGGAAAGCCATGCGCGGTTTCCACGAACCGCGCCAGTCGCAGGTCGGCCTCGGTCCGGACCGGCAGGTTCACATGGCCGCATTCCGAGGCCGCGACCACCCGCCCGCCCGGCGCCTCATGCACCGGGGCTGCGTTGAAGCCGGTGCCCACCCCGATCACCAGTTTGGCGGCGTGGGCGGGCGCCGCGGGTCCTTCGATCACCACCCGCAGGCTGTCGGGGGCGAGCGCCCCCAGCGCGTGACCCTGCGCCTGCAGGTCGTTCAGGATCGCGACCTTTTCCGCCCCGGTGGCCCGCGCCAGCATCTCGGGCTCGATCGTCCAGCTGAGGTTCGTCATATGCGCCACGCCATCGCGCACCGGCCCCGCGGCCGCCACACAGGCGCCCGCGCAATCCACGCCGCCTTCCTCGTCGATGTAGCGGCGCAAGATCGATTCCAGCCCGGGAAACTCGGCGTTGCGGTAGCGGCGGATCGAGCCGTCCTTCAGGCGGCGCCCCTCGGCCAGAGCGACGCGGGTATTGGTGCCCCCGATATCGGCGACGAGCGTGAAGATATTGGCGGGCAGGGACATCAGGCTCTCCGGTCTATCGCGCCAGAGCGCGGGCGAGGGCGTGATAGGACGCTTTCGGCACCCGGTTCAAGGTTTCGAAATCGACATGGACCAGTCCGAAGCGTTTCTCGTAGCCCAGCGACCATTCGTAATTGTCCATCAGCGACCAGACGTAATAGCCCCTGACCGGCACGCCCTCGGCGATGGCGCGGCGGACGACGGCCAGATGCGCGTCCAGATAGGCGCTGCGGGGGGCATCGTCGCAGGCGCCATTCACCAGCACGTCGGCATTGGCCATCCCGTTTTCAGTGACGTAAAGCGGCAGGGTCCCGGTGTACTCGGCCGCCGTCCGCTTCAGGAACTGATAGAGGCCCTCGGGATAGATCTCCCAGCCGACCTGGGTCTTGGGCAGCGGGCCTTCCACTTCCTTGTGGGCGGGCCAGGGCCCGGGGGCGGGGGCGATCAGCTTGCGGGTGTAGTAGTTCAGCCCGAACCAGTCGAGCTTTTCGCCGATCACCGCGAAATCGTCCTGCCAGCCCGCGGGCATGTGCGGGCCAAGCCCTTCCAGCACGACCGCCGGATATGCGCCCTTGAACAGCCCTTCGATGAACCAGCGGTTGTAGTAGCCGTCATAAAGGCGCGCGGCCTCGGCGGCGGCGGCGCTGTCATCGGCCGGTGCCGCCCATTCAAAGTTGCAGACCGCGCCAAGGTTCGTCATCCCCAGCCCGCGCATCGCCTGGATCGCCCGGCCATGCGCCAGCAGCACATGGTGCATCGCGCGCGCGGTGGCGCGGATGTCGCGCAGGCCCGGTGCATGCAGGCCCATGAAATGCGACAGCCAGCCCACGCACCAGGGCTCGTTGATCGGCGCGACCGACCACATCCGGTCCCCGATCCGGCGCATCAGCACCTCGGCGAAATCGGCGAACCAGCCTGCGATGTCGCGGTTGCGCCAGCCGCCCGCATCCGCCAGCGGCGAGGGAAGTTCCCAGTGATAGAGCGTGGCCGCAGGCTTCAGCCCGCGCGCCAAGAGCCCGTCGACCAGCCGGTCGTAGAAATCGAGCCCTGCCGCGTTCACCGCCCCCCGCCCCTCGGGCAGCACCCGCGCCCAGGAGGTGGAAAAGCGGTAGACATCGACGTTGCTGCCCTTCAGCAGGTCCAGATCCTCGTCCAGCCGGTGAAAGTGGTCGCAGGCCACCGCGCCGTTTTCCGCGCGGACCACATTGCCCGGCGTCGCGGCGAAATCGTCCCAGTGGGTGCGACCTGCGCCACCGAAGGAGTGCCCCTCGATCTGGTAACTGGAGGTGGCGGCCCCGAACAGGAAGCCTTCGGGGAAATCCTTGCGCGTGAAGTTCATGGTCATCCTCGGGTGGGGGCGGGGCCGGTGGACAGGCCCACCATCAGTTCGGCCTCCAGCATCCGCTGCTGCGGCGGCAGGCCGGGGGTCTGGATGCGGTCGATCAGCATCTCTGCCGCCTGCCGCCCCGCCTCGCGCACCGAAGACCGGGTTGCGGTGAAGATCGGGATGTCCTCGCCGTTGCGCAGGTAGCTCAGCTCGTCGTCATGGGTGATCAGCGACACGTCGCGGCCAAGTTTCAGCCCGCGTTCCTCAAGGGCGCGCCGCACGCCGATGGCGATGATGAGCGACGAGACCAGGAAGGCCGTGGGCGGGTCGGCCTGATCCAGCGCACGGCAGGCGGCGCTGTAGCCGTAGGTTTCGGTCATCTCGTCGCTGAACATCAGCGCGGGGTCCAGCGGCAGGCCGCGGGCGGTCATCGCCTCTTCGTAGCCCGCGCGGCGGCGGATCGCGAAATCCATGAACTCCAGCCCGTTGACCAGCGCGATCCGCCGGTGGCCCAGGTCGATCAGGAATTCGGCCGCGCGGCGGAACGACCGGCGGTTGTTCACATCAAGCCAGGAATAGGGGTCGGCGGCGCCGGTGGCACGGCCATGCACCACGAAGGGCAGCCCGATCTCGTGCAGCAGGTGGATGCGCGGGTCGTTGGCGCGGGGGGCATGAACGATGATGCCGTCAACCGTGCCGCGGCTTTTCAGCTCGCGATAGGCGCGCGGCTCGTCCGCATCGTTCACCACGCTCAGCAGCATGTCATAGCCGCGCCGCGAGTAGGTCTCGCCCGCGCCGGCGATGAAATCGGCAAAGACGGGGTTCACGATCTCATGTTTCGAGGACACCGTGATCACATGCCCGATCGCCATCGCCCGGCCCGTGGCCAGCCGGATCGCGCGCGCGTTCGGGCGGTAGTTGTGCCGCTTGGCCGCCGCCATGACCCGCTCGCGGGTTTCCTCGTTCACTTCCGGGTAGCCGTTCAGCGCCCGGCTGACGGTTGTGGTCGAAAGCCCGAGCCGGGTGGCCAGTTCCTTCAGATTCATCTGGGCGGGGCTTCCAAAGCGGTTTCAAACGAGTGCGAATCTAACCGCGGGCGCTGGCGGCGTCAAAAGCAATCCGACGGCCCCTGCGGTTCCGTGCCTGCGAAAATGCGGGGTCGCGTCCCGCGCAAGTTGCACGGCGGATTGACTTGAAAGGAACGATCGGCGACTTTGGGCTACCCAAAGCGGTTTGGAAATGATTCCGGACCCTCAGGTCAACGATGTGCCGGGCCCGACCCGGCACGAGCGGGAGGATGTAATGATCGGGAAACTTTTGTCGGCGGTGGCGGGCCTCGCGCTCGTTGCCGGGGCGGCCTCGGCGGCCGACCTCAAATTCGCGCCGGGCTCGGACCCGCAGCGCTTCCACTGGGACAGCTACACCCAGTTCGCCAAGGATCACGCGGATCTGAAGGGCCAGACGCTGACCATCTTCGGGCCCTGGCGCGGCGAGGATCAGGCGCTGTTCGAAAGCGTTCTGGCCTATTTCGAGCAGGCGACGGGCGTCAAGGTTTCCTATGCGTCTTCGGAAAACTACGAACAGCAGATCGTGGTGGACAGCGAGGCGGGAAGCCCGCCCAACATCGCCATCCTGCCGCAGCCCGGCCTGATCCAGGAACTGGCCTCGAAAGGCTATGTGAAGCCGCTTCCGGGCGACACGAAGAAGTGGCTGCTGGACAACTACGCCGCGGGCCAGTCCTGGGTTGACCTGTCGACCTTCAAGGACAAGGAAGGCAAGGCCTCGGTCATGGCCTTCCCGTTCAAGATCGACGTGAAGTCGCTGGTCTGGTATTCGCCCGACAACTTCAAGGACGCGGGCTACAAGGTTCCCCACACGATGGAGGAACTGAAGGCCCTGACCGAGCAGATCGTGAAGGACGGCGGCACGCCGTGGTGCATCGGGCTGGGCTCGGGCGGCGCCACGGGCTGGCCCGCGACCGACTGGGTCGAAGACATCCTGCTGCGTCAGCAGCCGGCGCAGGTCTATGACGGCTGGGTCGACAACTCGGTGAAGTTCACCGATCCGCGCATCATCGACGCCATCAACGAGTTCGGCTGGTTCGCCAAGAACGACAAGTATGTCGACGGCGGCGCCAAGGCTGTGGCCACCACCGACTTCCGCGACAGCCCCAAGGGCCTCTTCACCTCGCCGCCGAAGTGCTACCTGCACCACATGGCTTCGTTCATTCCGTCGTTCTTCCCGCAGGGCACCCAGCTTGGCAAGGACGCCGACTTCTTCTACTTCCCGCCCTACGCCAGCAAGCCCGAACTGGGCAACCCGGTCGAAGGCGCGGGCACGCTGGTGTTCATCGAGAAGCAGAACCCCGCGGCCGATGCCTTCATCGAGTTCCTGAAGACGCCGATCGCGCATGAAGTCTGGATGGCGCAATCGTCGTTCCTGACGCCGTACAAGAGCGTGCACCCCGAGGCTTACGCCAATGACGTGATGAAGCGGGAAGGGCAGATCCTGCTGGATGCGACCACCTTCCGCTTCGACGGGTCCGACCTGATGCCCGCCAAGATCGGCGCGGGCGCCTTCTGGACCGGCATGGTCGATTACGTCTCGGGCAAGTCGGCCGCAGATGTGGCGGGCGAGATCCAGAAGACCTGGGACGGCCTGAAGTAAGCCGGTTCCGGCCTGACCGGGGGCGCCCGACGCCCCCGGTTTCCCGGCCCCCGCACAGGGGGAAAGGGCCCGCCAGAGGCCCGCGCCGGTGACGGCTGTGGTTGCAGGGGAGGGGCGCCATGATCCAGCAAATCTATACCGGGCTTGCCACCATCGCGGTCGGCGTGGGGCTGGCGCTTTTGTATTTCTACGGCTCGAACTGGCTTCTGGACAGGCTCTTGCCTCAGGGGGGCGGCGATGCACGTGCCACCCGGAACATCCGCCTGGCGGGGGCGATCCGGCCCTGGCTGTTCCTGGGGCCCGCGATCTTTGCGCTGGGGCTCTACCTCGTCTATCCCGTGATCGCCACGATCCAGCTCAGCTTCTTCGATGCCGGCGGAACCAGCTATGTGGGCCTGGCGAACTATGACTGGTTCGTCCACGATGCCAATATCCGCGCCGCCCTGCTGAACAACTTCCTCTGGCTTCTCGTGGTGCCTGCGGCCTCGACGTTCCTGGGCCTCGTCACTGCCGCGCTGACCGACCGGATCGCCTGGGGCAACATCGCGAAAAGCCTGGTGTTCATGCCGATGGCGATCAGCTTCGTCGGCGCGACCGTCATCTGGAAATTCGTCTACGACTATCGCGGCGCCGACCAGACCCAGATCGGGCTGCTGAATGCCATCATCACCGGGTTGGGCGGTCAGCCCGAGGCCTGGATCGCCTGGATCCCGTGGAATAATTTCGCGCTGATGGTCATCCTGATCTGGATCCAGACCGGCTTTGCCATGGTCATCCTGTCGGCGGCGCTGCGCGGGATCCCCGAAGAAACCATCGAGGCCGCCGTGCTTGATGGCGCGAACGGATTGCAGATCTTCTTCCGCATCATGGTCCCGCAGATCTGGAGCACGATCGCCGTGGTCTGGACCACGATCACGATCACCGTGCTGAAGGTCTTCGACATCGTCTATGCGATGACCAACGGCCAGTGGGATACCGATGTGCTGGCCAACCAGATGTATTTCTGGATGTTCCAGGGCACCCCGGATTTTGGCCGCTCGGCCACGGTGGCGATCGTCATCATGATCCTCGTGATCCCGATCATGGTCTGGAACATCCGCAACGCGCGCCGCGAGATGGAGGGGCACTGACATGTTCTCGATCGGCGGTCGCAAATCTCCGCTCGTCTGGGCCGTGCACCTGTCGGTGCTGCTGCTCGTCCTGCTCTGGACGCTTCCCACCGCGGGGCTTTTCATCACCTCGTTCCGCACCGCCGACCAGATCGCGGTTTCGGGCTGGTGGACGGCGATGTCCTCGTCCGAGCGCAACCAGGTGACGCGGCTGCCCGACGGGCCGGGCACCCAGGCGGCGGATGGCAGCTACACGCTGTCGGGCACCGTGCTGCCCCATGGCGGCCGCGTGGTGGCCTGGGGCAAGACCAGCCTGAAGCCCAAGGCCTTCACGCCCGGCGAGACTGTCGACATGGGCGACGGCGTCCGCATGGTGGTGCAGGCGAACGGCAGCTATTCCATGACCGGCCCGAAGGCGCTGGACGGTGGCGGCCGCATCTTCTTCACCGCCGCCACGCCCCCCTCGTTCACCCTGGCGAATTACAGCAAGGTGCTGTTTGCCAACGGAATGCTGCGGGCCTTCATCAACTCGTTCACGGTGGCGATCCCGTCCACGATCATCCCGATCCTTGTGGCCGCCTATGCCGCCTTCGCGCTTGCCTGGATGAAGTTTCCGGGACGTGCGCTGTTGCTGGCCGTGGTGGTGGGGTTGCTTGTGGTGCCGCTGCAACTTTCGCTGATCCCGATCCTGCGGCTCTACAACAACCTGCACGACCTGACGCTTGTCCCCGACAAGAGCCTGATCGGCCAGTTGATCGACCTGTCCGGTCTGGGCAGCCATTCCGATGACGGCACGATGGTCGGCCTCAGTTCGAAAAGCTACCTTGGCATCTGGCTGGCCCATACCGGCTTCGGCCTGCCGCTGGCCATCTATCTGCTGCGCAACTACATGGTCGGCATTCCGCGCGACATCATCGAAAGCAGCCGCGTGGACGGGGCGACCGATTTCCAGATCTTCCGCAAGATCATCCTGCCGCTCAGCTTCCCCGCGCTGGCCAGCTTTGCCATCTTCCAGTTCCTCTGGACCTGGAACGACCTGCTGGTAGCCACCGTCTTCCTCAGCCATCAGACCGACAGCCTGGTGATGACGGCGAAGCTGAAGGATCTGATGGGCTCGCGCGGGGGCGAATGGGAAATTCTGGCGGCCTCGGCCTTCGTGTCGATCTCTGTGCCGCTGCTCGTGTTCTTCGGCCTGCAGCGCTACCTTGTGCGCGGTCTGCTGGCCGGCTCTGTAAAGTGACGGAAAGACAATGACGACGACGGCAGGCGAGTGGTGGCGCGGCGCGGTGATCTACCAGATCTATCCGCGCAGCTATCAGGACACGAACGGCGACGGGGTGGGGGACCTGAAGGGGATCACCGCGCGGCTTGCCCATATCGCAAAGCTTGGCGCCGACGCGGTCTGGATCAGCCCGTTCTTCACCTCGCCCATGAGGGATTTCGGCTACGACGTCTCGGATTACTGCGATGTCGATCCGATGTTCGGAACGCTCGCCGATTTCGACCGGCTGCTCGACCGCGCCCATGCGCTTGGGCTGAAGGTGCTGATCGACCAGGTCTGGAGCCACACTTCCGACCGCCATCCGTGGTTCCTCGACAGCCGCGCGCGCCGCGACGGGCGCTATGGCGACTGGTATGTCTGGGCCGACCCGCAGCCGGACGGCACGCCGCCCAACAACTGGCTCTCGGT
>DAIEJF010000294.1 GCA_027351005.1 Paracoccaceae bacterium | reverse complement strand
TCTTCGGCATAGGTGGGCGAGACGGTGGTGATCGCGTCCGCCGTCACCAGCCCCGCCTTCAGCGCGCTGATGTTGCCGTAATACTCCAGCGCGTCAGGATAGAACTGGCTGCCCGGCAGCCGCAGCCCGGCCAGCTTCCAGGCGGGCGCGAGACCCTGGAAGGCGATGTTGTGGATGGTGATGACGCTCTTCACCCCACCCGCGCCCCCATAGCGCAGATAGGCGGGGGCAAGCCCCCCCTGCCAGTCATGCGCATGCAGGATGTCGGGCCGCCAGCCGTCGCCCAACCCGCCCCGCGCGATCTCGGCCGCCACCCAGCTCAGCGCCGCGAAGCGTTCGGGGTTGTCCGGGTGGTCGCGCCCGCCCGCCGAATAGGGGCCGCCCTCGCGGTCATAAAGATGCGGCGCCGACAAGAGCAGCATCGCCACCCCGTCGACCCGGCCCGCCAGCACGATCGCCGGGCCGCCGAACACGTCGCCGCCGGTCCAGACCTCGGTTGCGCCCTCCAGCCGACCGGCAAGGCCCCTGTAGGCCGGCATCAGCACCCGCATGTCCCAGCCATGCGCGGCCAGCGCCTTGGGCAGCGCCCCCACCACGTCGGCCAGCCCGCCCGTCTTCAGCAGCGGCACGCATTCCGACGCGACCGAAAGAACCCGCCCCGCGACCGCCTGTTCCGGCATTCCCTGCCCCTTCTTTCTGGTGAAAATATCCTCGGGGGGCGTGGGGGGCAGACAGCCCCCCACCCTTTCGCCTAAAGCCCCAGCTTCGCCGCCCGCGCCGCCAGCATCGTGTCCGTGATCAGCACGATGCCGCTTTCGGTGCGGCGGAACCAGCGGGCATCCTCCTCTGGGTCCTCGCCGACGACCAGCCCTTCCGGGATGACCACGCCGCGGTCGATCACGCAGTTCTTCAGTTGCGCCTTGCGATGCACCGTGACGTACGGCAGCGCCACCACATATTCCAGCGCCGAATAGGAATGTGTCCGCACCCCGGTGAACAGCAGCGAGTTGCGCACCTCGGACCCTGAAACGATGCAGTCGCCCGACACCAGCGAGGAAATCGCCATCCCGCGGCGGCCGTCCTCGTCGTGGATGAACTTGGCGGGCGGCACGATCTCGGCATAGGTCCAGATCGGCCAGGCGTTGTCGTAAAGGTCAAGCTTCGGCACGAAATCGGTCAGGTCGATATTGGCCTGCCAGAAGGCGTCGATGGTCCCCACGTCGCGCCAGTAGGGTTCGGTCTCCAGCCCCGACTTCACGCAGCTTTCCGAAAAGCGATGCGCCATCGCCTTGCCGTTCTTCACGATCTGCGGGATCAGGTCGTTGCCGAAATCGTGGCTGGAATTGCGATCCTCGGCGTCGCGGATCAGAAGGTCGCGCAGGAAGGCCCAGTCGAAGACATAGATCCCCATCGAGGCCAGCGCATGATCGGGGTCGCCCGGGATGCCGGGCGGGTCCTTGGGCTTTTCGAGGAACGCGGTGATGCGCCCCGCGCCGTCCACATCCATCACCCCGAAGGCCGTCGCATCCATCCGCGGCACCGTCAGGCAGCCGATCGTCACATCCGCGCCGGTCTCCACATGCTGGCGCAGCATGATCTCGTAATCCATCTTGTAGATGTGGTCGCCCGCCAGCACGATGACGTATTTGACGTCATAGCTGTCCACGATGTCGATGTTCTGCGTTACCGCATCGGCCGTGCCCAGATACCACTTCGTCTCGTCCACCCGCTGGCTGGCGGGCAGAATGTCCAGATATTCGTTCCGCTCGGCCCGGAAGAAACCCCAGCCGCGCTGCATGTGGCGGATCAGGCTGTGCGCCTTGTACTGCGTGGCGATCGCCATCTTGCGGATGCCGGAATTGAGCGCGTTCGACAGGGCGAAATCGATGATCCGGGTCTTGCCGCCGAAATAGACGGCCGGCTTCGCGCGGCGGTCGGTCAGTTCCTTCAGGCGGCTGCCACGCCCCCCGGCAAGGACGAAGGCCATGGCCTGGCTCGACAGGCGTGCGTTCGGTCTGGATTGCATGCGTTCCTCCCCTGGACGCAGGTTAGTCCTGCTTGAAGATGATGGCGGACAAGGGCGGCAGCGTGATCGCCGCCGACTGGATCTGGTTGTGCCAGCCCAGCGGTTCGGTCTCGATGCCGCCCAGGTTGCCACGGTTGCCGCCGCCGTAATGCGCGGAGTCCGAATTGAAGACCTCGTGCCAATGCCCTGCGGCGGGAAAGCCCAGCCGGTAGCCGCGGCGCTCGACCGGGGTGAAGTTGATCGCCACCACCACCTGCGCATCCTTCGGCCCGCCGCGCCGCACGAAGGCGAAGACCGAGTTCTCCGCGTCATTCGCCTCGAGCCACTGGAAGCCCTCGGGGGAGCAGTCGTTCACATGCAGCGCGGGCGTCGCCCGATAAAGATGGTTCAGGTCGCGGATCAGGTGCTGCACCCCGCGGTGCTGCGGGCGGTCCAGCAGATGCCAGTCGAGGCTGCGCGAATGGTTCCATTCGGCCCCTTGCGCGAACTCGCATCCCATGAACAGCAGCTTCTTGCCGGGATGGGTCCACATGAAGCTGTAATAGGCGCGCAGATGGGCGAATTTCTCGTCGCCCTCGCCCGGCATCTTGGCGATCATGCTGCCCTTGCCGTGCACCACCTCGTCATGGCTGATGGGCAGGATGTAGTTCTCGCTCCAGGCGTAGTGCAGGCTGAACGTCATCTGGTGATGGTGATGCTTGCGGTAGATCGGGTCCTTCTGGATGTAGCTCAGGCTGTCATTCATCCAGCCCATGTTCCACTTGAACCCGAAGCCCAGCCCGCCGTGATTGACCGGCCGCGAGACGCCGGGAAAGGCGGTGGATTCCTCGGCCACCATCATCACGCCGGGGCAGTCGCCATAGGCGGTGACATTGGTCTTCTGCAGCAGGGCGATGGCCTCGTAATTCTCGCGCCCGCCGTCCTTGTTGGGCACCCACTGCCCCTCGGGGCGGGAATAGTCGCGGTAGAGCATCGAGGCCACCGCATCCACCCGCAGCCCGTCGGCGTGATATTCCTCGAGCCAGTAGAGCGCGTTGGAAATCAGGTAGTTGGCCACCTCGACCCGGCCGTAGTTGTAGATCAAGGTGTTCCAGTCCTGGTGGAACCCCTCGCGCGGGTCGGCGTGTTCGTATAGCGGCGTGCCGTCGAACCGGCCCAGCCCGTGCGGATCGGTCGGGAAATGCCCCGGCACCCAGTCCAGCAGCACGCCAAGCCCCCTGCGATGCGCGGCATCGACCAGTTCGCGGAATTCGTCCGGCGTGCCATGGCGGATCGTGGGCGCGAACATGCCGGTGGGCTGGTAGCCCCAGCTTCCGTCGAACGGGTGTTCCGACACGGGCAGGAATTCCAGATGGGTGAACCCCATGTCGGCGGCGTAATCCACCAGTTCGGTGGCAAGTTCGTGATAGCTGAGCGGGCGGGCGCCGCCATCGGCCTTGCGCCAGCTTCCCAGATGCACCTCGTAGACCGAGATCGGCGCGTCGATGGCCTGCCGCCTGTCGCGGCCCTTCATCCATTTCGCGTCACCCCAGACGGCGCGGTCGATCCGGCGCACGACCGAGCCCGTCGCGGGCGGGTGTTCCGATCCGAAGCCGACCGGATCGGCCTTCAGCGGCTCGCGCTTGCCGCCGCGGCCGCGGATTTCGTACTTGTAAACCGTGCCCTCGCCCAGACCGGGGATGAAGATTTCCCATACCCCGGTCTGCCCCCGCAGCCGCATCGGGTGGCGGCGGCCGTCCCACAGGTTGAAATCGCCCACGACCGAGACGCGCTCGGCATTCGGGGCCCAGACCGCGAAATGCACGCCCTCGGCCCCTTCATGGGCGATCACATGCGCGCCCAGCGCGTGCCAGATACGGCGGTGGGTGCCCTCGCCCAGCAGGTATTCGTCCATCTCGCCCAGAACGGGGCCGAAGCGGTAAGGGTCTTCGAACGCCCAGGTTGCCTCGGCATTCGCGGCCTGAAGGCTGTAGGCGCCGTCGTCCGGCAGAACGCCCGCGAAGAAGCCCGAGCCCCCGTCAATGTCGTCCAGCGCCACCTCGGCGCCCGAGGCCATGCGCGCGGTCAGCCGGTCGGCCCCCGGCACGAAGGCCGCCAGCACCCGCCGCCCGCCCCGCCGATGCGCGCCCAGAACCGAAAACGGATCGCCATGGGCGCCGCCCACGATCGCCCGCACCGCCTCGGGCGCGACCAGGGGCTCGTCGGATTTCGGTTTCCGTGCCATCGGGCGCGCCTCCCTAAAGGGCCGATTCCGTCGACCATATCTCTTGCATATAGCCACGGATCGTGCGGTCCGAGGAGAAAAACCCGCCTCGTGCGGTGTTCATGGCCGCCATGCGCAACCAGCGCTTGCGGTCGCGATAGGCTTCGTCCACGGCGGCCTGCGCGGCCTCGTAGGCCGCGAAATCGGATGCGACCAGGAAGTAGTCGTGGTGCCACATCCGGTCCACGATGCCATGATAGCGGTCCGGCTGATCGGGCGAAAAGCGGCCCTCGGCGATCATCTGCAACACGTCCTGCAACGACTGGCTGGCCATGATCGCATGGCGGGCGTGTTCCACGTCCTTCCGGCGTTCGACCACCTGTTCGGCCGTCAGCCCGAACAGGAAGAAGTTCTCGGCCCCCACCTCCTGCAGGATTTCCACGTTGGCGCCATCCAGCGTGCCGATGGTGGGCGCGCCGTTCAGCATGAATTTCATGTTGCCCGTGCCGCTCGCCTCTTTCCCGGCGGTCGAGATCTGTTCGCTGAGGTCGGCCGCGGGCACCAGCTTTTCCGCCATCGAGACGTTGTAGTTCGCGGGGTAGATCACCTTCAGCCGGTCCCCCACCACCGGGTCGCTGTTGACCACGCGCGCCACGTCGTTGATCAGGTGGATGATCTCCTTGGCCACCCAGTAGCCCGGCGCCGACTTGCCGCCGAACACCTTCACCCGCGGCACCCAGTCGGCCTGCGGGGTCTGGCGGATGGCATGCCAGTGCGCGATGGTTTGCAGGATGTTCAGCAACTGGCGCTTGTATTCGTGGATGCGCTTGATCTGCACATCGAACAGCGCATCCGGGCTGACCCGCACGCCGCATTCGCGCTCGATCCACCCTGCGATGGCGACCTTGTTCGCGCGCTTGGCCTTGGCGAAGGCATCGCGGAAGCCCTTGTCCTTGATATGCGGCTCCAGATCGCGCAGCCGGTCCAGATCGCCCACCCAGGCCTCGCCGATCGTCTGGGTGATCAGCCCCGCCAGCGGTCGGTTGCACATGTTCAGCCAGCGCCGCGGGGTGACGCCGTTGGTCTGGTTCACGATGCGCCCGGGATGCAGCGCCGCAAGTTCGGGGAACAGCGTCTTCTTGACCAGTTCGGTATGCAGCGCCGAGACGCCGTTGACCTTGTGCGACATGATGAAGGCCAGTTCACCCATGTGGACTTCCTGGAACTTCACGATGCCCACATAATGCGGCCGGTCGGGGTATGTCGCCTTGTGCCACGCGTCCAGCCGCTCGACGATCTGCATGTGCCGCGGCAGGGTCGTGCCGAAGAGGTAGGTCGACCAGCGTTCCAGCGCCTCGGGCAGAAGCGTGTGGTTGGTGTAGCCCAGCACCCGCTGCGCGATGTCCAGCGCCTCGTCGAACCCCATCCCGTGATCGTCCATCAGAAGCCGCATCAGTTCGGGCCCGGCGATGGCAGGGTGGGTGTCATTCATCTGGATGGCGACATGGTCGGGCAGCGTCGACAGATCGTCATGATCGGACAGGAAGCGCCGCAGGATGTCCTGCAAGGCGGCCGAGGTCATGAAGAATTCCTGCTTCAGCCGCAACTCCTTGCCCGCATAGGTCGTGTCATCGGGGTAAAGCACGCGGCTGATGGTGCGCGCCAGCGCCTCGGGCGCGGCCGCGGCGGTGTAGTCGCCACGGTTGAAGCGGTCGAGGTCGAACAGCGTCGTGGGTTTCGCCGCCCAGAGCCGCAGGGTGTTGGCCCAGGCCCCCTGCCAGCCCACCACCGGCGTGTCATAGGCCGAGGCGATGACGGTTTCCCCCGGCACCCAGCGCTCGCGCCCGTCGACGGTTTCCACATGGCCCTTGAAGCCGATGGTATAGGCGCTTTCGGGCCGGTCGAATTCCCAGGGGTTGGTCTGGGTCAGCCAGTCCTCGGGCGTTTCCACCTGCTGCCCGTCGCGGAAATACTGCCGGAACAGTCCGTGTTCATAGCGGATGCCGTAGCCATAGGCCGGGCAGCCCAGCGTCGCCATGCTTTCCATGAAGCAGGCCGCAAGCCGCCCAAGCCCGCCATTGCCCAGCGCCGCATCGGGTTCTTCCTCGACCAGCGCGCGGAAATCGACGCCGAAGCCGCCCAGCACCTCGACCGCGACATCGCGCAGGCCAAGGTTGATCGTCGCATCTTCCAGAATGCGGCCGATCAGGAATTCCATCGACAGGTAATAGACGCGCTTGCGCCCCTCGGCCCAGGTACGGCGGGTCGAGGCGAACCAGGGCTCCACGATCCGGTCGCGGATCGCATAGGACAGCGCCATCCGCCAATCGTGCAGGCTGGCGTGCGGGGCGTCCTTGCCGATCGTGTAGGTCAGGTGGTGCAGGATCGAGGAGCGCAGGCCCTCGGCGGTCAGCGGGAAATCGGTCACGCGCGTTTCTTCCGGTTCGGGGGGGCCGACAGGCGGCCCGACATGGCTGTCCGGGCACCATCCGAACCGCTTTGACACGGGACGACGGCGCACCACTTGCCTGGCGATTAATCGAAGAAACGGCGGGATCTGCAAGCCCAAACCGCTTTGGACACCAATCCGCGTGCCAAAGCCCTGCCCCGACATCCCCACGGCCACCGACAAACGCCCCCGGCGCCCAATTCCTGAGCGGATGCTCAGCCCGGCAGGGCCAGAAGCGCGGCCCGCAGCGCGGCGGTGTCGGACACCGGCACGCCCGTGAACAGCCGGAACGCCTCGATCCCCTGATGGAAGAACAGCTCCCAGCCGCTCAGGCAATCGACCCCGGCCGCCGCGGCCTCTTGCAGGAAACGGGTGTCCGACGGCGTGTAAACCGCGTCGAAGGCCCAGACCCGCCCGGGCCAGAGCGCGGCGGGCACCGGCGTGCCGGGCTGGCCCACCATCCCGACCGGGGTTGCGTTGATCACGCCCCGGGCCCCCTCCAGCGCCTCGGCCGCGCTGGCCGCAGGGCGCACGGCCATCCCCTGCCCGGCCAGTGCCGCAGCAAGGGCCGCGACCTTGGCCGGATCGCTGTCGACCAGCCGCAGTTCGGCCGCGCCCAGCCCGGCCAGCGCGAAGGCGATCGCCCGCCCCACGCCGCCCGCCCCTATCATCGCCACCGGCCCCGGCGCCGCCGTGCCGTAACGGGCGCGGAAGGCGGCCGCGAAGCCGGTGAAATCGGTGTTGTGCCCGGCAAGCCCCGCTGGCCCGAACAACACCGTGTTCACCGCCCCCAGTCGCCGCAGCGCGGGATCGGCCAGGGTCACGCGGGGCACCACCGCCTCCTTGTAGGGATAGGTCACGTTCACCCCCGCGAACCCGTTGGCGCCGCACCAATCCAGAACGGCGTCCAGATCCATCCCCATCTCGTCCGGGATCAGCAGGTCGTAGGTGACCGCAAGCCCCGCCATATCGCCCGCGATCCGGTGCAGCGCGGGCGACCGCGAGGCGCGGATGTTGCCGCCGATCAGGCCAAGTTTCACCCTGCGCATCGCCCGGCCTAGCTCTTGTAGCCCAGCAGATGCGGCAACCACAGCACGACCCCGGGAAACAGGATCATGACCAGCAGCGCCAGCACCAGGACGCCCACGAAGACCCAGATCTCGCGGATCATGTCGCGCAGCGGGATGCCGGTGATCCCGTTCAGCACGAACAGCACCACGCCATAGGGCGGCGTGATCAGCCCGATCATGCAATTCACCACGATCACCACCCCGAAATGCACCAGATCGATCCCCAGCGCCTTCGCCGTGGGCAGGAACAGCGGCACGATCACCAAGATGATCGTCGAGGCATCCAGCAGGCAGCCCAGCAGCAGCACCAGCGCGTTGACGATCAGAAGGAAGGCCAGCGGCGAGACATTCAGCGTGTCGATGAAGCCCTGAAGCTTCGTGGGCACGTTCTCGGATGCGACGATGTAGTTGAAGATCAGCGCCCCGCCGATGATGAGCCCCACCGAGGCCGACGAAATGACCGAGCCGCGCAACACCTCGTAAAGCGCCCGGGGCGACAGCGCGCGATAGAAGATCGCAGCCAGCAGCAGCGCGTAAAAGGCCGCGACCGCCGCCGCCTCGGTCGGCGTGGTGACACCGCCGTAGATGCCGTAAAGCAGGATCGCGGGCATCAAGAGCGCGGGAAAGGCGTTGACCGTCAGCTTCGGCACCTCGCGCAGCGGCACGGGTTCGTCCAGCCCGAAGCCCCGGCGGCGGGCGGCCACATAGTTCATCACCATCAGCACCAGCCCCATCAGCAGCCCCGGCAGCAGGCCACCAGCAAAGAGCGCCCCGATCGAGGTGTTGGAGACCAGCGAATACATCACCATCGGGATCGAGGGCGGAATGATCGGACCGATGGTCGAGGCGGCGGCGGTGATCGCCGCGGCATAGGCGGGCGGATAGCGCCCGTCCTTGCGCATCATGTCGATGATGACCTTGCCCAACCCCGCCGCATCGGCCACGGCCGAACCCGACATGCCCGCGAAGATGATGTTGGCCACCACGTTCACCAGCCCGAGCCCGCCGCGGAACCGGCCCACCAGCGCCACGCAGAACCGCAGCAGCCGGTCCGATATGCTGCCCGCGTTCATGATGTTCGCGGCCACGATGAACAGTGGCACGGCCAGGATGATGAAGTTGTCGTAAAGCCCCTGCACCATCTGTTCGGCAGGCAGCGACAGATCCTGCCCCGCCAGCGCGACATAGCCGATGGCCGAGACGATCATTGCCAGCGCGATGGGCATCCCCAGCGCGGCAAGCAGCAAGAGCAGGACAAGGCAGGCCGTGAAGGCGATTGTCATTGCAGGTGAACCTCTTCGCCTTCCACCAGCCGGTCATGGCCCGGCGGCACCGCATCGGGCGAGGCGCCGCGGATCAGCGCGATCGCCCGCAGGCCATAGCGCAGGACCATCGTGACCAGGAACAGCCCGAAGACGGAATAGACATAGCCCAGAGGCAGTTGCAGGGTGGAACTGCGCTGGATGGTGTAGAAGCTCAGATAGCCCCAGGTGGCGGGCGCCGACACGACAAAGGCCACCACCACCGCCACCGCCGCGATCAGCGCGAAGATGCGCCGCACCCGCAGCGGCGCGGCCAGATAGAGCGTGTCGAACTTGATGTGGTCGCGGTCATCCAGACAGAAGGCGCCGGCCCAGAACACGATCCAGAGCCACAGGGTCGAGCACAGCTCCTGCGTCCAGTCCATCGAGAAGAGGCCCGACCAGCGGGCGAAGATCTGCAACAGGAACGTGGCGAAAATGGCGGCCATCAGGATGACCGCCACATTCTCTGCCCGCGCCCTGAGCCAGGGCAGCAGCCTTTTCATGCCCGCCCCCGATCAGAGCGCGTTGATCTGGTCGATCATGCCCTTCGGCCAGTCCTTCGAAAAGTCCGAGCTGAGGTAGGCGTCCTGCACGTGCTTGCGGAAGGCCGCGACATCGGGGGTGTAGACGTCAAGCCCTTGCTGCTTGAAGAACGCCTCCAGATCGTTTTCCAGCGCAAGCTGCTTTTGCCGGGCGCTTTCGGCCGCATCGTCGGCGGCCTTCTGCACCGTCGCCTGCTCTTCGGGCGACAGCTTGTCCCAGACCTTCTTCGAGAAGGCCAGATAGTTCTGGTCCACAAGGTGCGAGGTCAGCACGATCTGCTTGGTCACCTCGTAGAACTTCATGTCCTTGTCCGACGGCAGCGGGTTGTCCTGCCCGTCGATGGCACCGGTCTGCAACGCGGTATAGACCTCGGTGAAGGCCACCGGCACCGGGTTTGCGCCCAGCGCCTTGCCCAGGAACATCCACGCATCCGTCCCCGGCATCCTGAGCTTGACTCCCGCCAGGTCGGCCGGGGTATTGATCGTGCGTTCCGCCTTCGACATCCGCAGGTTCAACTGGCGGCGGCCAAGGTACATCACCGTCAGCAGCTTCACCCCCAGCTTGTCCTCCACGCCCTTCTTCATCGCGTCCATGAACGGGGCGGCGAAGACCTTCTTCTGATGCTCCGCGTCCTTCATCAGGTAGCCCGCGGTAAAGATCGACCAGTCCGGGATGATCTGCGCCAGTTCCTGCGGCGAGGTGATCGACATCTCGAGATTGCCGCGGGCGATGGACGCCAGCTCGGTCCCCTGCTTGAACAGCGTGGCGTTCCAGTGCGGATCGAAATTGGCAAAGCCCGCCACCGCGGGGCCAAAGACGTTGATCATGGCCACGGCGCGCTGGTCGGTGTCGGACATCGGGCCCGACAGGCGCAGCGTCACCTTGTCGGCGGCACGCAGGATCCGGGGGGCGGCGGCCACGAAGGCCCCGGCGGCGGACGCGGACAGAAGGGTCCGGCGGCTGATGGTCGTCATAGGTTTTCCTCCCTGAAAACAGATGCGCGGACTGGCCGTGGCCGCCCCCTTCATCCCGCGAAAACATGGCACGGCTTGAAAATCGAGTCTACCGAAAATCGATTATTATCGCTATGACTGACAAAATCAGGATTATCCGCCTGCCCGGATGCCGTGCCGCCGTCCCTTGCGGCGCCGTTTCCGGCGCGGGCGCCAACAAGGACGCGCCATGGGCCAGCCGCCCGCCTTCCGGCCCTCAGAGGCCCGCAAGGAAACCATCGCGACGCGCGTCGCGGGGGTGCTTCGGGCCGAGATCCTGGCCGCGGACCTGCCCCCGGGGGAAAAGATCAACCTCGACCGCCTGCGCGAACGGCTGGGCGTGTCGCTTGCCCCCGTGCGCGAGGCGATGACGCGGCTGGTGGCCGACGGGCTGGTCGAGGTCGAGGACCAGCGCGGCTACCGGGTGGCGCCCGTCTCGGCCGCCAACCTGACCGAAATCACCCAGTTGCGGCTGGCGCTGGAGCCGCTGGCGCTGGAAACCGCCATCGCCCGCGGCTCGCTGGAATGGGAGGGCGGGGTGCTGGCGGCCCTGCACCGGCTGGAGCGTACGCCGCCAACCGATCCCGCCCGCGCCGCGGCCCACCGGGCCTTCCACGCGGCCCTTGCCGACGGTGCGGCCATGCCGATGCTGGCCGCCTTCTGCCTGCGCCTGCTGGATCTGACCGGACGCTATCTGGCGCTGCTGGGCCCGGTACAGGTCGAAGCCCCCGACCATGCCGCCATCGCCGCCGCCGCCGTGTCCCGCCGCGGGGCCGAGGCGTGCGACCTGCTGACCCGCCACATCGCGGCGAGCGGCGCGGCCCTTGCCGCCGCCCGCGCCGCCCGCCCCGCAGCCTTCGAGGAGGAACGCCCATGAAACCCGTCGTGATGGTCCTGAACGGGCCGAACCTGAACCTGCTGGGCAAGCGCCAGCCCGAGATCTACGGGCGCGAGACGCTGGAAGATGTCCGGGCCGACCTGCAGGCGCTGGCGGGCGATCTGGGGGTGCAGGTGCGCTTTCACCAGTCGAACCGGGAATACGAGTTGATCGACTGGATCCACGAGGCGCGCGAGACCTGCGCCGCCATCATCATCAACCCCGCCGCCTTCACCCACACCTCAGTCGCCATCCTCGATGCGCTGAACACCTTCGAGGGGCCGGTGCTGGAGGTGCATATCTCCAACGTCCACAAGCGCGAGGCTTTCCGCCACCACTCCTACGTCTCGCTGCGCGCCGACGGGGTGATCGCAGGCTTCGGCACGCAGGGCTACGCGCTGGCGCTGCGCCGCGCCGCGCGGCTGGTGACCCCGGCCTGAGGGCCCGATTTTCATGCAATGGCCCGAAAGGGCCCCGAGGAGACGCTGATGCAACTTCCCCCCAACACCTTCAAGACAGCCATCGCCGAAGGCCGCCAGCAGATCGGCCTGTGGGTAACGCTGCCCTCGGCCTTCACGGCCGAGGCGCTGGCCACCTGTGGCTATGACTGGCTGCTTTTCGACACCGAACATGCGATCGGCGACCCGATCTCGGTGTTCGAGCAGTTGCAGGCGGCGGCCCCCTACCCCGTGCATTCCATCGTGCGACCGTCGGCCAACGACCCCGCGCTGATCAAGCGCATCCTCGATGCGGGCGCGCAATCGCTGATCGTGCCCTATGTGCAGACGGTGGAAGAGGCAAAGGCCGCCGTGGCCGCCGTGCGCTATGCCCCGCAGGGGATGCGCGGGGTGGCGGGCATCACCCGCGCGACCCGCTACGGCACGGTCGAGAATTACACTCAGAACGCCAACCGCGACATCTGCCTGATCGTGCAATGCGAAAGCGCCGCGACCCTGCACCGGATCGAAGAGATTGCCGCAGTCGACGGGGTCGACGGCATCTTCATCGGCCCCGCCGATCTGGCCGCGACCATGGGCCATCCGGGCAATCCCGGCCACCCCGAGGTGGTCGCCGCCATCGAGGACGCCATCCGCCGCATCCGCAAGGCCGGAAAGCCCGCGGGCATCCTGACGCTCGATCCGGTCTTCGTGCGCCGCTGCATGGAGATCGGCAGCGTCTTCACTGCGGTGGACGTGGACGCGGCGATCCTTCTGCGCCACGCGCGCCAGATCGCGACCGAGTTCAAGGCGCTGGCATGACCGCAGGCGGGCGCGCCGCCGGCGCGCCCTTATCCGCGGGCAGCCCGCGCCCTATCTTTCGCCATGACCCACGCCCCCGCCCCTCGCCGAGATCGCCATGACCGTCATGCCCTCCCCCCCGACCGTCGCGGACGAACTGCACACCCAGATCCGGCGCGACATCATCTTCGGCCGCCTGAAACCCGCGACCAAGCTGAAGCTTGAAGGGCTGCGCGCGCTACGGGGCCTCGGTCTCGACGCTGCGGGAAACGCTGAACCGGCTGGCGGCCGAAGGCTTCGTGCTGGCCGAGGGGCAGAAGGGCTTCGACGTGGCCGGGGTGACGGCGGCGAACCTTCAGGAAGTTGCCACGCTCAGGGCGCTGCTGGAATCCCACGCGCTGGCGCTCTCGTTTGCCGCGGGGGGCCTTGACTGGGAGGCAGGCGTGGTCGCGGCCCACCACAAGCTGCACCAGTTCGAACGCCGGATGCTGGCGGGTGACCATTCCGTGCGCGAGGACTGGAAACGCTATGACTTCGAATTCCACCGCGCCCTGATCGCGGCCTGCGGGTCACAGGAACTGGCGGCGGTCTATGCGTCCACCTTCGACAAGTATCTGCGCTACCAGATGCTGTGCCTGACCTTCCGCGCCGAGGCCGCAGAGGCCGAGCACCGTGCCCTGCTGGAGGCGGCGCTGGCGCGCGATACCGAACGGGCGCGCCGGGTGCTGGCCCAGCATATCGAAAGCGGTGTCAGCCATTGCATCGCCTCGGGCGTCCTGCCGGGCTGAACCCGCCCACGCGGCGGCCCCGTTGCGCGACCCGGGCCGCACGGCTAGTGTCGCGGGCACCAAGCCCGGTCCGGGCGGGCACGCCCCGCCACCCGCAGGATGCGACCGGCCAGATCAGGGATGACCAGATGACCACCAACGCAGAGCTTCTTGCCCGCCGCCAGACGGCGGTGCCCCGCGGCGTCGTGACCGGCGCGCCGATCTTCCTGGACCGCGCGAAGAACGCCGAGCTGTGGGACATCGAGGGCAACCGTTACATTGACTTCGGCTCGGGGATCGCGGTCACCAACACCGGCCACCTGCATCCGAAGGTGGTCGCCGCCGCCAAGGCGCAGATGGACCGTTTCGCCCATGTCGCCTGGCAGGTGACGGGCTATGACAGCTATGTGGATCTGGCCGAACGGCTGAACGCGCTTGCCCCCATCGCCGACGCCAAGACGATCTTCTTCACCACCGGCGCCGAGGCGACCGAGAACGCGGTGAAGATCGCCCGCGCCCATACCAAGCGTCAGGGCATCATCACCTTCACCGGCGCCTTCCACGGCCGGACGCAACTGACCGTGCAGATGACCGGCAAGGCCGCGCCCTACCGCACGCCCGGCATGCCGCCCGCGGTGGGCATCTACCACTGCCCCTTCCCGATCCCGCACCACGGCACGACCGAGGAAGAGTCGCTGCACGCGCTTTATCACATCTTCAAGGCCGACATCCCGCCCACCGACGTGGCCGCCATCGTGATCGAGCCCGTTCAGGGTGAAGGCGGATTCTACCAGACCCCCGTCAGCTTCATGAAGAAGCTGCGCGAGATCTGCGACCAGCACGGCATCTGCCTGGTGTCCGACGAGGTGCAGACCGGCTTCGCCCGCACCGGCAAGGTGTTCGCCACCGAGCATTTCGGCATCGAACCCGACCTGATCCCGGTGGCCAAGGCGCTGGGCGGCGGCTTCCCGATCTCGGGCGTCATCGGCAAGCGGCACATCATGGACGCAGCCGAACCGGGCGGGCTGGGCGGCACCTATGCGGGCTCGCCCATCTCCTGCGCGGCGGCGCTGGCGGTGCTGGACGTGATCGCAGAGGAAAAGCTGTGCGACCGGGCCAACTGGATGGGCGAGGTGATGCTGAAGCGGCTGCACGCCTTCAAGCAGTCGAACACCCTGCGCCCGATCGGCGATGTGCGCGGCCTGGGGGCCATGGTGGCCTTTGAACTGGTGAAGGAACGCGGCGGCAACGAGCCCGACCCGGATGCCACCAAGGCGGTGACGGCAGCGGCGCTGGATGCGGGGCTGATCCTGCTGAGCTGCGGCTACTATGCCAACACGATCCGCCTGCTTGCGCCGCTGACGATCGCCGAGGATCATCTGCACGAGGGGCTCGACAAGCTGGAAACGGCGCTGAAGCTCGTCTAATCCGGCCGGGCGCAAGATCGCCACAGGGGCCCTGCGTACCGCCACGGGTACGCGGGGCCTTTTCATGTGCGCCTGCCGCCCGAAGACCGGCGCGGCGCGGCGCGTCAGAACGGACGCTCTTCCCCGACCTCGTCGCCGCGGCGGTTGTGCCGGATCGAGGACCACAGCGCGGCCAGGATCACCGCCATCCCCACCCCGCCGGTGGCAAGTTCCGACACGTCGATCTGGGTTTCCAGGAACATCACCAGCGACAGGAACAAGACCGCGTAGAAGGCGCCATGTTCCAGATAGCGGAACTGCGACAGCGTGCCGCGTTCCACGAAGAGGATGGTCATCGACCGGACATAGATCGCCCCGATGCCAAGGCCGATGGCGATCAGGAACAGGTCGTTCGTCATCGCGAAGGCGCCCACCACCCCGTCGAAGGAAAAGCTCGCGTCCAGCAGTTCAAGGTAAAGGAATGCCCCCAGCCCCTGCCGCACCGCCGCCTCGCCCGCCCCCTCGCAGCGCCCGTCAAGCAGGCGTCCGACCGCGCGCACGGCCCAGAAGCTCAGCACCCCCGCCAGCGCGGGGATCATGAAACGATCCGTCCGGTCCGGCGGCAGGAAGGCCCCGAAGCTCAGGATGATGATGAGGACGATGGCGATTTCCAGCCCCCGGGCCGAGGCGCAGGCGCGCATCTTGCACTCGATGCGGCCGATCCAGTCCACGTCCTTGTGCTCGTCCACGAAGTAGTCGACCGCGACCATCATCAGGAAGGCCCCGCCGAAGGCCGCGATGGACAGATGCGCTTCCTCCAGCCGGTGGGCGTAGACCTCGGGGGCGAACAGCGCCAGGTGCAGCGCCTGCAACGGCCCCATATGCGCGGCGATGGCCACCACGGCCAGCGGAAAGACCAGCCGCATCCCCACTACGGCGATCAGGATGCCCCAGGTCAGGAACCGGCGGCGCCAGACCTCGTCCATGTGCTTGAGGGTCCGCGCATTGACGATGGCGTTGTCGAAGGACAGCGAGATTTCCAGAACCGCCAGCGCCGTGCCCACGATGAGAAACGAAAGGCCGTCGGACAGTTTGCCGTCTTCGGCCAGGCCCAGAAGGAAGGCGGCCAAAAGACCTGTCAGGGTGACCGCAATGGCGGAACGGAAATATGTCAGTGTCGTCTTCACGCGCACCTCGGAGGCCGGGCATTCTGCCCGCGCGGCGGCAAACCAATGGGGTGCAGATAGGCACCGGGGGCGGCAGGCTCAAGGGACGGGCGCCGATGTTCGGGCCGCGTGCCCGTGTTTTCGTACACCCGTCTCAGACTGTTGCCGCCATGCACAGGGGCAGCAGGCGGTCCACCTCGTCGCGGCGGCAAAGCTGCGTGCCCGGTGTCGCAACCGCCGAGGCGGCGGCGGCATTGCCCCGGCGCAGCGCCATCTCGAACCCTTCGCCCCGCGCGATGGCCAGCGCGAACGCGCCCACGAAGCTGTCGCCCGCGCCCACCTTGCTGACCACCCGCACCTTGGCCGTGCCCGCCTGCAGGCGCCCTTCGGCCGAGGCCAGCACAGCCCCTTCGGACCCGCGGGCGACGATCACCACGTCGGCAACGCCGCGGTTCACCAGTTCTTCGGCAAAAGCCGCGCTTTCGCTGACGGTGGGCAGCGGGTAGCCGGCCAGTTCCTCGGCCTCGACATCGTCCATCCGCAAGAGCCAGGGGGCCCCCCCGGCCGCGCGGGCCAGCGCCCGCAGCGGCGCGCCCGAGGTATCGACGATCAGCCGCGCGCGCCCTTCCAGCCGGGCGGCCAGACGGGCGGGGAAATCCTCGGGCACGCCCGGCGGCTGGCTGCCCGACAGCACGACCAGCCCGCCGTCGCGCGCGGCGCCCGCGATCGCGGCCAGCGCATGTTCTGCGTCGCTGGGGTGCCATTCCGGGCCCGGCAGCACGAAGCGGAACTGTTCGCCCGTGCCGCGGTCGGTCACCGCAAGGCTCTGACGGGTCTCGCCGGGGCCGCGCAGCGCCACGGTGCCGATGCCCTGGGTGTTCAGAAGCGTCAGCAGCCGGTCGCCGGTGGGCCCGCCCACTGCCACAAGCGCGCGGCTGGCCCCGCCGAGGATCTTGACGGCGCGCGAGACATTCGTGCCCCCGCCGCCCGGCTCCACGTCCGGCAGGGCGCAGCGCAGCTTGGGCCCCGCGACCACATGGGGCACCGAGGTGGTCAGGTCGATCGTCGGATTGAGCGTGACGGTGAGGATGTCGAGCACGGGCAGGTTCCTTTCGGCGGCCGAAAGGCTCGCCGATTCTGCGCCGCCGCGCAATCACCTTGCCCGAAATTTCCGCAGCGCGGAAACGCCGCCGACGCCCGCTATTCGGCCGCCGCGCGCTTGCGGCCCAAGAGCGGCTTCAGATAGCGGCCGGTATGGCTTTCGGGAACCTCGGCCACCTCTTCCGGCGTGCCGGTCGCCACGATCCGCCCGCCGCCGTCGCCGCCCTCTGGGCCGATGTCGATCAGCCAGTCGGCGGTCTTGATGACATCGAGGTTGTGCTCGATCACCACCACCGAGTTGCCCTGATCGACAAGCGCGTGCAGCACCTCCAGCAGCTTGCGCACATCCTCGAAGTGCAGCCCCGTGGTGGGCTCGTCGAGGATGTAAAGCGTCCGCCCCGTCGCCCGCCGGCTGAGTTCCTTTGACAGCTTCACCCGCTGCGCCTCGCCACCCGAAAGCGTGGTGGCCTGCTGGCCGACCTTGATGTAGCCCAGACCCACTTCGCAGAGCGCGTCCATCTTTTCGCGGATGCTCGGCACCGCCTGGAAGAAATCGCGCGCGTCCTCGCAGGTCATGTCCAGCACGTCGGCGATGGACTTGCCCTTGAACCTGATCTCCAGCGTTTCGCGGTTGTAGCGCTGGCCCTTGCAGGTCTCGCAGGTCACATAGACATCGGGCAGGAAGTTCATCTCGATCTTCAGCACGCCGTCGCCCTGGCAGGCCTCGCACCGCCCGCCCTTCACGTTGAAGCTGAAGCGCCCCGGCTGGTAGCCGCGCGCCTTCGCTTCGGGCAGGCCCGCGAACCAGTCACGGATCGGACCGAAGGCGCCGGTGTAGGTGGCCGGG
Organism: Paracoccaceae bacterium; assembly: GCA_027351005.1. Lineage (GTDB taxonomy): Bacteria > Pseudomonadota > Alphaproteobacteria > Rhodobacterales > Rhodobacteraceae > Solirhodobacter. Next base: position 13,103 of record DAIEJF010000294.1, on the reverse strand, counting down.
TTCGACCGCGGCGTGCGGCCGATCGGGCGCTGGTCGATGTCGATCACCTTGTCGAGATGCTCGAACCCCTTGATCGTCTCGCAGGGGGAGGGCGTCTCATGCGCGCCGTTCAGCCGGGTGGCGGCGGTCTTGAACAGCGTCTCGATCGTCAGCGTCGACTTGCCACCGCCCGAGACGCCGGTAACGCAGACGAATTTCCCCAGCGGGAAATCCACCGTCACCTCTTTCAGGTTGTTGCCGGTGGCCTTCACCACCGTCAGCTTCTTGCCGCTGCCCTTGCGCCGTTCGGCAGGCACCGCGATTTCGCGCAGCCCGGCCAGATACTGGCCCGTCAAGCTGGCCGGGTCGGCGGCCAGCGCCTGCGGCGTTCCATGCGCGACCACCCGGCCACCATGCACCCCCGCGCCGGGGCCGATGTCGAAAACGTAATCGGCGGTGCGGATCGCGTCTTCGTCATGTTCGACCACCAGCACCGTATTGCCCTGGTCGCGCAGGTTCTTCAGCGTGGTCAGCAGCCGGTCGTTGTCGCGCTGGTGCAGGCCGATCGAAGGTTCGTCCAGCACATAGAGCACCCCCGTCAGCCCCGAACCGATCTGGCTGGCCAGCCGGATCCGCTGGCTTTCCCCGCCCGAGAGCGTGCCCGCGCTGCGGCTCATGGTCAGGTATTCCAGACCCACGTTGTTCAGGAAGCCCAGCCGCTCGCGGATTTCCTTCAGGATTGCCCGCGCGATCTCGTTCTTCTGCTTCGTCAGGCTGGCGGGCACCGTCTCGACCCAGGCGAAGGCCTCCTTGATCGACATTTCGACCACATGGCCCACATGCAGGCCTGCGATCTTCACGGCCAGCGCCTCGGGCTTCAGCCGGTAGCCGCCGCAGGTGCCACAGGGGCGGGTGTTCTGGTAGCGCTCGAATTCCTCGCGCACCCAGGCGCTGTCGGTCTCGCGGTAGCGGCGCTCCATGTTGGGCAGCACGCCCTCGAACACGCGGGACACGGTATAGACGCGGCCGCCCTCGTCGAAGCGGAACTCGATCTCCTGCTCGCCCGACCCGCGCAGGAAGACCTCGCGCACGGTCTCTGGCAGGTCCTTCCAGGCCTTGCGCTTGTCAAAGCCGTAGTGGCGGGCCAGCGCGTCGATGGTCTGAGTGAAATATGGGCTTTTGCCCTTGCGCCAGGGTGCGATGGCGCCATGCGTCAGGCTCAGCGCCGCATCGGGAACCACCAGCCGTTCGTCGAAGAACAACTCCTGCCCCAGCCCGTCGCAGGCCGGGCAGGCGCCATAGGGGGCGTTGAAGGAAAAGAGCCGCGGCTCGATTTCCGGGATGGTGAAGCCCGACACCGGGCAGGCGAACTTTTCGGAAAAGAGGATGCGCTCGGGCGCGCCCTCGCCCTCGGCGGGGGCGGTTTCCAGCACGGCGATGCCGTCGGCGTGGTTCAGCGCGGTGCGCAGGGAATCGGCCAGCCGGGTTTGCAAGCCGTCGCGTACAACGATGCGATCCACCACCACGTCGATGTCGTGGCGCAGCTTCTTGTCCAGCACGGGCGGTTCCTCCAGTTCGTAGAACTGGCCATCCACCTTCACCCGTTGAAACCCCTCCTTGCGCAACTCGAGGAATTCCTTGCGGTATTCCCCCTTCCGGTCACGCACGATCGGCGCCAGCAGATAGGCGCGCGTGCCTTCGGGCAGGGCCATGATGCGATCCACCATGTCCTGCACCTGCTGCGCCTCGATCGGCAGGCCGGTCGCGGGGCTGTAGGGGGTGCCCGCGCGGGCGAACAGAAGCCGCAGGTAGTCGTAGATCTCGGTCACCGTGCCCACGGTCGACCGAGGGTTCTTGCTGGTCGTCTTCTGCTCGATGGAAATCGCGGGCGACAGGCCCGAGATATGGTCCACATCGGGCTTCTGCATCATGTCAAGGAACTGCCGCGCATAGGCCGAGAGCGACTCGACATAACGGCGCTGGCCTTCGGCATAGATCGTGTCGAACGCCAGGCTCGACTTGCCAGACCCCGACAGCCCCGTCAGCACCACCAGCTGATCGCGCGGGATGTCCACGTCGACGTTCTTGAGGTTGTGTTCGCGCGCGCCGCGCACCTCGATGAACTTCTGCTCGGCCATCAGCTGCCCCCGGGTTGACTGGCGAACACATAGGCCACGGCGACCGAGTCTCCAACCGAAAAGCGTGAACGATAGGTGAACACGGGCCGGAATGCCGAAAATTCCCGGATGTGGGCCGTGGCCCGGCGATCACATATTCGATATTTTGAATATTTTTGCGCCAAAACCGCACCGCACATCTTGCGGGCACGGCAACTCTGTCCAAATCTCCGCCATCGCTTCCCCGACCTGCATGAAAGGTTCCTGCATGTTCTCCTTCCTGAAAGCTTCCCCGGGCCCGCGCGTGGAACGGATTGCCGGCGCCGACGCCGTTGCCCGTGCCCAGAAGGGCGAACTGGTCGTGATCGACGTGCGCGACATCAACGAACTGCGCGCCTCGGGCAAGGCCAGGGGCGCGCTGCACATCCCCCTGATGCTGCTGAAAACCAAGGCCGATCCGGCCAGCGACGAGCGGATGGCGGGCCTTTCGGTGGACAAGCCGGTGGCGCTTTACTGTGCCTCGGGCGCGCGCAGCCAGGCGGCGGCCACCATGATGCTGCAGATGGGCTACAAGCAGGTCTACAACATCGGCGGCCTTGCCGACTGGAAGGCCGGCGGCGGCCTCGTCAACCCGGCCTGACCGTCGCCCGGCGGCGGCGCGCCGCCATCCAGGCGTGCATCGCAATCCCGCCTGCGCAGAGCGGCGCGACGAAGGCCGGAACGCCGGCCAGCCCCTGCCCTGCGATCAGCAGCGCCAGGATGGGCGTGCCGCTCGCGGTACCAAGGTTGCCCAATTGGGCCACCGCCCCCGCCGCGCGGGCGCGATCTTCGGCCGTGGCGTTCAACTGCGGAATGGCGGCAAAGCTGCCGCCCTGCACCAGCCCCAGCGCGGCGCCCAGCACCAGCGCCGCGCCAAGGCCCGCCGCGCTGCCCCAAACCGCGACCATCGCCAGCACGGCGATCAGCCCCAGCGCGAATCCGGTCTGCACCAGCCGCACGGCGGGAACCACGCGCAAAAGCCAGACCCCCAGCGTCAGCGAGGCGGCAATGCTGGCCAGGGGCATGAGGATCGCGATGGCCTCGGCCTGCGTGCCCGCCAGCGGCGGCAGAAGCGTGATGACCGCCACATAGCTGAGCGTGTAGAACAGAAAGCCCGCCGCCGGAGCCGCGACGCGGGGCGAGGCATAGATGGCCAGATGCTGTGCGGCCAGGTCGGCCAGGCGCAGGGGCCGTGCCTGCCCCGGCGGATCGGCAGGCAAAAGCCACCAGAGCAGCAGCGCGAAAGCCGCCATCCAGCCGGCATGGGCCAGAAACAGCCCCTGCACCCCGAAGCGCGACACCAGCGGCGGCGCGATCAGCGCGGTCGCAGTCAGCGAGACGCCGAAGAAACTGGCCCAGAGCGACATCGACAGCCCCTGCCAGCGGGGCGTCGCAGCCTGGGCGATCAGCACCGGCCCCGCCACCACGATGGCCAGTTGCGACAGCCCCTCCAGCGCACGCAGGCCGAGGAGGACGGGATAGGCGGGCAATGTGGCCTGCAACGCCGAAAGCGCGGCACCCAGCACCAGCCCGGCCACCAGCATCCGGCGAAGCCCGACACGTTCAACCACAAGCCCGGCCGTGGTGCCGAAGATCAGCCCGACCACCCCGACAACAGAGACAAGCAGGCCAAGGCCCGCTGGCCCCGCCTGCCCGCCGTAAAGGGCACGGATGGTCTGGAAGATGACACCGACCTTGCCGAACTGGGCCGCGGCGCCAAGGCCCGCGCCCCAGATGGCCAGAACGATCAGGGCAGGATGCCGGGCGCACGTCGTCATGCGCCCGGCCTAGCCGATCCGTCGCGGCGACGCCAGCCTGTCAGGCGGCGGCGCGACGACGGCGGCGCAGCAGCGCAAGCAGGCCGAAGGCCGCGCCCAGCGTGGCGGCGCCCGCCGGAAGCGGCACGGGCGCCAGCGCCACGCTGACGTTGTCAAGCGCGGGGCCGTAGGCGTTGTTGGTGTTGCTGGTGAAGCGCAGCGTCGCCGAAGTGCCAGAGGCGGTGAAGCCCAGCGTCTCGGTCGTCCACCCCATCGCGCTGCGGCTCTTGCCGGTCGAATCGAAGGTATAGGTGCCCGAGGTCCCGCCCACTTCGGCCGTCAGCGACTTCACGCCCGCCCGGTCGGGGTTGCCCGCCAGGGCGAAGGACAGGATGTAGCTCTTGCCGGTCAGCAGGCCGCTGATCGTCTGCCAGATGCTGCCCGCGCTGCCGCCCGACATGTCGAGGCTGTAGCTGCCATCGGCGGCCTGCCAGTAGGTGTTGATCAGGTCAACGCTGCCCGACCCGACGGTCCAGCCGGTGATCGCCGTGCTGCCCGCGCTGTAGGTCTTGAACCCGCCCGTGAAGGTGCCGGGCGATTCAAAGCTGCCATTTGTCACGATCGATGCGTGGGCCGCACCCGCCAGAAGTATTGCGGCGACCGCAATCGCCTTACCGAACATCATTTCCGTCTGTCTCCGTCAAACCGGCCCACCACCGAATTGCGCCACAATGCGCGCGCATTGAGGCATTTTCAAGGCGAGCGGATATCAGAAATGGATCGCGCGTCCCCAGGCATCCAGCACCGCCTCGTGCATCATCTCGCTGAGCGTGGGATGCGGGAACACGGTGTCCATCAGGTCGGCCTCGGTCGTCTCAAGTTGCCGGCCGATGACATAGCCCTGGATCAGCTCGGTCACCTCGGCGCCGACCATATGGGCGCCCAGCAGCTCGCCGGTCTTGGCGTCGAACACCGTCTTCACCAGCCCCTCGGGCTCGCCCAGCGCAATCGCCTTGCCGTTGCCGATGAAGGGGAAACGGCCAACCTTCACGTCATAGCCCGCAGCCTTCGCCTTTTCCTCGGTCAGGCCCACGCTGGCCACCTGCGGGTGGCAGTAGGTGCAGCCCGCGATGCTGCCCGGCTTGATCGGGTGCGGATGGCCGCCCGCGATCAGTTCGGCCACCATCACGCCTTCATGGCTGGCCTTGTGCGCCAACCAGGGGGCGCCCGCGATGTCGCCGATGGCATAAAGCCCCGGCAAGCCGGTGCGGCAGAATTCGTCCGTCACCACATGGGTGCGGTCGATCTTCACGCCCAGCGATTCAAGCCCCAGGTTCTCGACGTTGCCGACGATCCCCACGGCGGAAATCACGGTGTCGAACACCTGCGTTTCCACCTTGCCGCCCACCTCGATATGCGCGGTCACGCTGCCTTCGGCGCGGTCCAGCTTCTTGACGGTGGCCTTTTCGAGGATCTTCATCCCCTGCTTGACGAACTGCTTCTTGGCGAAGGCGCTGATTTCGGCATCTTCCACCGGCAGCACGCGGTCCATCACCTCGACCACCGTCGTATCGGCGCCGAGCGTGTTGTAGAAGCTGGCGAATTCGATCCCGATGGCGCCCGAGCCGATGACGAGGAGCTTCTTGGGCATGTGCGGCGGCATCAGCGCGTGCTTGTAGGCCCAGACCCGCTTGCCATCGGCCTCAAGCCCCGGAAGTTCGCGCGCACGCGCCCCGGTGGCCAGAACCACCGCCTTGCCGGTCAACTCTTCGCTGCCCTTGTCGGTCTTGACCGTCACCGCATTGGGGCCGGTCAGGCTGGCGGCGCCCATGATGACCGTCACCTTGTTCTTCTTCAGCAGGTGACCGACGCCGCCCGACAGCTGCTTGGCCACCCCGCGCGAGCGTTGCACGACCGCGGTCAGGTCATAGCCGATGCCGTCGGCCTTCAACCCGAAATCCTTGGCACGGTGCATCAGGTGGAACACCTCGGCCGAGCGCAGCAGCGCCTTGGTGGGGATGCACCCCCAGTTCAGGCAGATCCCGCCCAGATGCTCGCGTTCCACAACGGCCACGTTCAGGCCCAGTTGCGCGCCGCGGATGGCGCAGACGTAGCCGCCGGGGCCCGCCCCGATCACGATCATGTCAAAGGCCTTGGCAGCCATCGCGTCTCCCCCTCAGAAAAACTGGTTTAGCCTTAAACTATTTCTTCCGACCGAGCAATGAAGCCTGCGCCGCAGGCCCCTTCCGCCTGTGCATGGCTCAGACCCGCAGCGCCTCGACCACCGCGCCATAGCCGCCTGCGGCCAGTAAGGCCGCCTCTTCGGGCGTGTCGGTGCGGCCCAGCGCGGCATTGCGGAAGGGAAACCGGCCGAAGCGCGCAATGATGTCGCGATGCGCGCGGGCGTGCAGCAGGTTCTCGGCCCCGGTTTCGGGCATCCGTTCGGCAAAGAGCGCAACCGAACGGTCCTGGTCGGGAAGGTGTTCGGAATGCTCGAACGGCAGGTAGAAGAACTGCCGGTCGGGTTCGGGGGCCTGCAAATCCCAACCGGCCTCGATCGCGCGGGCCGCCGCCGCGCGCGCCAGCGTGTCGGTGTCGAACGCAGCCGCCTGCCCGCGCCACATGTTGCGCGGGAACTGGTCGGTCAGCACGATGTAGGCCAGCGCCGGTCCCGCCCCGTCGATCCAGTGATCCAGCCCGCCGCGCGCGGCCGCCGACCACAGATCGGCAAAACGGTCACGAATCTCGGTGTCCAGCAGCACGCCGCCCGCGTACCAGCCCTCGGGGCCCACATCGCCCAGCCAGTAGTCCAGCACCTCTTCCGGATCGGACATCGCGGCCTCCCTTGCAATTCCCGGTCAGCCTGACAGGTTTGCGCGGAGGGTGCAACGCGGGGTCAGGACCGCGCCGTCTCACCTTCATGTGCGGCTTCCACCGCCGCCCCCACCGTCAGCGCCGACGCCGAGGGCGACAGCGCGGTGAACGGCCCGGCCTTCGGCGCCGTGCGCCGCGTCATCCGCCAGGCCGCATAGGCCGCCATCAGCACGAACAGGATCACGGTGAACAGGAAGAACCCCGACGGCCCGATCCGCTGCATCATCCAGCCGGTCATCATGGGCCCGCCGATGGCGCCCAGCCCGTTGATGAAGATCAGGCCGGCCGACGCGGCCGCCATGTCCGGTCCCTCAAGATAGTCGTTCACATAGGCGACCAGCAGCGAATAAAGCGGATTGGTGATCGCCCCGGACAGCGCCGCGACCCCCAGCAGCACATAGAACCCCGGGTGCAGCATGCCCACCGCCATAACCAGCGCCCCCGCGACCGACAGCCCCAGGATCAGCTTGCGCCGGTCGATCCGGTCCGACAGCCAGCCGATCGGATACTGGAACACCAGCCCGCCCACATAGATCATCGCGACGAAGATCGAGATCTCGCGCACGCCTAGCCCGGCCTGCGTGCCCCAGACCGAGGCCATCCCGAACTGGGCCGAGAACACGCCCCCCAGCAGGAACATCGCCACGCAGCCCAGCGGCGAGGTGTGATACAGCCGCGAGAAGCTCAGCGCCTTGGTTTCCGCGAAGGCCGGCGCCTGCGAGACGGTCAGCAGGATCGGCGTGAAGGCGACCGAGACGAGGATCGACGGGATGATGAACAGCGTATATCCCGCCGGATCGCCGAAGTTCAGCAGAACCTGCGCGCCGATGATGCCGATCATCTGGACGATGATGTAAAGCGACAGCGCCTTGCCGCGCGTCGCGTTGCTTGACGCGTTGTTCAGCCAGCTTTCCGCGGTGATGTACATCCCCGAGAAGCTGAAGCCGATCAGCACCCGCTCGGCCGACCAGGCGATCCAGTTCGGCGCCAGCGCGTACATCAGAAGCACCGCCGAGATAAGCGAGCCCAGCGCCGCAAAGACCCGCACATGGCCGACGCGGCGGATCATCGTGGGGGTGACCCGGCTGCCGAACAGGAAGCCCAGGAAATACGACGCCATCACGACCGACATGTGCAGGGTCGATATCCCCTCGATGCCGCCACGGATGCCCAGCAGCGTGCCCTGCATGCCGTTGCCCAGCATCAGCAGCGTGATGCCGAGAAGCAGCGCCCAGGAGTTGCGGAGAACGGCAAGCATGGAAAACCTCGGGTTGCACCGGAGGACTGTACCGCTCCGGCGAAGGGGACGATGGGGCACGGGCGACGGCCGACGGCGGAAACCGCCGTCAGGGGATCAGAAGCGAGGCATCGCCGTAGGAAAAGAACCGGTACTGCTGCGCAATGGCATGGGCATAGATGCGACGAACCCGGTCCATCCCCATCAGCGCCGAGATCAGCATCATCAGGGTGGACTTCGGCAGGTGGAAATTGGTCATCAGCGCGTCGGTGATGCGGAAGCGGTAGCCGGGGTAGATGAAGATGTCGGTCGTCCCGCGCCAGGGCTGAAGCCTGCCCTGGGCGTCGGCCGCACTTTCGATCAGCCGCAGCGCCGTGGTGCCGACCGGGATGATGCGGTGCCCGGCCGCCTTGGCGGCGTTGATGCGGGCGGCTGCCGTCTCGGTCACCTCGCCCCATTCGGCATGCATCCGGTGGGTCGTCACGTCATCGACCTTGACCGGCAGGAAGGTGCCCGCGCCCACATGCAGCGTCACCTCGACGAATTGCACCCCGCGCGCGCGCAGCGCCTCAAGCAGCGGGGCGTCGAAATGCAGGCTGGCTGTGGGGGCGGCCACCGCCCCGGCGTGGCGGGCAAACACGGTCTGGTAATCGTCCATGTCCTGCGCGTCGGCCGGGCGCTTGGCCGCGATGTAGGGCGGCAGCGGCATCGCCCCCGCCTCGGCCAGCGCGGCATCGAAATCGGCGCCGGTCAGGTTGAAGGACAGGCGCACCGTGGTTTCGTCGCGCCCGGCGACGGTGGCCGACAGGGTGTCGGAAAACACCACGACCTCGCCCGCGGCAAGCTTCTTCATCGGCTTGGCCAGCGCCGTCCAGCACCCGTCGGCCTGCGGCTCCAGCAGCGTCACCTCGATCTTCGCCCGCGCGGTGCCCTGCCCCGTCTGGCGCGCGCGGGTGCCGGTGAGGCGCGCGGGGATGACCTTGGTGTTGTTCAAGACCAGCAGGTCGCCCGGCCCCAGGATCTCGGCCAGATCGCGGACAACGCGGTCTTCGATCCCGTCACCGCGCGCCACCAGCAGGCGCGCCGAACTGCGCGGCCGGGCCGGGCGGGTGGCGATCAGCGTTTCGGGCAGGTGAAAATCGAAATCGGACAGGTTCATCGTCAATGACCAAGCGTGGGCGGGGGCGCGCGGAACAGGTCGCGGAACATTCCCGGCGTCAGGATGGAAAACGGGTTGACCGAGACCTTGGGCGAAGCCGAGGTGCCGCTCAGGCGATAATTGAAGCCGAACAGCCCCTCGCCCGCGCGGGTCAGGATGCTGCCGATACCGTTCAGGATATAGATCGGCGAAATCACGCCCTGCATGTCGAACACGTTTGTCCCGAGGTTGAAAAGCCCGGCCGCCGAAATGCCGATCGACGGGCCGAAGGCAGACCCCTTCGTCACCTCGATTGCGTCCGGCGTCAACCGGAAGTCGGCGCTGACATTGGTGAACAGGATGCCGGGGCCGTTCAACTGGTCGAGAAGGCCGACGATGCTGATCGCCTCGAGCAGGTCGGCCAGCGCCGGGGCCCGGACCACCTTGATGTCCGAGATGGTCAGATGGCCGTTGTACTGGCCGGGCTCGGGCCGCGGGATCAGCGTCAGTTCCAGGCTGCCGCCGCGGCCGCGGTCGAAGACATTCGCGGCGTCGATCACCCCGCCCGCGTCATCGGCGCGGATGCGCACCGCGGTGCCGTCGGGGCTGGGCACAACGGTGCCGGTGACGCTGGCGCCGCCGTTCACGTCGCCGGTGAAGGTGCCGTTGAAGCCGCCGAGCGTGGTGAAATTGCCGCGAAACCCGGTCAGCTCGATCCCCTTCGACACCGTCAGCCGGTCCAGCGACAGGGTGATCGGCAGCGCGATGCCGCGGGTGGGCGTGCGCTTGAACGTGGCGCGGCGCAGGTCGATGCTGCCGCGCCGCATCACGACCGAGATCCCCTTGCCCGCACCGCGCCCGACCAGATCAACCGCGCCATCCAGCCAGCCGCCGATCCGCACCCGGTCGAATTGCGCCACCTTCAGCACGCCGTCAGGCTCCAGGCTGACCTTGCCGCTGGCAGACAGGCCGCCGCCCTCGATCACCAGCCGGTCGATGCTGGCGGGGGTGCCGAGCGTGCCGGATACCTCGAGCTTGCCGGGCGCCGAGGCGGGCTTGGTCCAGCCGATCTCGGGCAGGCTCAGCCCGACGCGGGAAAGATCCGAGGTCAGGGTGAAACTGCCGCCGCCGCGCTCAAGCTCGGCCGAAAGCTGCGCGGTGCCGGTCCCCGTGACGGCACCGGGCGGCAGGCCGATGTGGAACGTGTCCATGAAGGTTTGCGACAGTTCGACCGTGCCCAGCAGGTGGCTTGTGGTGCCCGCGCCGGGCCGCAGGTCCTGCGACCAGGTGACGTTGACCGGCAGCTTGTCCAGCCGCCCCGCACCGGCGATGGCGATCCGGTCGGTGTCGACGGTGACCGAAAGGCTGTCGGCCGTCACGACCCGCTTCGGCACCAGCTTGTCGCTGCGCACCCCGGTCAGCGTGCCCTGCACGGCAAAGCTGACGTCGGGCAGTTGCACATGGTCGGCCAGCGGCACATGGATCACCGTGTCCAGCCGCGCCCGCCCTTCGGCCAGATCCACCGGCTGATGCGCCTTGGTCATGAACCCGAAGGGCGGCTGGTCCAGCAGCGAGAGCGCGGCGGTGATCGTGCTGTCGGTCTTCAGCCGGACGATCGCAGGCGGCGGCTTGATGGTGACATCGGGCACCTGAAAGACCGACCCCGCCACGTCGATGTCACCGCCTTGCGGGGCCACCACATGGCCCTGATCGACCACCATCGTGTATGTCTTGCCATCCAGCGTGGCATAACCCCGCCCCGACACGATGGGCGCCAGCGTCTTGAGAAAGCGCACGTCCGCATCGGCAAATTCGTAGCCGAGCGAGATCCGCGGCTCCTGTCCGGGGTCCAGCCTCAGCCCGGCGTTGACGTTGAACAACAGGCCCTGCTGCACGTTCTCGGACAGCCACTGGCGGGTCTGCGGCACAAGATCCACCGGCCAGAGCGCCAGCAGGTCGCCGCTGCTGATCTGGTCGAGATGGGTATCCAGCGCCACTTGCCAGCCCTTGTCGGTGGCACGGAAATCGCCGCTGGCCACCGCGCGGCGGTCGCCCTGCATCAGCATGAGCTGGCCCACGCGCAGATCGAACGGATCAAGCCGCAGCCGCAGATCCACCATCCCCTGCGAAAAGCGCACGGGGCGTTCGAACAGCCCGGCGGGGTCCACCATCACCTGGCTGAACCGCACCTGCCCCAGCAGCGTATGCGGCAGCCCCGTCTGCATGTCGCGCAGGTAGGCCTCGCCCGAGGCGCGCACCCGCAGCACGGCGCTGTCAACCGAGGCTTCGGTGAAGGTGACCTTGCGCGCCGCCGGATCATAGCTGAAGGCCAGCGAGCCGCGGTCGAACCGCACCGGGCTTTGCGCCGCGGTGGGCTGCACCGCGCCCTGCCCGAATTCCAGCCGCCCTTCCAGCGTTCCGATCTGGCCATCCGCCCCCACCGCAGCGCGGAAATCACCCGAGATCGGCGCATCGACGACCTTCAGGAACGCCAGCGCCGGCGCCTCGGCCGCCACGTCGGCGGCGGCGACATTGTCGACCCGCACCGACATCCGCGCTTCGGGCGAGCCCTTGCGGGTGACAAAGGTCATTACCGCCTGCGCCGGGGCGCCGGACCCGCCCGCCATGCCGAAGCCCAGCTCGATCGAGACCTGCTGGGCGTCCTGCTGCAACACAAGCCGGCCGTCACCCACCTGCCAGACCCGGCCCGCGCGCGCATCGTCCAGCGTCAGGGCCAACGCATCCGCGCGGATGCTGGTCAGCCCTGCCAGGACCGGCGAGGCCATCACCCGGTCCACCGCCTGCAGCATGTCGCCCAGCGATTGCACCTTGGGCGCCTGATCCGACAGGCCGGAGCCGAAGGACAGGTTCAGCTTGCCTTCGGCGTCGCGATGCAGCGCCAGGCTTGCCCCCGACAGGCTGAGCGATTGCGCCTGCAGCCGCCCCTCTAGCAGCGCCTGCAACGAGAAGCGCACCTGAAGATCCGGCAGGTAGGCCACCTGCGCGCCCGCCGAATCCAGCAGCCGCGTATCCGTCAGTTGCAGCGAGGGCACATAGCGCTGGCCGATGGTAAGTTCCGCCCCGCCCAGACGCAGGCTTGCCGCGCCCCCCAGGCGCGCATTCACCCGCGCCTCGACCTCGCTGACCACCCAGCCCGGGGCCTCGATGGGCCGACCCGTCACGGCAAACAGCGCCAGCGCGACCAGCGCCAGCGGCAGCACGAGGCTCAGCAAGGCCCAGAGGCCGAACCGACCCCGCCGCCGTGTCTCCCGTGGTGTGTCGCTCATCGCTCTCCGGCCGCGCGGGGCGCGCCGCACGTCGGGCGCCCGATGTCTTTATCTTTGTCTGAAAGGGACTAAAACACCACTCACATCGCTAGCAGCCAAGGACAGGCCCGCAATGACCGACATCGGCGAAACTGCGCCCGACTTCACCCTGCCGCGTGACGGCGGCGGCACGCTCACGCTTTCCGCACTGCGGCCCAAGGCCGTCGTGCTGTACTTCTACCCCAAGGACGACACGCCCGGCTGCACGGTCGAGGCGCTGGACTTCACCGCCAACGCCGCCGCCTTCGCGGCCGCGGGCGCCGTGGTCGTGGGGGTGTCGAAAGACCCGGTGAAGGCGCATGACAAGTTCGTCAAGAAGCACAGCCTTGGCATCGCGCTGGTCTCGGACGAGGGCTCGGACGTGTGCGAGCGCTACGGGACCTGGGTGGAAAAGAGCATGTACGGCAAGACTTACATGGGGATCGAACGGTCCACCGTGCTGATCGACGGCGCGGGAAAGATCGTGAAGGTCTGGCGCAAGGTGAAGGTCGAAGGGCATGTGTCCGAGGTATTGGACGCGGTGAAGGGCCTGTGAGCCAGAGCCTGACCGAACGCGCGGTTGCGGTGCTGACCGCCGCCGACGGCCGCGCGAAGACCGCACTTTCGCTGGCCCATGCCGAGGCCTGGTTCGCCGCC
>DAIEJF010000284.1 GCA_027351005.1 Paracoccaceae bacterium | reverse complement strand
TCCCGGGGTCTTTCTGGACAATCCCTATCCCAAGGTCGCGGGGTCGATCTGGACGCTGGCCTACGAGATCGTCTGTTATGCCGCGCTGGCGCTGGCCGCGCTTGTGCCGCGCGGACGCGGGTGGGCGGCGCGGGCGATGCTGGCGGCCTTTGCGCTTGCCTGGCTCGTGGCCGCGGCGGCGGGGCCCGCCCTGCCGGAAAAGCTGGCGCGGCTGCAGGACCTGTCGTTGCCTTTCGTGCTGGGGGTGCTGGCCTGGCACCTGCGGGCCCGGATCGTGCTATCAGGGTCGCTGGCGCTGGGGCTTGCCGGGCTGGCGGTTGTGGCGGAGGGGGGGCCTGCGGGCTTTCCCGCGCTGATCCTGGCGCTTGGCTATGCCACGCTCTGGGCGGGCTACACCCCCTGCGCCGCGGGCCGGGCCTGGAACCGGCTGGGCGACTATTCCTATGGCGTCTACATCTACGCCTTCCCGGTGCAGGGGCTGGCCGTCTGGTGGCTTGGGCCGCATGACCCGGCCCTGAACGTGGCGCTGGCGCTGCCTGCCACGCTGGTCTGCGCCGTGCTGTCCTGGCACCTGGTCGAGCGTCCGGCCCTGCACACCCGCCGCAGCCCGGCGAGCGATGCGCCCCGCACCCTTCGCGGCCCTTGAATCTTCCCGCCCCGGCCCCCTAGAAGCGCGGCAGAGGGGTGATGCGGCCCCGATGCGGAAAGGGGCGGCCATGCGCAGCTACGCGATCGGCGACATTCACGGACAGCTTCACCTGCTGCAGGATGCCCATGCCCGGATTGCCGCAGACCGTGCCCTGACCGGCGATGCAGCGGCCCCCGTTGTCCATGTCGGCGATCTGGTGGATCGCGGCCCGGATGCGCGCGGCGTGGTGGAACATCTGCGGGCGGGCATCGCGGCGGGCGAACCCTGGATCGTGCTGAAAGGCAACCACGACCGGATGTTCACCGCCTTCCTGGCCGACCTGCGCGCGCATGACCCCGGCCTGCGCGCCGAGCTTGGCTGGCTGCATCCCCGGCTGGGCGGGGCGGCGACGCTGGCCTCCTACGGGGTGGCGAAGGCGGCCGACCGGCCGATTGCCCCGGTCCATGCCGAGGCGGTGGCCGCCGTGCCCGCGGCCCACCGCGCCTTCCTCGAGGCCCGGCCGACCTGGGTGCGGCGGGGCGAGGTGGTCTTTGTCCATGCAGGCATCCGCCCGGGTGTCCCGCTCGAGGCGCAGCGCGAAGACGATCTTGTCTGGATCCGCGCGCCCTTTCTGGAAGATCCGCGCGACCACGGCTTTCTGGTGGTCCACGGCCACACCCACCTGCCCGCGCCCACCCATTACGGAAACCGGGTGAACATCGACTCGGGCGCCGCCTACGGCGGCCCGCTGACCGCCATCGTGATCGAGGGGCGGGCGGTGTTCCACCTGACGCCGCACGGGCGCGTGCCGCTTCTGCCGCAAGCCTAGGCGCGGATCAGGACGAAACTCGCCCCCAGCACCAGAAGCGCATAGCCCGCCAGCAGCGCAAACAGCACCGCCGCCCCCACCAGCGCGATCAGCCCGCCAAAGAGCGCAGGCATCACGATGCCCCCCGCGAGACCCGAGATGATGATCGTCGAGGTGGCGCGCTGGCTCGACCCCATGGCCCCCGAGGCGACCACGAAGAGCGAGGGGAACAGAAGCCCGGTAAAGAGCCCCGCTGCCACATAGCCCGGCCCCGGCAGCACCAGCGCCGCGAGGCTTGCCAGCGCAAGCCCGGCCAGCGCCACGCGCAAAAGCCGCCGCGCCGGAACCCGGTCCGCCACCCAGTAGAGCGAGATGCGCCCCGCCATGAAGGCGATGAAGAACGCCGAGGTCCAGGTGCCCGCCGCCGCCTGCCCCAGCCCCCGCCCGACCAGCCCGGTCGGGCCGAGCCCGGTGCTCAGCGCCTCGCAGCCGATGGTCAGTGCCGCCAGAACCATTTCGGGGCGCAGCCGCAGCGGGTCGGCGCCCTGCCGCGCTTCGGCCGGGCCCGGCCGCGCGATCGGCAGCACCGCCAGCACCAGCACCGCCACCCCGGCAAAGACCGGCATCGGCGCATTGCCAAGCGCCACCAGAACCAGCGGCGCGGCAATCGCGCCCACCCCGAAGACGGCGTTGACCACCCCCACCATCGCCGGGCCGCGGGCACCGAACTCGATCAGGTAGCGCCGGTTGTAAAGCGTGGCACACAGGCCATAGCCCGCCCCCAGCACCGCCGCCCCCAGCACCATCACCGCCCAACCCGGTTGGGCCGCGATGATCGCGGCCCCCGCCGCCAGCAGCCCCAGCGCGTGACGCTCGGTGAACCGCACGTTGGCCATCTGCGCGGCCACCGCGGCAAAGGCCCCGACCCAGTGCGCCGAGACCATCAGCCCCGCCGCCCCGGCCGCCAACCCGAACATGTCGCGGTAGATCGGCAGGGCCGGGCCATAAAGCGCATAGGCCGCCCCCATCAGGATGAAGGTCGCATGGCCCGCGATCAGCAGGGCGGCATTCGGAACGCGGGGCAGGGCGGCCTCCTTCGGCGGGAACGCTCCTCCTGTCCCAAGGCGCCGCGGGAAGGTCAATGCCCCGTGACACGGGGTTGCGCCGGGCGCGCTTTGGTGGCCACATCCCCGCGCAAGGCGGAGGCGGCGATGACGGTTCTTTACGACTACTGGCGATCCTCGGCGAGCTACCGGGTGCGCATCGGCATGAACCTTCTGGGCCTGCCCTTCCAGGCGGTGTCGGTCGATCTGGTGCAGGGCGACAACCGCGCGCCCGAACATCTGCTGCGCAACCCGCAGGGACTGGTGCCCGCGCTGGAGATCGACGGGCAGATGCTGACCCAGTCGCTCGCCATCCTGGAATACCTGAACGAGACGCGCGGCGGCAGCCTGCTGCCCGCCGACGCGCTGGGCCGGGCGCGGGTGCGGGCGCTGGCCTATGCCATCGCGATGGATATCCACCCGGTCTGCAATTCGTCCGTGGCGCGCTTCGCGCTGACGGAATCGAAGGGCGCGATCACCACAGAGGCCTGGATGGCGCAATTCATCACCCGCGGACTGGCGGCGTTCGAGGCGTTGCTGGATCACCCTGCCACCGGTCGCTTCTGCCACGGCGACAGCGTAAGCCTTGCCGATCTCTGCCTTGTGCCCCAGATGTACAACGCCCGTCGCTGGGCGATCGACGTCACGTCATGGCGGCGCTGCCTGGCGGTCGAGGCTAACCTTCTCGCGATCCCGGCCATCGCGGCCGCCCACCCAGACCATTTCAAGGCGGAGGCCAAATGACCGACGATATTGTCATCCTGTCCGGCGCGCGGACGGCCATCGGCACCTTCGGCGGCAGCCTGGCCGCGGTGCGCCCGATCGACCTTGGCACCGTCGCGGCAAAGGCCGCGCTGGAGCGGGCCGGCGTCGAGGGCGGCCAGATCGGCACCGTCGTCTTCGGCCATGTCCTGAACACCGAGCCCAAGGACATGTACCTCAGCCGCGTCGCGGCGATGCAGGCGGGCGTGCCCGACAGCGTGCCCGCGATGAACGTCAACCGGCTTTGCGGTTCGGGGGCGCAGGCGATCGTCTCTGCGGTACAGGCGCTGATGCTGGGCGATGCCGATTTCGCACTGGCAGGCGGCGCCGAAAGCATGAGCCGGGCGCCCTACATCGTCCCTGCCGCCCGCTGGGGCCAGAAGATGGGCGATGTGCAGTGGCTCGACATGATGCTGGGCGCGCTCAACTGCCCCTTCGGCACCGGGCACATGGGGATCACGGCGGAAAACGTGGCGGCGGAACATGACGTCAGCCGCGCCGCACAGGATGCCTTCGCGCTGGAAAGCCAGGCGCGCGCCGCCCGCGCCATCGCGGCGGGGCTGTTCGACAGCCAGATCGCCCCGGTCGAGATCCAGACCCGCAAGGGCCCGGTGCGCTTCAGCGTCGACGAACACCCCAAGGCCAGCAGCCCCGAGGCGCTGGCGGCCCTGCGGCCGGTATTCCGGAAGGACGGCACGGTGACGGCGGGCAACGCCAGCGGCATCAACGACGGTGCCGCCGCGCTGGTGCTGGCGCGCGCAGGCGCGGCCGCGAAGGCCGGGTTGCGGCCGCGCGCGCGGGTGCTGGGCTACGCCCATGCCGGGGTCCGCCCCGAGGTGATGGGGATCGGCCCGATCCCGGCCGTGCAGGCGCTCTGTGCCCGAACCGGCCTGACGCCCGGCGATTTCGACGTGGTGGAATCAAACGAGGCCTTCGCCGCGCAGGCGCTGGCCGTCTCGGCCGGGCTCGGGCTCGACCCGGCGAAGGTCAACCCCAACGGGGGGGCCATCGCTCTTGGTCATCCGGTGGGCGCCACCGGCGCCATCCTGACGGTCAAGGCGCTGCACGAACTGGAACGCACCGGCACCCGCCGCGCCCTCATCACCATGTGCATCGGCGGCGGTCAGGGTATCGCGCTTGCCATCGAAAGGATCTGACCCGTGGACTGGCCCGTTTTCCTGATCTTCGTCGCGGCCTCCGGGGCGGCAGCCTCGACCGGCATGCTGTTCCAGCCTGGCACCTGGTATGACACGCTCAAGCGCCCCTCCTGGACCCCGCGCCGCTGGATGTTCCCGGTGGTCTGGACCACGCTCTACCTGCTCAGCAGCTTTGCCGCGACCCGCGTCGCGGGCCTGGGCGGCAATGGCCTGGCAATGGCCTTCTGGGCCATGCAGGTCGCCTTCAACACACTGTGGAGCCCGGTCTTCTTCGGCCTGCGCCGCCCCCGTACTGCACTGGTCCCGATGGCCGGGCTGTGGCTGGCGGTGGCGGGGATGAACGCGACGTTCTGGCCGCTGGACTGGATCGCGGGGCTCTGCGTGCTGCCGTACATGGTCTGGGTCACGGTGGCCGCGGCCCTGAACCTGTGGGTGGCGCGCAACAACCCCGCCGCGGCCTGACCGGCCCCGGCGCGTCAGGCGGGCTGGATCGCCCCGGCCACCGCGCTGCCGTCATCGACAAGGGCGCGCCCCTTCTGGTCGACCGGAAAGGGCGCCATCCCGGGCGGAATGCGCGGCAGGGCATGGCCCGGCCCCGGCGTATAGTCGCCCATCCCGCCGCCCCCGGTGCCAAAGGACCGGTCGTCCAGCCAGCGCGTTTCCAGCGGTGCCGCGCTGCTGCCCGAGACATCGCCCGCCGCCGCCACCTCGCCCAGCCAGCGGCCGACCCCGCAACTCGATGCCCCGGCGTTGTCGCCAAGAACCGCGGCATTGGCCCGGCTGCCCACATTGAAGGCCGCGGGCCAGTTCCCGGTCAGCGCGCCGTTCTGGGCGAAGACGTCGCTCTTGGTGTTCCGGTAGGGCATCACGCAGAACCGCAGCCAGCCGCTTTTCGCCACCACCGCGGTTCCGCTGTCCTCGTATAGCCAGTTCAGCCGCGACCCCGCCGCCGTGGTGCCGATGCAGAGCACGTTCTGTGCCGGGCTCAGCACCCCGTCCGCCGAGATCGCCGCCGCGGGGGCGGTATTGCCTGCCACCGCCTCCAGCACGCAGCCCACCACCGCCAGCCCCGCCGCGCCGATCGTGCTGCCCGCCAGGAACGCCTTGTTGTTCACAACCGCGTTGCTCATCACGCAGTGATGGAACAACTGCCCCGCCGGCGCCTCCATCCCCGTGGTGTTCGCGACATCGCCGGCCCAGCCCACCACGCTTGCAACCGCGTTGTAGACCGCGGTCGTCGTCTGCCCCGGCAGGTTGCAGCCGATCAGCGTGATCTCCTTGGTCGCAGTGTTGAACATCGCGATCGAGCCCGCGGGATCGCCTGTGCAGTCCACCATCCAGCAGCGCCCGGTGCGATAGATCCAGGCCCCGTAGGCCGCCGCCCCCGCCCGGTCGAAGGCCACGTTTTCCAGCACCAGCATCCGGTCCAGAGTCGCCGCCGCGGCGGCATTGTCCAGCAGGATCGCGCTGGCCCCGACCTTGCGCAGCGTCAGGTTGCGCAGCTTCACCTTGCCCGGCAGCCCGCCCGAGACGTTCACGCCATTGTCGGTGTAGATCGTCGTGGCCTTCGCGCCCGGGTCTGCGGCCTCGATCACCAGCGGGAAGGCATTCGCGGTGGCGGTGGAGAAATTCGCATGGGCATGGACCCCTGCCGCCAGCCGGATCACCCCGCCCGCCGCCTCGGCCCGGCCGAAGGTGGCGGTGTTGAACGTCTTGATCGCCGCCGCGGCCGCCGCCACCGTCAGGAACGGTGCCGCGGCCGCCGCGCTGGCCGCGCCCGAGGCGACCCCTGTCGCGTTGTTGCCGGTCGTTGCGTTCACATAGGCATAGGCTGTGCCATAGCTGCCCGTACGGTCGTTCAGGAATTTCAGCACCGTGAAGTTGATCGAGGGATAGGCCGCCCCCTGGGCCGATGCCTGGAACGCCGTGCCGACCCAGGGATGCACGATCGCATCCAAGGTGCAGATCGCCCCCGCCGCCAGTGTCGTGGTGTCGAGCGCCACCTCGAAATAGGGCGCCCATAGCCCCGAGGCCCAGGCCCGCGCGCTCATGGCCGACACGGTGTGCGTGACGCTGTTCACCCCGTCCGAGGCAATGAAGGTCACCGCCGCCACGGGCCGCCCGTTGCGCGCATAGGCATGCGCCACCGCCAGCCGCGCGGTAAAGGTGGGCCCGGTCGCCCGTTCGAGATCGGGGGTCAGCCAGCAGCAGATCGGCCTCGGGTAGGGCAGGGTCGAGCCATTGGCGGCCCCCGGCACCGTGTCGCCCGCATGGATGAAATCCGACAGCACCACCTGGTCGGCAGTCAGGCTGGCCTGGTCGGGATAGGCGCGCCGCAGCCGCGTGGTGACCTGCACCGTCTCTGTCACGCTTGTCGGCTGGCCCGCGGCGGTAAAGCCGGGGCGGAGCACGTTGACCCAGGGGCGCGCGTCGGCGGGCCCGATGGTGGGCGGGGCGGGCCAGGTTGCATGCCAGCCCGTCGCGGCAATCGCGGTCAGCGGCGTCGCGGGGGCCCGCGGGGCGCCCGTCCCGGCCTTGGGGCGGCGGAGGGTCGTGGTGGCAATTCCGACACCGAGCATGGCGGTCTCCTTGGCTGCGGGCTCAGGGCAACCGGGATATCATGCGGCCACGGGGCGTTGCGCGTGGCGCCATTCCGGCGCACGGTGCCCGCGTCTGGCAAGCCTTTCTTCATCCGGCTCTGGCAGGCTGCCCGTTCCTGTCTCGCTGTCCGGATGCCCCATGCGCCGCCTCTTCGCCCTGCTTCTCTGGCTGTCCGGTCTGCCTGCCGCCGCCCAGACCGTCAGCACCCCGGCCGAACTGGTCGCAGCCCTGCAACAGGCGCGTGGCGGCGAACAGATCAGCCTTGCGCCCGGCGATTACGGCCGCCTGGAACTGACGCAATATCAACGCTTTGCCGTCTCTTTCCCAAGTCCGGTCACACTGCGTTCGGCCGATCCGGCGCGGCCTGCGCGCTTCAGCGGCATGGCGCTCAGCACGGCGGGGAACCTGGTGCTCGAGGGGCTGGATTTCACCGCCGCTTACCGCCCCGGCGATTCGCTTGAGGCGACGCCCTTCCGCGTGATCGACAGCCACGCCATCACCTTCCGCAACGACCGCTTCACCGGCGCGCTGGCCACCGCGGGCAAGCCCGAGGATATCGGCCTGCCCACCGCCATCGGGTTGCAGATCCGCAGTTCGGCCGACATCACGGTGGACGGCAATCGCATCGCGCGATTCTACCGCGGCCTGATGGTGGTTCAAAGCGACCGGGTCGCCATCACCGGAAACGAGGTGGTTGGCTGCCGCTCCGACGGGATGGACTTCGCTGCCGATCAGGGTCTGACGATCACCGGCAACCGCATCCATGCCTTCCGCAAGGAAACCGGCATCTACGACCACCCCGACATGATCCAGTTCTGGACGCGCGGCACCCATCGGCCCACGACGGACGTGGTGATCCGCGGCAACTTCCTGCTGGCCGAGGGGCACGGGTTCACTCAGTCGATCTTCATTCGCAACGAGGAGGTGGACGAAGGCCGCGCCGGGGCGGGGATGTTTTACCGGAACCTGACGATTGCCGACAACGTCATCGTCAACGCCCATATCCACGGCATCACCGTCGGCGAGGCGGACGGGCTGACGATCCGCAACAACACCCTGATCCACGACGCGGCCTCGGACGGGCGGCGGGCCAACCCCCCGCTCTGGCGCCCGCGGATCGAGGTGAAGACGACGAACCGCAACGTCACCCTGACCGGCAACGCCGCTGCGGCCCTCACCGGCCCCGCGGGGCAACCCGATTGGCACGTCGCAGGCAACGTCATCATCCAGGATACCGATCCCGGCCGCCCCGGATATTACGACGCCGTCTTCCTGTCTCCCCGAGCCGGGCGCGCCGATGATCTGGGACGCTGGGTCTATCGGCCCGACGGCCCGCTTGACGGGCTGACAGCAGGCAGCCCGCTGCTGCGCGGGCCGTGACGCGGAAGGGCTCGCACCGATTCGTGAACTGCGCTAAGCTCGGCGGAAAATGAGCAGGTCGGCCAAAGCGCCGGACAGAATGCAGGAGCCCCGATCCCGTGGCCGTCCCGGAGTCCCCGACGGTGCCGCCCGCTGCCACGACCCTCGCGGGGGCGGTCGGGGTCTGGCGTGGTCTGCCGGTGCCCGTGATCCTTTACCTCGCGTCGGTCATGATCCCGCTGGGCGCAACGGTCGGTGGCCTCGTCCTTACCGATCTGCGCATCCTTCTGCTGGTCATGATCGTCCCGCTGACCCTGCGGCTCTTGTCCGGTGCCTATGGCGGGGTGATGGCCACGGACGTGCTGTTCCTCTGCTACGTCGCCTGGGGAACCCTGGCGTTGGCGGTCAACAACCCGGATCGCGTGGTGCAATTCGCGGGCTCCACCGGGGTCGAGTTCTTCGGCGGCTATGTCCTGGCCCGCGCCTATATCCGCAGCGCCGAAACCTTTGCGGTGCTGACCCGGGCCCTGATCTGGCTGGTCGCCGCGACCCTGCCGATCGCGCTTTACGAAACCGTCACCAGCCACCCGATCGTGGTCGAATTGCTGCAACGGCTGCCCGGCCTGACTGCCAGCGTCGTGCCCGCCTATACCATCCCGCGCTTCGGCTTCACCCGGGTGCAGGCGGTCTTTGCCCATCCGATTCACTACGGGCTGTTCTGCACCATCGCCTTCTCGCTGTGCTTTGTCGGCCTGCGCGGCGCCATGCCCGACATCCGTCGCCATCTGCTGTCAGCGGTCTGTGCCGTCTGCGCGCTTCTGTCGCTGTCGGCCGGGCCGATGCTGGCACTGGCGCTGCAGGGAATGCTGATCCTTTGGGTCAGCCTGTTGCGCGGGGTGAAGTCGCGCTGGCTGATCCTGCTCGGCCTGTTCGTGCTGGCCTATGTGGTGGTTGACCTTGCCTCGAACCGCACGCCCTACAAGGTCTTTCTGACCTACGCGACCTTTTCCAGCGGCACCGCCTACTGGCGCGACCTGATCCTGCAATGGGGGCTTTACAACGTCGGGCAGAACCCGGTCTTCGGCATCGGCCTGAACGACTGGGTGCGCCCGGCCTTCATGTATTCCAGCAGCGTCGACAATTTCTGGCTGCTGGCGGCGATGCGCTACGGAACCCCGGGCTTTGCCCTGCTGGCGGCGGGCTACGGCTGGTCGCTCTGGCGGGTGGGGCTGCGCGATTTCGACGCCGACCCCGCGCTTTACCAGTTGCGCCGTGCCTGGATGTTCTCGCTTGTCGGGCTCAGCTTCACGCTGGTGACGGTGGATGTCTGGGGCACGCTTTATTCCTTCGTCTTTTTTCTCTACGGGGCGGGCATGTGGCTTCTGACAGCCACGCCCGGCACGGCCGCCGCACCGGCAGAGGCCCCCCCGGCCCGCGGGCTGCGCCTGCGCCGCGAAGGCGGGGTGCGCCCACCCCTGACCAGCGGTGCCACGCCCGTCTTCCGGCGCGCCCGACCCGTCGCCGAGCCCGGCCGCGCAGCGCCGCGGCTGACCCGCTTTCCGCCCGGATCGCGCCCAACGGATGGCCGCAAGTGACCGGCGCCGATCCGGTTCTCGGCGTGGTGCTGGTCGCCTATGACAGCGGGAGTGTGGTGCTCGACTGCCTTGAAAGCCTGCGCGCGGCGACCGGTGTCCGGCTGCGGGTGGTTGTGGTCGACAATGCCTCGACCGATGGCACACCCGCCCGGCTGGCCGATTGGGCCGCGGGCCGACTGCCATGGGCCCCCCCGCCCGACAGCCCGATCCC
>DAIEJF010000268.1 GCA_027351005.1 Paracoccaceae bacterium | reverse complement strand
TGGTTCGTGCCCGCGGTGATGGCCGTCGCGGCGCTGACGGTGGTGGCCTGGCTGATCTTCGGCCCCGCGCCCGTCATCGCCCATGCCCTTGTCGCGGGCGTCGCCGTCCTCATCATCGCCTGCCCCTGCGCAATGGGGCTGGCCACGCCCACCTCGATCATGGTGGGCACCGGGCGCGGGGCGGAACTTGGGCTTCTGTTCCGCAAGGGCGACGCGCTGCAACGGCTGGAGGGCGCACGGGTCGTGGCCTTCGACAAGACCGGCACGCTGACCGAAGGCCGCCCCGCTGTGACCGAGGTGACGCTGGCGCCGGGGGTGGGGATGGACGTGCTGGCCACCATTGCCGCGGTCGAGGCCCGGTCTGAACACCCGCTGGCCCGCGCGCTGGTCGCCGAGGCCGAGGGCCGTGGCCTCGCCCTGCCCGCGGCCGAAGGCGTGACCGCCCGGCCCGGGTTGGGGGTGACCGCGACGGTGGCGGGCCAGCGCGTCGCCGTGGGCTCTGCCCGGCTGATGGCAACCGAAGGGGTGGATACGGCCCCCCTCGCCGCCGCTGCCGACCGTCTGGCGACCGAGGGGCGCACCGTGGTGCTGGCCGCCGTCGGCGGCAGGCCCGCGGCGGTGATCGGCGTGGCCGACCCGGTGAAACCGACCGCCGCCGCAACCATCGCGGCCCTGCATGCAGCCGGGGTGAAGACCGCGCTGATCTCGGGCGACAGCGAAGCCACCGCCCGCCGCATCGCTGCGGCATTGGGCATCGACCATGTCGTGGCAGGCGTGCTGCCCGAAGGCAAGGTGGACGCCGTCTCCGCGCTGAAGGCGGAAGGCCCGGTCGGCTTCGTGGGCGACGGCATCAACGACGCCCCCGCGCTGGCCGCCGCCGATGTCGGCATCGCCATCGGGACCGGCACCGATGTCGCGATCGAGACGGCCGACCTGGTGCTGATGTCGGGCGACCCGGCGGGGGTGGCCACGGCGCTGGCCCTGTCGCGCGCCACGATGCGCAACATCCGCCAGAACCTTGGCTGGGCCTTTGGCTACAACGTGCTTCTGATCCCGGTGGCGGCGCTCGGGCTTCTGAACCCGATGCTGGCGGCGGGGGCGATGGCGGCCTCGTCGGTGATCGTGGTGTCGAACGCACTGCGCCTGCGCCGCTTCGGGAGGGGGAAATGAACATCGCCGATGTCGCGCGCCGGTCGGGTCTGCCCGCCAAGACCATCCGCTATTACGAAGAGATCGGCCTGATCCGCCCGGCGCGCTCGGCCAACGGCTACCGCGCCTTTGCCGGGGCCGACCTGCACAAGCTGGCCTTTCTCGGCCGGGCCCGATCGCTGGGCTTTTCGATTGAAGAGTGCCGAAAGCTGCTGGCGCTGTGGGAAGACCGCGGCCGCGCCAGCGCCGATGTGAAGGCGCTGGCCGAGGCGCATCTGCGCGAGATCGACGCCAAGATCGCCGAACTCAAGGCGATGCGCGGCACGCTGGCGGGGCTCGTGTCCTGCTGCGCGGGCGACGAACGGCCGGATTGCCCGATCCTGTCGGATCTGGCCGGCCCGGACTGAGCCGGGCGGCGGCGACGGGTGGGGGGCTGTCTGCCCCCCACACCCCCCGAGGATATTTGAGGACCGAAAATGGGCGAACGGGGGCTCGAAGGGCGGCGGATCCGGGTCAGGGGGCAGGTTCAGGGGGTGGGGTTCCGGCCCTTCGTCTGGCAACTCGCGCAGCGGATGGGGATCGCGGGCGAGGTACTGAACGACCCCGAGGGCGTACTGATCTTCGCGCAGGGCGCGGCACTCGACGCCTTTGAGGCGGCGCTGGCGCAGGACGCACCGGGACTGGCCCGGGTCGAGGCGGTGGAGGCGGCGCCGCACCGTTTTGCGGTGGCGCCCGACGGGTTTCGCATCGCGGCATCGCGCGGGACGGGGGCCGAGACGCGGATCACGCCGGACGCCGCGACCTGCCCGGCCTGCCTGGCCGAGATCCGCGCAGAGGGGCGGCGGCGGGGCTATGCCTTCACGAACTGCACCCATTGCGGGCCCCGCTTCACCATCGTGACCGGGCTGCCCTATGACCGCAGACGCACCGCGATGGCGGTCTTTCCGCTGTGCCCCGCCTGCCGCGCGGAATACCAAGACCCCGCCGACCGGCGCTTTCATGCCCAGCCGGTCGCCTGCCCGGATTGCGGGCCGCGGCTGTGGCTGGAGGAGGGCGGAGCCGAGGTGCCGGGCGTGGCGGTGGCGCTGGCGGCGGCGCGCCTGAAGGCCGGGGCCGTCCTGGCGGTGAAGGGCCTGGGCGGCTTTCACCTGGCCTGTGACGCGCGCAATGGAGCGGCGGTGGCGCGTCTGCGCGCGCGCAAGCGGCGGCCGCGCAAGCCGTTCGCCCTGATGGGAACGCTGGAGATGATCCGCGCCCACGCAACGCCAAGCGAGGCCGAGGCCGCGCGGCTGATGGACCCGGCGGCGCCGATCCTGCTTCTGGCGGCGCAGGGGGCGGCGCTGCCCGGCGAGGTGGCGCCGGGGCAGCCAAACCTGGGCTGGATGCTGCCCCATACGCCGCAGCACCACCTGCTGCTTGATGCCTTCGGTGGGCCGCTGGTGATGACCTCGGGCAACCTTTCGGGCGAACCGCAGGTGATCGGCAATGACGCGGCACGGGAGAAGCTGGCCGGGTTCGCCGATGCCTTCCTCATGCATGATCGCGCCATCGTGCGGCGGCTGGATGACGGGGTGGAGCGGGTCTTGCCCTCGGGCCCGATGGTCCTGCGGCGGGGCCGTGGCCGGGTGCCCGAGGCGCTGCGGCTGCCCGAGGGGTTCGCGGCGGCACCAGTCGTGCTGGCCGCAGGCGGACAGATGAAGGGCGCGCTTTGCCTGACAAAGGGGGGGGCGGCATTGCTCTCGCATCATCTGGGCGATCTGGAAGAGCCGCTGACCTGGGGCGAGTATCTGGCAGCCGAGGCGGATTACGCGCAGATCTTCGATGTGCGTGTGGCGGCGCGGGCCTGCGACCTGCATCCGGGCTACCGCACGACGCGGCATGCCGAGGCCCGGGCGGCAGCGGAAGGCGTGCCGCTGATCCGGGTCCAGCATCACCATGCGCATCTGGCCGCCGCGCTGGCCGATGCGGGCTGGGCACGCGATGCCGGACCGGTGGCGGGGATCGTGCTGGACGGGCTGGGCTACGGCGCGGATGGCACGCTCTGGGGGGGCGAGGT
>DAIEJF010000256.1 GCA_027351005.1 Paracoccaceae bacterium | reverse complement strand
TTACGCATGGGCGCGGAAACAGGGTTTCGACCAGGTCGCCCCGATCAAGGGTCTTGAAGGCTTCAACCGCGCCACGCCGGTGTCGGGGCCGACCTTTGTCGACGCCACCATCGGCGGCAAACGTCTGCGCCGGGGTGCGCGGCTCTGGTCGGTGGCCACCGCGACGTTCAAGACCGAAACCTATCGCTTCCTGCGGCTGGAGCGTCCCTCGGACGAAGACCGGGCGCTGGGCGCACACGACGCCCCCGGCACCGTGCATTTGCCCGACTGGATCGACACCGAATGGCTGAAGCAGCTGGTGGCGGAACAGCTGGT
This sequence comes from Paracoccaceae bacterium, assembly GCA_027351005.1. GTDB lineage: Bacteria > Pseudomonadota > Alphaproteobacteria > Rhodobacterales > Rhodobacteraceae > Solirhodobacter. Next base: position 1,197 of record DAIEJF010000256.1, on the reverse strand, counting down.
CACCGTGCGCAACAAGCGCGGCTATGCCCACCCCGAATGGCAGAAGATGCGGGAACGCAACGAAGCGCTGGACGCCCGCGTCTATGCCCGGGCGGCGGCGTGGATCATGGGCGCAGATCGCTGGGACGAGGCGACCTGGCGGCGGCTGGAGGCGCAGGCCGGGGTTGAGACGCGACCGGCAGCGCAGATTGCGGCCCCTGCAGAACCGACAGCACCCGCCGCGCCCAAGGCCGGAACACCCACCACGGCACGGCGGAAACGCCGGGCCTACACACCGAACTTCATGAGGAACTGAGATGGATCGGGAACGGATGCGCGCCCTGCTGGCAGCACTTCAGGAGGCGCGCTACGCAGGCGTCCGGTCGGTCAGCTATGATGGGAAATCGATCAACTATGGCTCGGACGCGGAACTGGCAAACGCCATCAGCGATCTGGAAACCCGTATCGCCACAACCACTTCCGGCGCGCCGCGTCGTCGGCGCTGGGGCACGGTTGCGTCGAAGGGTCTGTGATGGCATTCGAAGCGTTCCGCCAGCGCATCGGCAGCATCATCGGCGGGTTTGACGCAGCCCAAGCCCATCGGCGCCTTCGCGGGTTTCGCGCATCCCGCGCTCATGTGAACACGCTGATCGCCGCCTCGGGCGACACGATCACCGCCCGCGCCCGCTGGCTGGTCCGGAACAATGGCTATGCGGCGAACGCCGTGGAAAGCTTCGCCAGCAATGTGGTCGGCGATGGCATCAAACCCTCCTCGATCCTCGCGGATGCCGCCAAGAAGGAAGAGCTTCAGGCACTCTGGCTCGCGTGGACTGACGATGCTGACGCCGAGGGTCTGACCGATTTCTACGGGCTGCAGCGCCGGGCCGCGCGCGAGGTGTTCCTGTCGGGCGAGGTCTTCATCCGGATCCGGCCGCGCCGGGCCGAAGACGGTCTGACGGTGCCGCTACAACTGCAGATGCTGCCCGCCGAGATGCTGCCCTTGGACATGAACCGCACCTTGCCCGGTGCCGGTCTGATCCGTCAGGGCATCGAGTTCGACGGCATCGGCCGCCGCGTTGCTTATCACTTCCTACGCCGTCACCCGGGTGATTTGACCGATCCTGGCCTCTCGGGCGAAACCGTGCGCGTCCCTGCCGCTGACGTGATCCATGTCCTTGACCCGGTCGAGGCTGGGCAGCTGCGCGGCGTGTCGCGGTT
>DAIEJF010000245.1 GCA_027351005.1 Paracoccaceae bacterium | reverse complement strand
CCCCCCAGCGCGCCAAGTTGCGCAAGCCAGCGTTCCAGCGCGTCGCGCTGTGCCGCCGACAGCGCCAGGCTCATGCCAGCCAGCGCCGCATCGCGCGTTCGAAGACGCCCGCGAAGAAGGCCAGCAGGTCGGTGCCGTGCGCGGGGCGGAAGTGGTGGGGGTCTTCCGAACCAAAGGCCAGCAGCCCCCGCAGCCGCACGGGCCCGAAATCAAGCCGCATCAGCGCCTCTGACCGGACCCAGCCCGCGGCATCCCCATAGATCGCGGACGAGCCCTCTTGCGCCTGGCGCAGCGTCACGGCGCGCGCGGGCCCGCGGCGGCCGGCCTGAACGTAGGTTTCGATGAACCCCGGTTCCGCCACGCAAAGCACGTTGCCCACCCGGCGCAGCGCGGGGTCATCGTCACGCACCTGGGTTTCCAGCACCAGCCGCACGCATTCCAGCCGCAAGACCTGCGCCACCTCGGTGCCAAGGTTGGTCAGGAATTCCTCGAAGCTCACCGGGTCGAGCATCTTCAGCACGGCCCGGTGGATCTGGTTGGTTCCCGCAAGGTTTTCATAAGCGGCCGCAATGACCGAACGGTGCGTGTCCTCAAGCCGGTCAAGCCGCGCCTCGAGCCGCTCCATCGCGATGCCGCGCAGGTCGATCACGTTCGACCCCAGCGCCCGCTCGTTCGCGGCGATCAGCGCGCGCATCAGTTCGGGATCCTCGAGCACCCGCTCGGGCTCCGCCATGATCCGCTCGCGCAAATCGTCTTCGTTCATCGCCGCGTCTGCCATGTCTGCCTCATGCCCCGCGAGGTCGGTCGTGGCCGCCCCGTCGCCCTTTTGGGCAATCCTACACGATACCGCGAGTGTCGCGCCAGACGTTTGCGGGCGGTGCGGGGGTCAGCCGCGATAATCGGCCTCGCTCACCGGGTCGAGCCAGGTCACGGACCGCCCGTCCTCGGCCTCCTGCAGGGCCAGATGGCTCATCCCGCAGTCGGGGGCGGCGCCGTGCCAGTGGCGCTCGCCCGGGGCGAACCAGCAGACATCGCCGGGGGTCAGCCGTTCGACAGGCCCGCCCTCGCGCTGGCAGAGGCAGACGCCCGACTGGATCACGATGGTCTGGCCCAGCGGATGCGTGTGCCAGAAGGTCCGCGCGCCGGGCTCAAACGTGACAAGCGCCGCCCTGAGCCGGGCCGGGGCGGGCGCCTCGATCACCGGATCAAGCCGCACGCGGCCGGTGAAGTAATCGGCCGACCCCGCTTGCGAGGGTCGGCTGCCTGCGCGCCGGATCTCCATCACAGGATCTTCTGGCCGGTCTTTTCCCAGTCCTTCATGAACTGCGCGAGGCCCGCGTCGGTCAGCGGGTGGCTGGCCAGCTTGCGGATCACCTCGGGCGGTGCGGTCATCACATCGGCGCCGATCCGGGCGCATTCGGCCACATGGTTCACCGTGCGGATCGAGGCGGCAAGGATCTGCGTCTTGAAGTCGTAGTTGTCATAGATGGTGCGGATGTCCGCGATCAGTTCCAGCCCGTCGAGGTTGATGTCATCAAGCCGCCCGACGAAGGGCGAAATGAACGTGGCCCCGGCCTTCGCGGCCAGAAGTGCCTGATTGGGCGAGAAGCAGAGCGTGACGTTGACCATGTGGCCCGCATCCGACAGCACCTTGCAGGCTTTCAGACCGTCCCAGGTCAGCGGCACCTTCACGGTGATGTTCGGCGCGATCTTGGCCAGCTTCAGCCCTTCGGCGATCATCTCGTCGGCCTTCAGCGACACGACCTCGGCCGAGACGGGCCCCGAGACGATGCCGCAGATTTCCTTGGTGACTTCCAGGATGTCGCGCCCGGATTTCAGGATCAGCGACGGGTTGGTGGTGACCCCATCCACCATGCCAAGCGCGTTCAGCTCGGCGATGGCGGCGACATCGGCGGTATCGACAAAGAATTTCATGGGCGCGTCCCCTTCCGGTTGCGGCTTCGGTCGGCGATGTATTACCGCAACGGACGGGGTGCCGGAAGGCCAAAGGGACGCGGATGACAGATGGATGGTTCGAGGACGGCGAGCGGGTGGGGGTGCTGACCGCGCAACCGCTTGACCGGATGCTGGACTACCGCGCGCCCCCCGGCGGCTGCGCCGAGGGCGCCTTCGTCGAGGTGCCGCTTGGCCCCCGCCGGGTTCTGGGGGTCGTCTGGGGTCCGGGGCAGGGCGGGTTCGACGCAGCCAAGCTGCGCAGCGTGGCCCGCGTGCTGGACGCCCCCCCGATGCGCGAAGAGATGCGGCTGTTCCTGGCGCGCGCTGCCGAATACACGCTGACGCCGATGCACGCGATGCTGCGGCTGGCCACCCGCGCGCCGGGTCTGGGCGAAAGCCCGGCGATGCGGCGGATCTACCGGCTGGGCGGGGCCGACCCCGACCGGATGACCGATGCGCGCGGCCGGGTGCTGGCGGTCTTGCGCGATCACGGCGGGCTGGCCTTCACGCTGGGCGAACTGGCTGAACTGGCCGGGGTGACGACCTCTGTCGTCAAGGGGCTGGTGGCGCAGGGCGCGGTGGCCGAGGAGGAAGCGCCCCGCGACATGCCCTATCCGCGCCTTGACCCCACCCTGCCCGGCGCGACACTGTCGCCCGACCAGGCGGTTGCGGCCGCGCGGCTGCGCGAGGGCGTGGCGGGCGGGGCCTATGGCACGACGCTGCTGAAAGGGGTGACGGGCTCTGGCAAGACAGAGGTCTATCTGGAGGCGGTCGCGGAATGCCTGCGGCAGGGGCGGCAGGCGCTGGTGCTGCTGCCCGAGATCGCGCTGACCGCGGGCTTTCTGGCCCGCGTCGAGGACCGTTTCGGCGCGCGGCCCGCCGAATGGCATTCGGGGATTACCGTCACGGAACGCCGCCGGGTCTGGCGCATGGTCGCCGAAGGGGGGGCGCAGCTTGTGGTGGGCGCGCGCTCGGCCCTGTTCCTGCCGTTCCGCGATCTGGGGCTGATCGTGGTGGATGAGGAACACGACACCTCGTACAAGCAGGAAGACGGGGTGCTTTACAACGCGCGCGACATGGCGGTGCTGCGCGCCTCGATCCTGGGGGCGCAGGTGGTTCTGGCCTCGGCCACGCCGTCGCTGGAAAGCTGGGTGAACGCCGACAGCGGAAAATACGCCCGGCTGGATCTGCCCGCCCGCTTCGGCGCCGCGACCCTGCCCGAGATGCGCGCCATTGACATGCGGGCCGAAACGCTGGCGGCCAACCGCTGGATCTCGCCCACGCTGCAACAGGCGGTCGCGGCGCGGGTGCAGGCGGGGGAACAGGCGCTGTTGTTCCTGAACCGCCGGGGCTATGCGCCGGTCACCATCTGCCGCGCCTGCGGCCACCAGATCGGCTGCGACCATTGCGACGCGCGGATGGTGGAACACCGGTTCCTGAAACGGCTTGTCTGCCACCAGTGCGGAGAGACGAAGCCGATGCCCGCCGCCTGCCCGGCCTGCAAGGTAGAGGGCAAGCTTGCCCCCGTCGGCCCGGGGGTCGAACGGCTGGCCGAAGAGGTGACGACCGTCTTTCCGGGCGCGCGGATGGCGGTGCTGTCCTCAGACCTCTTCGGCACGGCGCGCGCACTGAAAGAGCAGATCGAGACGATCGCCGCGGGCGGGGCCGACATCATCATCGGTACCCAGCTTGTCGCCAAGGGGCACAACTTTCCCCTGCTGACACTGGTGGGGGTGATCGACGCCGACCTTGGCCTGCAGGGGTCCGACCTGCGCGCGGCGGAACGCACCTTCCAGATGATGCGGCAGGTGGCAGGGCGGGCGGGGCGGGCCGACCGGCCGGGGCTGGCGCTGTTGCAGACCTGCCAGCCGGATCACCCGGTGATCCGCGCCATCCTGTCGGGCGACGAGGAAGGCTTCTGGCGCGCCGAGGCCGAGGAACGCCGGGTGGCGGGCATGCCCCCCTATGGCCGGATGGCGGGGATCGTGCTGAGTTCGCCCGACGTGCAGGCGGTGTTCGACTTTGGCGCCGAACTCGCCCGCCGCGATGGGCCGCTGCGCGCGGTGGGCGCCCAGGTCTTCGGCCCCGCCCCGGCCCCCATCGCGCGGATCCGCGGTCGGCACCGGGTGCGGCTTCTGGTCAAGGCGGCCAAGGCCGTGCCGTTGCAGGCGGCGCTGGCCCGCTGGGTCGCGCAACTGCCGCTTCCCGCCGATCTGCGGCTGTCGATCGACATCGACCCGCAAAGCTTTCTTTAAAGCAGCTGGTCGTAGGCCGAGGTCGCGATGCGCCGCAGCACGTCGCGCGGCAGGGTTCCGGCGATGGCGTAGCAAAGGTCGCGGTCGACCCACCAGAACCCCTCGGTTCCCGCCTTGTCGAAGAAGCGGAAGGCGGTCTCGTCGCTGCCCGAGGGCGCGACATACAGCGCAAGCCGCTGCCCGGCCGCGTCCTGATACATGAAGAGCGCCGCCGCCCCGGTGGCCGAGGGCAGCACCCGCCCGCCCATCAGGCTGAAGCCTTCGCGGGCGAAGTCGGGGGCGTGGATCGTGTGACCCAGCCGCTTCGAGATCCAGGTGGTCAGGTGCGCGGCATCGCTGGCTGGCACTTCGACCGGGTGGACGGCCTCGACGACATAGGTGCGATAGGCCAGCGCGGCATCGG
>DAIEJF010000243.1 GCA_027351005.1 Paracoccaceae bacterium | reverse complement strand
GGCGACGTGGCCAAGGTCACCATCGCCGACGTGCAGCAGTCGAACGGCGTGATCCACGTGATCGACACGGTGCTGCTGCCCGCAAGCTGAGCGGGTCTGCCGGGCTGAACCGGGGCCGCCCTTCCGGGGGCGGCCCTTCGTCATTTGAAAGGAAAACCCCCGATGGACAATCTGCTGAACCTTGTCGGGCGCGTCCTGATCGCGTTCCTGTTCTTCGCCGGGGCTGCCCAGAAGATGTTCGACCCCGCCCCCGTGCAGCAGATGATCGCCTCGATCGGGTTGCCCGTCTGGCTGATCTGGCCGGTGGCCGCTTTCGATCTGATCGCGGCGGTCTGTCTGATCCTGGGCCCCGGCGTGCGCGGCTGGGCCCTGGCGCTGGCGGCGTACTGCATCTTCACAAGCTGGTTCCACTGGCAATTGCGCGCCGATCCCTGGCAGGTGACCATCGTGGTGAAGAACTGGGCGATTGCGGGCGGGCTCTTGGTGCTGGCCGCGCAGGGGCCGGGGCGACACGCCCGCTAGCCCCCGAGTGCGCGGCGCGGGAGACGGGCATGTCCGGTCAGGCTGGCAGGCCTGGCCCGCACCGGATCGCGCATCTCTCTGAAACAAAAACAGGTTTCCGCAGCGCCCGCCGCCAGCCACGGAACCCGGGAAGGGGGCGACCGAAACGGTCGCCCCCCCTGGGGAGAGAGAAGGTTGGAACGTGACGCGAGGTGTCCGAGGGCACGACTGCCTCCTCGCGTCGCGGATCGTCGCACTCGGGAATGCGACAGACGATCCTTGGCAGCCATCTCCACCCTTAGCACAATGAACCTCAGCCGACGAGACTCAACTTTAGATTGAATCTCGACATCGCTGTGGCAATCGCCCCCAGAATGACAGCGGGGACCGGACGGGCCCCCGCGCCTTCAGGCCGCGGCGAACATCCCGGCGCCGATGTAGGAGCCTTCGGCCGGGGCGGGCGGCACGAAGAACACCGCCGAGCCGATGTGGCTGATGTATTCGTTCAGCGCATCGGCCGCGCCAAGACGGGCCTGCAGCCGTTCGAAATGGGCCGGATCGTTCTGGTAGCTGATGAACAGAAGCCCCGCATCCAGCAGACCGAAGGCATTGATCCCGTCGGTATAGTTGAACCCGCGGCGCAGGATCTTTGTGCCGTCGTTGGTCTCGTGCGCGGCCAGACGGATATGGGCCGTCTCGGGGATCACCGGCGTGCCGTCGGGGCCCTTTCGGGCGAAATCGGGCGTGTCGAATTCGGCCTTGCCGGTCAGGGGCGCGCCCGTGATCTTCGTGCGCCCGAACGTCGCGTTCTGCTGGACCGCCTGCGCGGTATCCCAGTTCTCGATGTGCATCTGCACCTTGCGGACCACCTGATAGGTGCCCTGCTGCTGCCAGGCGGGGCCATCCTTGACCCAGACGAAGCGGTCGAAATCGGCGGGCTCCACGATATTGCGGGTGCCGTCCTTGAACCCCATCAGGTTGCGCGGGGTGGCCTGCCCCTTGCCCGCCGAGGCGCGGCCGAAGCCCATCACCGTCCAGCGGGTCGCGGCGGTGCCGGTGACCTTGCCGATGCGGGCCAGAACCCGGACCGCGTGATAGGCCACCTGCGGATCGTCGGCGCAGGCCTGAAGCGACAGATCGCCCCCGCTGAGGTCGGGCTTCAGCGCGTCGCTCGGCAGGTCGATCAGGGGGCGCAGACGGGCGGGCCGCGCGGCGGCAAGGCCGAATGCGTCGCTGAAGACACCGGGCCCAATGCCGACCGTCACGGTCAGCCCCGCGGGCTCGAGATCCAGCGCCTCGCCGGTATCAAGGCCCACGGCCTCGGGGCGGTCGGGTTCGACCTGGCCGATGGGCGCACCCTTCATCAGTTGCGCGATGGCCGCCGACCAGCGCGCCAGAAGCACCTGAAGCGCGCCGCGGTCCTGCGTGGTCAGATCGAAGGTCATGAACACGACATGGCGCTGCGGCGGGGTCATCACCCCGGCCTGCGGCCCGTGACCGTAGAACGGATGGCGGGCGGTCAGGTCGATCAGGTCGCCCGCAGGCTGCGGGGTCGCGGCCCCCGCGGCCGCGGGCAGCAGCACCGCGCCCGCCCCCGCCGCCCCCAACAGCAGGTTGCGGCGGGACAGCGGAAGGGCGGCGGCGGCGTCAGACAGGTGTTTCCGGGTCATCATGCCGCCTCAGCCCGCCGTCGCCACCTTTTCGGCGATCCGCGACAGGGGTTCCTGCAAGGCCTGGATCGCCTTCGACAGCTTCACCGCATCGGACGCGCGCAGATCGGGCGTGTAGGGGCGGAACCCGCCAAGCGCGTTCGGGTCGCGGTAGCTGTCCAGCATCTTCATCACCAGGTCGAACTGGTCCTGGACCTGTTTCGTCAGCGCCGGGTCGATCTTTTCCATCCCCGGGGTCAGGAAGGCAAAGGCCTGCTGCGCACCCTCGACATTGGCGGCGAAGTCCACCAGGTCGAGATGGCTGAAGGCTTCCTCTTCGCCACTGATCTTGCCGCTTTGCACCTCTTCCATCAGGCCCGCGGCGCCGTTGGCCAGGTCTTCGGGCTTGTAGTCCAGCGTCGGCACCAGACGTTCGAGATGCCCCACGTTGGTCTGAAGCTCGGCGGCCAGCGCCCGGGTGCCGTCGGTGATCACCCCGGTCTGGAACAGGTCACGTTCGATCGCGTGCAGGCCGCGCCAGCCCACCGCGGGGTCAAGATTGGATTCGCGCATGTCGATCAGGTAATCGAGGTTGCCCGCGTTGTCGGTCGCGTCATGACCGGGCAGCACGAAGCCTTCCACGTCGGATTCGATGCGCTCGTAGAAGGGGCGGGCCTGCGCATAGGCCTTCTGCGCGGCGTCAAGATCGCCCGCGTTGATCGCGGTGGCCAGCCGGTCGACCGCCACC
>DAIEJF010000238.1 GCA_027351005.1 Paracoccaceae bacterium | reverse complement strand
CGGTCGGGGATGTCACCGCGGGTTCGCTGGGCCTGCGGGACGAAGGCTGGTTCGACAACATGGGGCTCTTGAACGGCTTTCGTGCCGCCGCCCGTGCACAGGGCGTGGTGTTTCGCACCGATCGTGTCATCGGGGTCAGGCGCAGCGGCGCGCGGGTGACGGGGGTGGACCTGGCCTCGGGGGTGCAGATTGACGCAGGCGCCGTGCTGAACGCGGCCGGGACGCGGGGCGCCGAGGTGATGGCGATGGCAGGAGAGGTTTTGCCTGTAGAGCCAAGGAAAAGAACAGTTTTTGTGATCGACGCCCCGAATGCCAGGCATCCTGATGCGCCGCTTCTGATCGACCACACCGGCTATTACATGCGCCCGGAACAGGAACACTGGATCATCGCCACGGTGCCCAGCATCGATCCCGCCGCCGACCCAGACGATTTCAGCCCCGATGCCGGGCAGTTCGAAGAGGTGATCTGGCCGCTGGTCTATGCCCGTGCGCCGGGCTTCGACGCGGTCAAGGTCCTGCGGCTTTGGGTGGGGCAGTACGACTACAACCGGCTTGACCAGAACGCGATTGTCGGGCGCTGGCCAGGGACCGACAACCTCTACATCCTGAACGGTTTTTCCGGGCACGGGTTGCAGCAGTCGCCCGCGATGGGCCGCGGCATTGCCGAACTGATCCTGACCGGGCGCTATCAGGCGCTGGACCTGACGGACCTTGGCGCCGAGCGGATCGTGGAAAATCGGCCCTTCCCAGAGGCCGCCATCGTCTGAGGAATGTTCGGTAGGAATATGATATCAAACAGAAAATCGACTTTCCGTAAGGAATGACAGCGGCTCAGCGCGCGATTGTGTCGATCAGCCGGGGCAGGGCGGCGTAATCGTCGAAGGCCGCATCATGCGGCAGCTCGGCGACCGGGGCCTTGCGGTAGCCTTCGGTGAACAGCGCAAAGGGCACCGCCCCCCGTGCCGCCGTCTCGGCATCAACCTCGCTGTCGCCGACATAGGCCATCGGGCCGCTGCCGAGCCGGGCAAAGGTTTCCAGCAGCGGTTTCGGGTCGGGCTTCCTTTCGGGCAGGCTGTCACCGCCCAGCACCACGTCGAAAAGATCCGCCAGACCGACATGGCGCAACACCGCCAGCGCCGGGGCCAGCGGTTTGTTGGTGCAAATGCCCAGCTGCGCCCCGCGCGCTGCCAGCGAGGCCAGCGCGGCAGGGACGCCGGGGTAGACAACCGTCATGGTCACCGCATCCTCGTAACGGGCGACGAAGGCGGCCATCACCTGCGCGTGCAGCGGACCCTTGGGGTCCGCCTCGGAGGCCGCTAGAAGACGGTGGACCAGATGCGGCACGCCACGGCCGATGAAGCTCTTGACCTGCGCGAAGGTCAGCGGCGCAAAGCCGAACTCTGCCAGGACCGCATTCGCAGCCACATGGATGTCTGCGGCAGAATCAATAAGCGTTCCATCGAGATCGAAGACGATCCTCATGTTGCTCTCGGTTTTCCGATCCTCCGACCCGACAAGACCATCGCCCGGCAGAACCTCATGTGATGCATTAAGTGAGATACTTAGCGACTTGTTTATTGTGAAAATTCAAGAACGCGTGGTCATTTCATGGCCGCCAGCCGGGCACCTTCCGCCGCGGCGCGGATCGCGAGGATGTTGGCGCCATAGGCGGCGGGGGCATCGACCGATCCGCCCTTGAACACGGCCGAGCCCGCGACAAGCACATCGGCCCCCGCGGCCGCGACCAGGGGCGCGGTGTCGGGCGTCACGCCACCATCCACCTGGATATGGATCGGCCGGTCGCCGATCATGGCGCGCAGGCGTGCCACCTTGTCGATCTGGCTGGCGATGAACTTCTGGCCGCCAAAGCCGGGGTTCACCGTCATCACCAGCACCATGTCGCAAAGATCCAGCAGATGCCCGACCGCGTCCAGCCCGGTTCCGGGGTTCAGCGCAAGGCCTGCCTTTTTACCAAGCGAACGAATGGCTTGCAGGGTTCGGTGAATATGGGGACCGGCCTCGATATGGGCGGTGATGATGTCGGCGCCGGCCTCGGCGAAGGCTTCCAGATGAGGGTCCACGGGGGCGATCATCAGATGCACGTCCATCACCGTGCGCACATGCGGGCGGAACGCCTTCACCGCAGGCGGGCCGAAGGTCAGGTTCGGCACGAAATGGCCATCCATCACGTCCACATGCACCCAGTCGGCGCCCTGGGACTCGATCGCGCGGATCTCGGCGCCGAAATTCGCGAAATCGGCCGAAAGGATCGAGGGGGCGATCTTGATCGCGCGGTCGAATGTCATGCCTGGCCTCCGTCTGGCGTGCGGTCCGCCGTGCGGCCTTGGCAGGCTGGTGCGGATCGTCGCTGTCCTCTAGCGTGGAAAGGGCGGCGGCGTCCAGCGCAGCGGTGGCTGGGGGCGGATCATCGCCAGATCCGCGGGATGGTCCGGCGCGGCATAGGTTTTATATTACATAATATTGATTATGGGAATCTTGGATCACCCGTCAGATCCTGGCCCTGCCGTGTTGCCGGACCGATGTCGGCGCGATTTCCGCTCGCCCGCCCCGCGCGGCCTGCTACACAGTCCGGGCAACCAGACCAGAGGCGCGCCGTGACCGAACCTTTCCCCATGCCGACCGGATGGATCGGCAGCACCGGCCCCGACCTGACCACGCGGCCAGTCCATCGTGACTGGCTGATGCGACAGGCCTGCGGGCTGTTCGACTTCTTCCAGCGCAACGCGATCAATCCTGCGGGCGGGTTCTTCGCGCTGGACGATGCCGGGGCGCCGCTGCTGGGGCGCCCGCTGCGGCATCTGCATGAAACGACCCGGATGGTGCATTGCTATGCGATGGCGCATCTGCTGGGCCTGCCCGGCGCCGACCGGATGATCGATCACGGCATGCGTTTCCTCTTTGCCGGCCAGCGCGACCACCGCCACGGCGGCTGGTTCTGGGCGGTCGACGATGCGGGCGCAGTCGATCCGGCCAAGCAGGCCTATGGCCACGGCTTCGTGCTGCTGGCCGGGGCATCGGCCAAGGTGGCGGGCCATCCCGATGCCGACCGGCTGATCGCCGAGGCGACCGAGGTGCTGCTGACCCGGTTCTGGGATGATGCCGCGGGCGCCACGACCGAAGAGTATGACGCCGACTGGCAGCCCCGCGGTGGCTACCGGGGGCAGAATTCCAACATGCACCTGACCGAGGCGCTGATGGCCGCCTTCGAGGCCACGGGCCAGCAGATGTACCTGACGATGGCCGAGCGCATCGCGGGGCTGATCATCGACCGCCACGCCCGGGCCGAGGGCTGGCGGGTGGCCGAGCATTTCACCGCCGACTGGCAGGTGGATCGCGACTATGCGGGCGATCCGATGTTCCGCCCCGCGGGCACCACGCCGGGTCACGCGCTGGAATGGAGCCGCCTTCTGAACCAGTTGTGGGAACTGGGCGGGCGTCGGCACGGCTGGATGATCGAGGCGGCCCGCGCGCTGTTCCTGCACACCTGCGAGATCGGCTGGAACGGGGCGCGCGGCGGCTTCTACTATACGCTGGACTGGAACGACCGCCCTTCCCGGTCGGACCGCTACTGGTGGCCCTGCGCGGAAGGAATCGCGGCCGCGGCGGTGCTGCGCCAGACCGGCGGCGATGCGCGGTTCGAGGCGTGGTATCGCCGGATCTGGGATTTCACCACGCATCACCTGATCGACCACGCCCGCGGCGGCTGGTTTCCCGAGCTTGATGACGATCTGCGCCCGGTGTCGCGTGTGTTCACCGGCAAGCCGGATCTTTACCATGCGGTGCAGGCCTGCCTGATCCCGCTGGTCCCGGCTAGCGGATCGGTCACACGCGGGCTTTCCCTGCGCTGACCGGCTCGACCTTCCGGCACGGGCAGGCTATCCCGGCGGCAACGGCCCGCCGGCCGACACGAAAGGATTTTCCGATGACCTTTGTGCCCCATGGCCTTCACCTGATCGCCGGACAGCGCGTCAAAAGCGCGTCCTGCTTCACCTCGGATCCTGCCGAGGGGCCCGGCCTCTTGATCTGCGAGGGCACCGCCGCCGAGGTCGACGCTGCCGCGCGCGCCGCCGAGGACGCCTTCGCAGGCTTCGGCTGGGCGCCGCGCACCGTGCGGGCCGACCTGCTGGACCGTATCGCCGATGCGATCGAGGCGCGCGCGGCCGACATCACCGCGATCGGCACGCGCGAAACCGGCCTGCCCGCAGCCCGGCTGGACGGCGAGCGGGGGCGCACCACCGGGCAGTTGCGGCTCTTTGCCCGCCATATCCGCGATGGCGCCTATCTTGACAGGCGGCACGATCCCGCCCTGCCCGGCCGCACCCCCCCGCGCCCCGACATCCGCATGATGCAGCGCCCGATCGGCCCGGTGGCGGTGTTCGGGGCCTCGAACTTTCCGCTGGCGTTTTCCACCGCCGGGGGCGACACCGCCGCGGCGCTGGCGGCGGGTTGCCCGGTGATCGTCAAGGGTCACCCCGCCCACCCCGGCACCGCCGAGATCGTGGCCGAGGCGATTACCGAGGCGGTGGCCGCCGCAGGCCTGCATCCGGGCGTCTTTTCGCTGGTGCAGGGCAGCACGCGCGAGGTGGGGGCCGCGCTGGTGCAGCATCCGGCCATTCGCGCGGTGGGGTTCACCGGCTCGCTGGGCGCGGGGCGCGCGCTCTTCGATCTGTGCGCGCGGCGGCCCGAGCCGATCCCGTTCTTTGGCGAGCTGGGCAGCACCAACCCCGTTTTCGTGCTGCCTGCCGCGCTGGCGGCGCGGGGCGAAGCCATCGCGCAGGGTTGGGCGGCCTCGCTGACCCTGGGCGCGGGGCAGTTCTGCACCAATCCGGGCATCGTGGTGCTGCCTGCGGGCGATGCGGGCGACCGGTTCCTGGCGGCGGTGGGCAAGGCGCTCGAGACGGCCGCCCCCCAGACCATGCTGACGGCGGGCATCGCCGCAAGCTTCCGCGCCGGGCGCGACCGCATTGCTGCCACGGCGGGCGTGCGCGCGGTGCTGACCTCGGTCTGTGACCGGCGCAACGCGACGCCCTATGTCTTTGAGGCCACGGTGGCCGACTGGCTTGCCAACCACGATCTGGGCGAAGAGGTGTTCGGCCCGCTCGGCCTCGTGGTGCGCAGCCGGGGCGAGGCGGAAATGCTGGCATTCGCCGAAAGCCTGATGGGCCAGTTGACCGCAACGTTGCAACTGGACTCGGGCGACATGGCGCTCGCCCGGCGGCTTCTGCCGATTCTGGAACGCAAGGCGGGCCGGGTGCTGGCGAACGGCTTTCCCACCGGGGTCGAGGTCTGCGATGCGATGGTGCATGGCGGCCCCTACCCCGCCACCACCAATTTCGGGGCGACCTCGGTCGGCACGCTGTCGATCCGCCGCTTCCTGCGGCCGGTCAGCTACCAGAACCTGCCGCTGCCGCTGCTGCCCGACGACCTGCACGATATCTGAACGCCCGGCGCAGGCCGCGGCCCCGGTTCCGCCGGGGCCCGCCCTGTCACAGGTTGCGGTAGCGCTTTTCCTGCCGCGCGGTCCAGCGGACGGTCAGCCGATAGCCGTCGTCGGCCGCCACCTCCTGCTGCACCACGCCCTGTTCATGCAGCCAGGCGCGCCGCCGCCCGTCGGCGAAGGGCAGCACGAAGCTGCGCTCGACCCGCTCTTCGTCCAGTTCGGCCGAGATCGCGTCCAGAAGCGCGGGCAGCCCCTCGCCCGTCAGCGCCGAGGCGGTCAGGATCGTTTCGCTGCGCCCGGCCTGCACCTCCAGCGCGGCGCGGGCCTCGCCCTCGACCAGGTCGATCTTGTTCCAGACCTCAAGCAGGGGCACCTCGCGGCTGACGCCCAGCGAGGTCAGGATCTCGCGCACATCGGCGGCCTGCTCCTCGGTTTCGGGGTGGCTGATGTCACGCACATGCAGGATCAGGTCGGCTTCCAGCACCTCTTCCAGCGTCGCCCGGAAGGCCGCGACCAGTTGCGTCGGCAGGTCCGAGATGAAGCCCACCGTATCCGACAGGATCACCTTGTGCCCCGAAGGCAGCACAACCCCCCGCATCGTGGGGTCAAGCGTGGCGAAGAGCATGTCCTTGGCCAGCACCTCGGCGCCGGTCATCCGGTTGAACAGCGTGGATTTTCCGGCGTTGGTATAGCCCACCAGCGCCACCACCGGAAACGGCACCTTGCGCCGTGCGGCGCGGTGCAGTTCGCGGGTTTTCACCACCTTCTCCAACTGGCGCTTCAGCTTCACCACCTGGTCGTCGATGGCGCGGCGGTCCGCCTCGATCTGGGTCTCGCCCGGGCCGCCGACAAACCCGAAGCCGCCGCGCTGGCGTTCCAGGTGGGTCCAGGCCCGCACAAGCCGGGTGCGCTGATAGCTGAGCGCGGCCAGTTCCACCTGCAGCACACCTTCGCGCGTGCGGGCGCGGTCGGCAAAGATCTCCAGGATCAGCCCGGTCCGGTCCAGAACCTTGCAGCCCCATTCCTTTTCCAGGTTGCGCTGCTGAACCGGGCTGACCGGCCCGTCCACCAGCACCAGCCCCACCTCTTCGGCCTGCATCCGCGCCTTCAGTTCGGCCACCTTGCCCGAGCCGAACAGCATCCCCGGCGCCACGCGCGGCACCCGCACCACCTCTGCCCCCGCCACCGTCAGGGACGGCAGCGCCGTGGCCAGCGAGACCGCCTCGGCCAGCGCAAGCTCCGCCGTTCGGCGGCCACGGTCGCTTTTCAGATCGGGGTGGAGCACATAGGCCCGCGTCGGGCCCGCCTCAGACATGGGCCTCAGACATGGGCGTCCTCAGTCCTCGCCATCGTAAAGGCTGATGGGCTGACCCGGCATGATTGTCGAAATCGCATGTTTGTAAACCAGTTGCGATTGCCCGTCGCGGCGCAGGAGCACACAGAAATTGTCGAACCAGGTAATGACACCCTGCAGCTTCACGCCGTTGATCAGGAAAATCGTGACCGGAATCTTGGTCTTCCGGACATGGTTCAGAAACGCATCCTGCAAATTCTGTTTTTCGGCGGCCATCTGTTTTTTTGCCTTTATGGTGTCGCACGGAGTCCCTCGGCGTCAGGGCAAGCCCTGCGCACATTAAGTATGGAGCGGAGCCGGAGGAGATTCCAGCCCCAAAAACAGTCCGTTACGGACCTATTCGTGGGGGCCTATTCGGGCTCTTCCTCGTCCTCGTCCAGATGGGCGATCCGGCCACCCGATTTGGCGGTGGTGACAACCCCCAGCGATTTCAGCTTGCGGTGCAGCGCCGAGCGTTCCATGCCCACGAAACTGGCCGTGCGGCTGATGTTGCCGCCGAAGCGGTTGATCTGGGTCAGCAGGTATTCCCGTTCGAACAACTCGCGCGCCTCGCGCAGCGGCAGCGTCGCAAGCCCGCCCGACAGCACGATGCGCCCGTCGCCCTCGCTGCTGCCCTCGCGGCCCGGCAGTTCGCGCGGCTCGATCGGCCCCGCCCCCTCGCCCAGGATCAGCACGCGCTCGATCACGTTGCGCAACTGGCGCACGTTGCCGGGCCATTGCATCGTCTGCAACAGCGCGGTCGCCTCTTCCGAGACCTCGCGCAGGGGCAGGCCCTGGGTGCGGTTGAACTGCTCGATGAAATGGGCAACCAGTTCGGGGATGTCCTCGCGGCGTTCGTCCAGCGCGGGCACGGCGATCGGCACCACGTTCAGCCGGTCGTAAAGCTCCTGGCGGAACCGGCCCGCCGCGATTTCCGCCTTCAGGTCGCGCGTGGTCGAGGAAATCACGCGCAGGTCCACCCGCACCTTGTCGGTGCCGCCCACCCGGCTGAACTGCTGTTCCACCAGCACGCGCAGGATCTTCGACTGGGTGCCCAGCGGCATGTCGGCCACCTCGTCGAAATAGATCACCCCGCCATGTGCCTGTTCCAGCAGCCCCGCCTCGAGCCCCCGTTCCGGGGTTTCGCGGCCAAAGAGCACCTCTTCCATCCGGTCGGGGCGGATCGAGGCGCTGGTGACGGTGACGAACGGCCCGGCCGCGCGGTGCGACTGGGCGTGGATGTAGCGCGCGGCCACCTCCTTGCCCGATCCGGGCGGGCCCGACAGCATCACCCGGCCGTTCGATTTCGTCACCTTGTCCAGCTGCGATTTCAACGTCTTGAAGGCCGCACCTGATCCGATCATGTCGGCTGTGGTCACGTCGCGGCGGCGCAGCTCGCTGTTCTCGCGCCGCAGCCGCGAGGTTTCCATCGCCCGGCTGACCACCACCAGAAGCTGATCGATGTTGAACGGCTTCTCGATGAAGTCGTAGGCGCCCTGCTTGATCGCGGCCACCGCGATCTCGATGTTGCCATGCCCCGAGATGATGATGATCGGCACGTCGGGGTTGTCACGCTTCACCGTCTTGAGGATGTCGATGCCGTCCATCCGGCTGTCCTTCAGCCAGATGTCCAGGATCATCAGCGACGGCGCCTCGGCGTTGATCTCGGCCATGCACTCGTCCGAACTGCCCGCAAGCCGCGTCGTGTAGCCCTCGTCGCGCAGGATGTCCGAGATCAGCTCGCGGATGTCGCGCTCGTCATCGACAATCAGAATGCCGCTCATGCCCTACCCCTGTTTCGTCCCGGCGTCCGCCTCGGCGGACACGGTTCCCCTGCGGTCGCGCGCCGGGCGCGTGGGGCGCGCCAGCAGCGGCAACCGGATCTCTGCCATCGCGCCGACCCGCGCCCCGTCGGCAAAGGGCGGCGCATCAACCAGGGCAAGCGTGCCGCCGTGGTCCTCGATGATCTTCTTGACGATCGGCAGCCCCAGCCCGGTGCCCTTGGCGCGTGTCGTCACATAGGGCTCGAACAGCCGCGCGCGGTCCTCGGGCAGCCCGATCCCATTGTCGGCAATCCGGATCACGGCGGCCTGATCGTCGGTTTCCAGGCTGACCCGCACCTCTGGGGCATAGCCATCCGGCGCGCCCTTTTCGACAAGCGATTCAATCGCTTCTCCGGCGTTCTTTATCAGGTTTGTCAGCGCCTGCGACATCAGCGTCGGGTCGATTTCCAGCAGCACGGGCTTTTCGGGTATCTCTGCCACAAGGCGGGCGCCGTGCAAGGCGGATTCCTGCAACACCACCGCATCGCGCATCAGCCGCGTCAGGTCATGTTCGGCGCGCTCGGGCTCGGGCATCCGGGCAAAGCGGGAAAACTCGTCCACGATCCGGCGCAGGTCGTTGGTCTGGCGCACGATGACATCGGTGTACTGATCCAGCGACTCGACCTCGGGGCCGACCAGCGGGCGGAACTTGCGCTTGATCCGCTCGGCTGACAACTGGATCGGCGTCAGCGGGTTCTTGATCTCATGCGCGATGCGGCGCGCCACGTCGCCCCAGGCGGCCATGCGCTGCGCGCTGACAAGGTCTGTCACGTCGTCGAAGGCCACCACATAGCCTTCCAGCCGCCCCGAGTCGCTGCGCCGCGTCGCCATCCGCACCAGCAGGCTTTCCAGCCGCCCCTTGCGGCTGACCTTGATCTCTTCCTGCACCACCACGCCCGCGCCGTCGCGCAGCCGCTCGAACAGCGCTAGGAACTCGGGCACCGCCAGTCCCAG
>DAIEJF010000230.1 GCA_027351005.1 Paracoccaceae bacterium | reverse complement strand
GCCGAGCGCGGCCACCGCGTCACCGTGTTCGAGGCCGCAAGCCAGCCCGGCGGCCAGGTCCGCCTGACCGCCCGCAGCGCGCGGCGGCGCGAAATGATCGGCATCATCGACTGGCGCATGGCGCAATGCGCCGCCCGCGATGTCCGCTTCCGCTTCGACACCTGGGCCGAACCCGAGGACGTGCTGGCCGAAGCGCCCGACGTGGTGATCGTGGCGACCGGCGGGCTGCCCGACACCGCGGTGCTGGAGGCGGGCAACGATCTGGTGGTCTCGGCCTGGGACATCCTGTCGGGCGATGTGAAGCCCGGGCAGAACGTGCTTGTCTACGACGACGCGGGCGATCACGCCGCGCTGCAGGCGGCCGAGATCATCGCCGCCACCGGCGCCCATGTCGAGGTGATGACCCCCGACCGCACCTTCGCCCCCGAGGTGATGGGGATGAACCTCGTGCCCTACATGCGCAGCCTTCAGGGCCAGGACGTGACCTTCACCGTCACCTACCGGCTGACTGCGGTGGAACGGCGCGGCAACCGGCTCGAGGCGGTGATCGGCTCGGATTACAAACCGTTGGCCGAACGGCGCAGCTTCGACCAGGTGGTGGTGAACCACGGCACCCAGCCGCTCGACGACCTATACACCGCGCTCAGGCCGCTGTCGGTCAACGGGGGCGCGGTGGATTATGCCGCGCTGATCGAGGGGCGCGCCCAGACACTCGCCACCAACCCCGCCGGGCAATTCCAGCTCTTCCGCATCGGCGACGCGGTCGCCGCCCGCAACACCCATGCCGCGATCTACGATGCGCTCAGGCTGATGAAAGACCTCTGACGCCGCACGCCGCCCCGGCCCCATTTTCGGTCCGCAAATATCCTCGGGGGTGAATTGGCCGCAGGCCAAGAGGGGGCAGACAGCCCCCTTCCCCGCCGCACCTCAGCGCGCCAGCACCAGGTCGGCCCTGAGCCCGCCCAGGCTGTCGCTTTCGCCAAGCCGCAGCTGCCCGCCGTGGCTGCGCGCCACATCCGCCGCGATCGACAGGCCCAGGCCCACCCCGCCGCCGCGGTTGGGGTCGCGCGCCGAATCGAGCCGGGTGAAGGGGCGCACCGCCTCGTCGCGCCGCTCGGCCGGGATGCCGGTGCCGTTGTCCTCGACCGTGATCCGCAACTGGCGGTCGGTCTGTGTCACCTGCACCTCGACCCGGCTGCCATAGCGCACCGCATTTCCGATCAGGTTCTCGACCGCGCGCGTCACCGCCTGCGGCCGCAGCGTGGCCGCCCCCTCGCCCTGCCCGCGCGTCAGCCGCACCGGCTGGCCTGCGCGCTGCGCGTTCTCGACGATCCGCGCCACCAGATCGAAGGGATCGACGGGCACCGCCGCCTCCATCGCATCGCCGCGGGCGAAGGCCAGAAAGCCGTCCAGCAGGCGTTCCATGTCCTCGACGTCGCGCTGCAGATCGGCCACATCGTCGACCCCCTCCAGCATGGCCAGCCCCAGTTTCAGCCGGGTCAGCGGCGTGCGCAGATCGTGGCTGACGCCCGACAGCATCAGCGTGCGCTGTTCGATCTGCCGTTCGATCCGCGCCCGCATCTCGAGAAACGACAGCCCCGCCGCCCGCACCTCCAGCGCCCCGCGCGGCCGATAGGGCACCGAGCGGCCCTTGCCGAAGGCCTCGGCCGCCGCCGCCAGCCGGGTGATGGGCCGAAGCTGGTTGCGCAGGAACTGGTAGGCGATCAGCGTCATCAGGAAGCTGGTGAACAGCATCAGCACCAGAAGCTGGTGCGGGTTCGATGCCGACACCCGCTTGCGGTCGAAGGTCACCCGCATCGGCCCCCAATCGGTCGCGATGGTCACGTTCACCGCGTCGGGTTGGGCCAGCAGGTCCACCCCCGTCACCGGCGCCATCCCCGCCCGCAGGGTGCGGATCATCTCGCGCCCCGACAGGTCGATCCAGGTCCGCCGGTCGCCCGCCACCGGCGGCGCGGGAAGCATCACCTGCATCTCCAGCGGCCCGGTCATCGCCGCCACCTGCGCCTGCGCTGCGGCCAGCGTCGGCGCCCCGTTGACCTCGTCCAGCAGATAGCCCACTTCGATCAGGATGTTCCCGGTCATCTGCCGGGTCACGCCCTCGAAATGGCGCTGGATGAAGACGACCGAGACGACAAGCTGGATCGCGACGACCGGCACGATCAGGATGAGGGCGGCGCGCCCGTAAAGGCCGCGCGGCAGAAGCGGTTTGAGGCCGAAGAAACGCATGCCGTCACCCTAGCGGCCACTGACAGGGGAGGAAAGCGCAACATGACCGACGCCGTTCCGGGCCGCGCCGACCGGCTGGCGCCCGACCTGCGCCGCGTGCTGGCGCCGAACCCCTCGCCCATGACGTGGCAGGGCACCAACACCTTCCTGCTGGGCCGGGGCGACGTAGCGGTGATCGACCCGGGGCCCGCCCTGCCCGCGCATCTGGCCGCGGTGCTGGCCGCGCTCGACCCCGGCGAGCGGATCACCCACATCCTTGTCACCCACAGCCACCTCGACCATTCGGGCCTGGCGCCTGCGCTGGCGCGGGCAACCGGCGCGCCCGTGCTGGCCTACGGGCCAAGCGACGCAGGCCGCAGCCCGGCGATGGCGGCCCTTGCCGCCCAGGGCGCGCTGGGCGGCGGCGAAGGGGTCGACGCGGCCTTCGCGCCCGACATCCGGCTGGCCCATGGCGCCACCGTTGCGGGCGAGAGCTGGCAGGTCACCGCGCTCTGGACGCCGGGCCACATGGGCAACCACCTCTGCTTCGAGACCGCGGGGCGCATCCTGTGCGGCGATCATGTCATGGGGTGGTCCTCGAGCTTCGTCTCGCCGCCCGATGGCGACATGGGCGCCTACATGGCCTCGCTTGATCTTCTGGCCGCGCGCGGCGCGCGGGTGCTTCACCCCGCCCACGGGGCCCCTGTCACCGACCCCGCCGCCCGCATCGCCGATCTGGCCCGCCACCGCCGCGCGCGCGAGGCCGCGATCCTGGCCGAACTGGCGCGGGGCCCGGCCGATCTGGCCCGCCTGACGGCCCGGATCTACACCGACACAGCCCCCGCCCTGCACCCGGCCGCAGCCCGCAACGTCCTGTCGCATCTTGTTGATCTCGTTGACAGAAAGCAGGTGACCGCAAGCCCGGGGCCGCTGCCCGCCGCCACCTTCCGCCGCCGCTGAGAGATTTTCGCAGGCCGCCCGAAAAACTTCGCTTTTGCCTCTGGACGCCCCCGAACACCATTGCTATACGACCCCCCGTGTTCCGGCGTAGCTCAGCGGTAGAGCAGTTGACTGTTAATCAATTGGTCGTAGGTTCGATCCCTACCGCCGGAGCCAAAAATCCCTGACGATCACCGCGAAAAGCCACCCGCCCGGGTGGCTTTTGCCATTCTGGCGGCGCCTGGCGCTGCGGTGCGGAAGGCCATTTGCCAGGGCTGACCCCGCCCTACCCGACCCGCCCGCTCAGCGTGTGGATCGCAAGGTCCGCGCGGAACCGGCCTGCGGCACTTGCAGCCTCGGCGCCCGCCTGCCAGGCGGCGGCTTCTGCGGCGCTGAGAAGCCCCGCGGTGACCGATCCCGCCAGAAGCCGCGGCAGGTCGAAGACCACCGACGCTTCGGCCAGGCGGGTCAGGTCCAGCCGCGTGACCTCGGCCACTGCGGGTGCGATCCCCGCCGCTGGGAACAGCGCGGGCAGGTCCGCCCCGATCCTCGGGTTGCGGAAAAGGCCCACCCAACGCGCGGCCAGCGCGCGGTCGGCCGCCTCTTGGCCGCTGTCCAGAACGAAACTTGCCCAGTCGGGCTCGCAGGCCACGACCACACCGCCGGACCGGGTGCAGCGCGCCATCCCCGCCAGCACCGCCTGCGGCCCTTCGATATGTTGCAGCGCCCGATCGATCCGCGCCCCGTCGAATTCCCCCGCCGCGAACGGCAGTGCGGTGGCCGAGGCGGGCACGAAAGCGAGGTTCCCCATCCCCGCGCCCCGCGCCTGCGCCACCTCCAGGAACCGCACGCTGTGATCGGCGCCGGTAAAGCGCGCGCCCGGCCAGCGCCGGGCCATGGCGATGGCATCGAACCCCGTGCCGCAGGCCAGATCAAGGTAGTGCCCGCCGTCGCCTGGCGCCATCAGCGCCCAGGACCGCGCCTTGTAGGCCCGGAACACCGGCAGATCGTTCATGAAATCAAGACAGTGCAGCAGGTTCTGCATGTCGTCCGTCCGGTCCGCATCGCGAAAGCTGCCCGCCACAGTCTGCATCGTTACCTCCACTACATGCGCGCACTCTGCCCTGCGGCCGGGGCGGGGAAAAGGGGCAACGGCGGCCCCGCGCCGCCCCCGCGGGGACAAGGGCAAGGGGCATCGGGATTCCCCGCGGCATTTGATGTGTGTCAATTTCCGATGACATTTTTGATGACATCCTGTCCTGACAACAGGAAGGGGCTGGCATGCGTATTCTCTTCGTTCATCCGAACTACCACTCTGGCGGCGCGGAAATCGCCGGCACCTGGTCGCCCGCCTGGGTCGCCTATCTGACCGGGCACCTGCGCCAGGCCGGGTTCGACGATATCCACTTCATCGACGCGATGACCGAGGACATCACGCCTGACGCGCTGGCCGCCCGGATGGCGGCGCTGACCCCCGATGTGGTGGGCGTCACCGCGATCACGCCGTCGATCTACGCCGCCGAAGAGGTTCTTCGGCTTGCCCAACAGGCCGTCCCCCGCGCCGTGCGCATGATCGGCGGGGTACACGCGACCTTCATGTACGCCCAGGTCCTGAGCGAGGCGCCCTGGATCGACGTGGTGGTGCGCGGCGAGGGCGAGGAAATCTGCACCGCGGTGATGTCGGCGATCCGCGACGGACACTGGCCCGCGGCGCGCGAGACGATCAAGGGCATCGCCTTCCGCGACGGCGACGAGATCCGCGCCACCGCTGCGGCCAGCACGGTCAAGGACCTGTCGAAGATCAAGCCCGACTGGTCGATCCTGAAATGGGAGAACTACGTCTACCTGCCGCTTGGCACCCGCGTCGCGATCCCCAACCTCGCCCGCGGCTGCCCCTTCACCTGTTCTTTCTGTTCGCAATGGAAATTCTGGCGCGACTACCGGGTGCGCGACCCCAAGGATGTGGTGGACGAGATCGAGGATCTCGTGCGCAATCACGGGGTAGGCTTCTTCATCCTCGCGGACGAGGAACCCACGATCAACAAGAAGAAATTCGTAGCCTTCTGCCAGGAGCTGATCGACCGCGGCCTGCCCGACCGGGTCAAATGGGGCATCAACACCCGGGTGACCGACATCTACCGCGACCGCGAGTTGCTGGCGTTCTACCGCGCGGCGGGCCTCGTGCATGTCAGCCTGGGGACAGAGGCCGCCGCGCAGTTGAAGCTTGACCAGTTCAACAAGGAAACCAAGGTCGAGGAGAACAAGACCGCGATCCGCCTGCTGCGCGAGGCCGACATCTTCGTCGAGGCGCAGTTCATCGTTGGGCTCGACAACGAGACCGAGGAGACGCTGGAAGAAACCTATCGCATGGCCTGGGACTGGCAGCCCGATCTGGCGAACTGGTCGATGTACACGCCCTGGCCCTTCACGCCTCTGTTCCAGGAACTGCGCGACCAGGTCGAGGTGTTCGACTTCTCGAAATACAACTTCGTGACGCCGATCATGAAGCCGAAGGCGATGGATCGGGGCGCCCTGCTGAACGGCGTGATGAAGAACTACCGCCGTTTCTACATGAAGAAGGCGCTTTTCCACTATCCCTGGCGCGGCACGGGGTTCCGGCGGCGCTACCTGCTGGGGTGCCTTTACGCCTTCCTGCGCGCGGGCTTCGCGCGGACCTTCTACGATCTCGGCAAGGCGGGCTACTGGGGGCCGCAATCGGCCAAGTCGGTGAACTTCCACTTCGACGAAACCCGCACCCTGGCCGAAGCGCAGATCGACGACTGGGACGCCGCCGCCGACCGGGCCGCCCGCGCCGCCGAACGGCGCGCCGCGGTCCGGGGGCAGATGGCCGAGCGGGCGGCGGACCGGGCGAT
>DAIEJF010000226.1 GCA_027351005.1 Paracoccaceae bacterium | reverse complement strand
CGTCTGAACGATGAAGTCTTTGAGTTCCATGACTCGCCCTCAAGGTTGTCCCTAGAAGACGATGGGGACGGACTTGGTTCCCGTCAACGATTTCAGCGGTTCCGCGAGGCTCAGGGTTCCAGCAAACTGCCCACCTCTCAGACCCACCTCACGGCACCCTGAATCGCCCTTCACAGGCCCGCGAAAATTGGTAAGGAGATTGGTCAGCCGCAGTCAACGACCCGACCTAACTCATTCCAATCAAACGCTTTATGATGAGTGGTGGAGCTGAGGGGGATCGAACCCCTGACCTCATCATTGCGAACGATGCGCTCTCCCAACTGAGCTACAGCCCCATGGGCGCGCTGTTTGGCGCAAGGCCGGGGGGATGTCAAGCGCCCCCCGGCAGAATCCTCAGGCCGCCAGCGCAACGTGATCGCGCACGAAGCGGTCGATCTCGGCAGCCGGCCGCGCGCCGGTCAGGCGCGCCACTTCGCGCCCCTTGTGGAACAGGATCAACAGCGGGATGCCGCGGATGCCGAAGCGTTGCGAGGCTTCGGGGTGATCCTCGGTGTTGATCTTGGCAAAGCGCACCCGCGGGGCCAGCCCCTTGGCCGCCTTGGCGAATTCCGGCGCCATCATCCGGCAGGGGCCGCACCAGGGCGCCCAGAAATCGATCAGGATCGGCAGGTCATCGCCGCGCACCGCCTTGGTCAGCGTCGGCATGTCCAGCTCGCCCACCGCCCCATCGGCCAGTTTCGCCCCGCAGACCCCGCATTTCGGGCCCGCAGTCAGGCGTTCGGCGGGGATGCGGTTCGCCTGCCCGCACTGCGTACATGTCAGCTTCACGGCCTCGGCCACGGCGTCCTCCATATATTCAGGTTGCGGAATACATGGCGCCGGACCGCCCGCCGTTCAAGCCCCTGCTCAGTCGCGCAACAGCAGCACCAGCGCCAGCGCCGTCATCCCCACGCCCACCCCCACCGTGGCGGGCGGAGAGCCGTGGCCCAGCGCGATCTGCCACAGGATTACCCAGCTTGGCACCAGATAGGTATAGGCCATCACCTTGGCCGAGGGCAGCACCATGGTCGCGGTCTGCAACAGCGTGAAACTGGCCGCCGAGGCGAAGAGTGCAAGGTAGATCAGCGTGATCCAGACGATCGCGGGCAGATGCGCCCAGTCGGTCGCGCGCAGGTCGTGCCAGCCGAAGACGGTCATCACCAGCGTCCCGGCCAGCAGCGTGCCGAAGGTGAAGACCACCGGCGGCTCGCCCCGGTTCAGCTTGCGCACCATTGGCGTATAGACCGCGTGCGCGATGCAGCCGAGGAAATAGAGTTCTTCGCCGCGTCCGACGTGAAAGGCCAGCAAGGCCGCCGGATCGCCGCGGAAGATGACCCACAGCGCCCCCGCCCCGCCGATCGCCAGTGCCAGCGCCATCCGCGGCGTGGTCACCTGGCGCAGCAAGAGCCAGCCGAAGCCCCCGGCCATCACCGGCGTCAGGGTGAAGACCGCCGCGGCCGAGACCGGCGCCGCGGTCTGCAACCCGTAGAACATCAGCACGAAATAGCCCGAGAAAAGGCCCCCCAGCACCAGGTAGCGCCACGGTGCCTCGGCGGCCCGCCGCGGCAAGCCGGTCGTGACGCCAGCAAGCGCCCCGATCACCGCGGCGGCAATGGCAAAGCGCAGCGCGTTCAGCGCGGCGGGCGCGATCAGGTTGGCCGCCATCGAGCCCAGCGCGAAGGACCCCGCGACCAGCGCCGAAAACGCCAGCATCGCCAGATGCCCGCGGGCCTGCGGGCTCAGAACAGCGGCCAGGATTTCGCCTCCTGCTTGAGATGGGCAAGGAAGGCCTGAACCTTGGTGGTGCGGTGCAGGTCGACATGCGTCACCAGCCACAGTTCCACCTGCCAGTCGGGCCGCGGCGGCATCACCTCGACCAGTCCCGGCTGGTTCCGGGCCCACCAGGCGGGCAGGAAGCCAAGCCCCGCGCCCCGTTCCACCGCCAGTTGCATCGCGCTGATGTCGGTGCAGCGGAAGGTGACCGCATCGGTCGGCACCGCCTGCACCAGCCAGCGGAAGAAGGGCGCGCGGCTGCTGTCGCTGTCGGGGCCGATGAAGCTGTGGCGGGCAAGGTCCGCCTCGGTCTCGGGGCGGCCCGTGCGGTCGATGTAGCTTTGCGCGGCATAAAGCCCGAAGCCGATCTGCAGGAACGGCTGCACCACATTGTCGGGCTCTCCCGGTGCGCGCCCGGCGCGGATGGCCACATGCGCCTCGCCGTATTCGAGCTTGAGAAGCCGCGTATCGGTCAGGTAGCGCACCCGAAGCCCCGGATGCTGCTGCTGAAAGCCCACCAGAACGGGCGCCAGATGCGGCATCAGGTCGGGCAGCGAGGTGACGACAAGCTCGCCCGTCACCGCCTCGCCGCGGCCCTTGATGCGGGCGGCGAACTGGGCGAACTGGTCCTCGGTCGCCTGCGCCACCTGCAGCAGATCGCTGCCCGCCTCGGTGGGCGTATAGCCGCGGGCGTGGCGCTGGAACAGCCGCACGCCCAGCCGCTTTTCCAGCGCGTCGATATGCCGGATCACCGTGGCGTGGTGCACCCCAAGCACCTCGGCCGCACCCGACACCGTGCCAAGGCGCGCCACATGAAACGCGGTGCGGATCTCATCCCAAGTCTCTACCGGCATCACGCCCCCTGTTCGTCAGGCAGCGCCACCTTAGGGAACTCGTGCGCCGGGGCAAGGGTCGGCCACCCGTTGCGCCGTCAGTCGCGCGTTCCCGTGGCGGCACCGCGACCCGCCCGTGTTTCCGCCGCGTGGAAGGGCGCCGCCGGGTCCGCACCCGGTTCCACCGGCACCGAAAGCCCCAGCCCGGCCCATTCCTCGCCCCGCGCCACCCGCTCGGCAGTCATGATCGCGGCCAGATCATCCAGCCGCGCGTCGGCCCCCCGCAGGTGTTGCAGCAGGCGGTGCGAATGCAGGATGGTCGGCCGCGCGTCCAGCGGCTCCCAGGCATCCAGCACGGTGACCCGGCGCAGGTTGAATTCCTCGGGCAGCACATAGAACCGGATGTCGCTTTCCCAGACCAGATCGCGGAAGGTCACCTGATCGCGCGACCGCCCGGCCGCGCGGTAGCGTGCCTGCCATTGGGCCAAGAAGGCGGCTACGGCGGGCGAGCGGCGGTAAAGCATCACCCCGCAATTCATCTGCGGAAAGGCATAGGGCGTGTCGTGCAGGTGCCCCTCGCGGACCAGGGCCGAGGTGCGCCGCACGTCATGCGTCAGCGCCAGTTCGAACCGGTCGAGGATGTCGAACAGGTCGCCGAAGGGTGCCAGCACCAGCGTGTCGCAATCCAGATAGAGCGTGCGCTCGAACCGGCTTTCGGGCAGGCAGGCCAGCTTCGGCGTGGGGCCGCTGGCGGGGATGGGCAGCACGCGGTCGAAGAGACCCTCGGCCACCGCGGGCTGATCGGTGTAAAGATCGACCGCGAGCCCCGGGTTCAGCGCCCTGAGCGAGGCCGCAGAGCGTTCGGCAAGATCCAGATACCCCGCACCCTTCGCCACATAGATCACCCCGTCGCGCATCCGCACCTCCGCATTTCTGCCCAGACGATAGCGCATCCCGGCGCCGCGGCGAGGGGGTCAAGGAATTTTCCGTTCCGCGACGGCCCCGGGGCGGCTGCCCGGGTGGGGCCCGGAGCGCGCCCGCCCACCCCCGTTGACCCGCAGGCCGCAACGGCGTATACGCCCCCAATCCCGGAGGTTCGCCATGACCCCCGGTCCCTTGGGCATGTCCCGGGATCGCCATCCGCCAGCGCGTTGCGCCCGCGGGTGACGTTGGCGTTTGAGGCGTCGGTGCCCATATGGCCCGGCAGAGGTGCAACCGGCAGGAGGCCGCAGATGTTCGAGAACCTTTCCGCCCGGCTCGGCGGCGTGTTCGACCGGCTGACCAAGCAGGGCGCCCTGTCGGACGCCGATGTGGCCACCGCGCTGCGCGAGGTGCGCACCGCGCTGCTCGAGGCCGACGTGTCCCTGCCGGTGGCCCGCGATTTCGTGGCGAAGGTGCAGAAAGAGGCCGCGGGCCAAGCGGTGACGAAATCCGTGACGCCCGGCCAGCAGGTCGTCAAGATCGTCCACGACGCGCTGATCGACGTGCTGCGCGGCGAGGGCCCGGCCGATGCCCTGAAGATCGACAACCCGCCCTCTCCCATCCTGATGGTGGGCCTTCAGGGCTCGGGCAAGACGACGACAACGGCCAAGCTTGCCAAGCGGCTGAAGGAAAAGAACGGCAAGCGGGTGCTGATGGCCTCGCTCGACACCAACCGCCCGGCGGCGATGGAACAGCTGGCGATCCTGGGTGCGCAGGTCGGCGTGGATACGCTGCCGATCGTGAAGGGCGAGACCGCGGTGCAGATCGCGCGGCGCGCCAAGACGCAGGCAAGCCTTGGCGGCTATGATGTCTACATGCTCGACACCGCGGGCCGTCTGCACATCGACGAAGTGCTGATGGACGAGGTGCAGGCCGTCCGCGACGTGGTGGCCCCGCGCGAGACGCTGCTGGTTGTCGACGGCCTGACCGGCCAGGACGCGGTGAATGTGGCCACCGAATTCGACGGCAAGGTCGGCATCACCGGCGTGGTGCTGACCCGGATGGACGGCGACGGCCGCGGGGGGGCGGCGCTGTCGATGCGCGCGGTCACCGGCAAGCCGATCCGCTTTGTCGGCCTTGGCGAGAAGATGGACGCCATCGAGACGTTCGAGCCCGAGCGTGTCGCAGGCCGCATCCTGGGCATGGGCGACATCGTGGCCCTGGTCGAGAAGGCACAGGAGACGCTGGAAGCCGAACAGATGGAACGCGCGATGAAGCGGTTCCAGAAGGGTCTGTTCAACATGAACGACCTGAAGGCCCAGCTTGACCAGATGCTGAAGATGGGCGGGATGCAGTCGATCATGGGCATGCTGCCCGGCATGGGCAAGATGTCGAAGGCGGCCGAGGCGGCGGGTCTGGATGACCGGATGCTGAAACGCCAGATCGCGCTGATCAACTCGATGACCAAGAAGGAGCGCGCGAACCCCGACCTTCTGCAGGCATCGCGCAAGCGCCGCATCGCGGCCGGCGCGGGGCTGGATGTGGCCGAGCTGAACAAGCTTCTGAAGATGCACCGCCAGATGGCCGACACGATGAAGAAGCTGGGCAAGGGCGGGATGTTGAAGGCCGCGATGAAAGACATGTTCGCTGGCCGCAAGGAAGGCCGCCTGCCCGATTTCTCCAACCTCGACCCCGAACAGATGAAGGCCGCCGCCGATCTGGCCAAGGGCAAGATGCCCTCGGGCATGCCGGGCCTTGGCGGTGGCGGGCTGAAGCTGCCGCAAGGCCTGTCGGGCTTTGGCGGGTTCGGCAAGAAGAAGTGACACGATGAGCCTTGCCCTGATCGATGCCCCCGTCCTGACCACCGAGCGCCTGATCCTGCGGGCGCCCGAGGCGCTGGATTTCACGCCCTACGCCGATTACTGGGCCAGCGACCGCAGCCGCTACATGGGCGGCCCGCAGAACCGGGCTGCGGCCTGGCGGGCCTTTGCCGCCGAGATGGGCCACTGGCTGCTGCGGGGCTACGGCCTGTTTCGGCTGATCGAACGCGACACCGGTGCCCATGTCGGGCAGGCCGGTTTCTGGAACCCCGAGGGCTGGCCGGAACCGGAACTGGGCTGGGTGCTGTTCGACGGGTACGAGGGGCGCGGCTTTGCCCGCGAGGCCGCGCTGCGCCTGCGCGCCTTCGCCTATGACACGTTGGCCTGGACCACGCTGACCAGCGTGATCGCCCCCGACAACGCGCGGTCGATCGCGCTGGCGGAACGGCTGGGGGCCACGTTCGAGCGCGACTGGACCTCGCCCGCGGGCAAGCCCGCACGCATCTACCGCCACCCCGGGCCGCGCAAGGCCGAACGATGAGCCGGGCGCCAACCCACACCACCGTGCTGCGCATGCGCCGGTCGGCCGATGCCGGGCCGGAGGCCGCCGCATGACGCCTGCGCTGGTGAACACCCCGGTCTTCGAGACCGACCGGCTGAGCCTGCGCGCCGCGCGGGCGGCCGACTGGCCGGTGTTTGCCGATTTCTTCCTGTCGGACCGGGCCGCCTTCGTGACCCCGCCGCAGCCGACCCGGGCGATGGCCTGGCGCAGCTTTGGCCACCATCTGGGCCACTGGGCGCTGCGCGGCTATGGCCCGCTGGTGTTCTGCGTGAAGGGCAGCGACCGCGCGCTGGGGGCGACCGGGCCGTGGGGGCCGGAAGGCTACGATCCGCCCGACATGGCCTGGTGGCTTTGGGATGGCGCGGCCGAGGGCAAGGGCTATGTGCGCGAGGCGGCCGAGGCCGCACGGGCCTATGCGCGCGGCCTCGGCATCAGCCCGCTCATCAGCCGGATCGACGATGCGAACACCCGCTCTGCGGCGCTGGCCCAGCGGCTGGGCGCCGTGCCCGATGCAGCCCCGGTGACCGAGATGGGCTTTACCTTCCGCATCTGGCGCCATCCCGCCGGGCCCGCCGCGCCGCTGCCCGCCACCGCGCGCCCCGCGCTGGCGAACACGCCCGTCATCGAGACCGAGCGGCTGATCCTGCGCGCCGCGCGGCTGGCGGATTTCGAACCCTTCCTGGCCTTCGGCCTGTCCGACCGCGGCCGCTTCGTCCGCCCCGCCGATTACGACCGCGAAACCGCGTGGCGGGGGTTCGGGCACATTGTCGGCCATTGGCTCTTGCGCGGCTTCAGCCTGTTCGTGATTGAAGACCGTTCGAGCGGCCGCGGGATCGGCACCGTCGGCCCGTGGTTCCCCGAGGGTTGGCCGGAACCCGAAATCGGCTGGACGATCTGGGCCGACGACATGGAAGGCCGGGGCTATGCCGCCGAGGCCGCGCAGGCCGCCCGCCGCTTCGCCTATGACACGCTGGGCTGGCGCACCGCCGTCAGCTACATCCGCCCCGACAACGCGCGTTCCATCGCGCTGGCCCGCCGGCTTGGCGCGGTCGAGGATTCCGCCGCCGCCCATCCCGGAACCGAGCCCTGCCTCGTCTTCCGCCACCCCCGCCCGGAGGATCTGCAATGACCGACGCCGCCACCCGCGCCCAGGACCTGCTGAAAGAGCATCGCGAATCCATCGACCGGCTGGATGCGATCCTTGTCTACACCCTGGCCGAACGGTTCAAGCATACCCAGTCCGTCGGCCGCCTGAAGGCCGCCCACGACCTGCCGCCGTCGGACCCCGCGCGCGAGGCGCGCCAGATCGCGCGGCTGGAACGGCTGTCCGCCGAGGCCGATCTGGACCCGGAATTTGCCAAGAAATTCCTGAACTTCATCATTTCCGAAGTCATCAGGCATCACGAGAAACTGCAAAAATAGGCGGCACCCGCCGTCTTGCCCAACCCCCAAGGAGAGAACGACCATGTCCATGAAAATCCGTCTGGCCCGCGGTGGCTCGAAGAAGCGCCCGCACTACGCCATCGTCGCGTCCGACAGCCGCATGCCGCGCGACGGCCGCTTCATCGAGAAGCTGGGCGTCTATGACCCGATGCTGGCCAAGGACGACGAGAACCGCGTCAAGATGAACATGGAGCGCGTCACCTACTGGCTGAGCCAGGGCGCCCAGCCGACCGACCGCGTGGCCCGCATGCTGGAAGCCGCGGGCGCCCGCCCGAAGACCGAGCGCAGCAACCCGAAGTCGGCCGTGCCGGGCAAGAAGGCCCAGGAACGCGCCGCCGCCAAGGCCAAGAAGGCCGAAGCCGCCGCGGAATGATCCGCACGGCCGGGCAGGCGCACATCGTGCCTGCCCGACGCTGCCAAAGCGCCAAGCGGAGCGGAAGATGACCGAAGAGAATGATCGTGTCTGCATCGGCGCCATCGCCGGGGCCTTCGGGGTCCGCGGCGAGGTGCGGCTGAAAAGCTTCTGCTCCGACCCCGAGTCGATCGCCTCCTACGGCCCGCTGACGACAGAGGACGGGGGCCGCAGCTTCCGCGTGACCCTGACGCGGGCGATCCCGAACGGGTTTGCCGCGCGCCTCTCGGGGGTGACGAGCAAGGAAGAGGCCGACGCGCTGCGCGGCGTGTCGCTTTATGTCGGCCGCGACCGGCTTCCGGCGCTGGGTGACGATGAATTCTACCACGCCGACCTGATCGGCCTGACCGTCTACGACACTGGCGGCGGGGTCGTGGGCACGGTCAGCGCGGTGCACAACCACGGCGCGGGAGACCTGCTCGAAGTTCGCCGGGCGGGCCCGAAATCTGCCGCACTTCTGCCCTTCACGCGTGAAATCGTTCCGACAGTCGATCTGGCCGCCGGCCGGATCGTCGCTGACATACCGGAAGGATTGCTGGAATGACCCCAAGTCTGCGCCGCCAGATGTTCATGTTTTGCGCGGGGATGCTTTACTTCGGCGCGATGCTGGCGGGGCTGGGGGGCTATGGCTGGTCCTTGGTTCCGGTCTATGTCGGGCTGTTTCTGATGTGGCTGGTGATCCTGCGCCCTGACCTGCACGACGGCAGACGCGCGGCGGTGGGGCTGCGGCGACCGACCCCGCGTCGGCTGGTCCGCGTGATGTTGCGCACGGCGACTCAGGTCATGCTGGTGATCTTCTGCTTCGTCCTGGGCCGCGGGGTCGGCGGCGTCACGGGACATCTGCCGCATCTGCCGCTGGGGCTGGCGCTGGGGCTGTCGTTCTTGTCGCTGCCGCTGATGCGGCTGCTGCAATCGGCCCCGTCCCGCGCCCGCGGCACAACCGGAGCGCAGGAAGCGTGACCGATCCCAAGCCGAAATCGCACGGCCGTGTGTCGATCTCGGCTTCGCTGAAGCCTGCGGACCTGATGGAGGGGCCGCGCCGCCTTGCAGGCGCCTGGACGGCCCGCATCATCACCCTGTTCCCCGAGGCTTTCCCCGGCACCCTGGGCCTCAGCCTGACCGGCAAGGCGCTGGACATGGGCCTGTGGGCGCTGGAAACCATCGATCTTCGCAGCTTTGGCGAAGGGCGCCACCGGAACGTCGACGACACCCCCGCGGGCGGCGGCGCGGGCATGGTGCTGCGCGCCGACGTCGTGGCGCGCGCGCTGGATGCGGCCTCGATCGGCACGCCACCCGACCGCGCAGCCTGGCCGGTGGTCTACCTCTCGCCCCGCGGCAAGCCGTTCGACCAGGCAACCGCACGCAGGCTTTCGGCGGCGCAGGGCATCACGCTGCTTTGCGGCCGGTTCGAGGGGGTCGACGAGCGGGTGCTGGAGCATTACGGTGTCGAGGAAATCAGTCTGGGCGATTTCGTCCTGACCGGCGGCGAGATCGCGGCGCAGGCCTTGATCGACGCCACCGTTCGCCTTATACCCCGCGTGCTCGGGAATCAGGCGTCGGCCGAAGAGGAATCCTTTTCGGACGGACTTCTTGAATTTCCGCAGTACACACGACCCCCGGTCTGGGAAGGCCGCGCGATCCCCGAGATTCTTCTTTCGGGCCATCACGCGAACATCGCCGTCTGGCGCCGGGACATGGCCGAAAGGCTGACCAAGGAACGCCGACCTGATCTCTGGCGGGCTTACCGTGCCAAGCATGGTGGGGACCCGGACGAAGACCAAGAGCTCTGAGGCCGCATCACACCAGGGGGCACACCCCCGCCAGGCAGAGGACAAGCGATGGACATTATCGCGCAACTCGAAGCCGAGCAGATTGCTGCGCTCGGCAAGACGATTCCGGATTTCAAGGCCGGCGACACCGTTCGTGTCGGCTACAAGGTGACCGAAGGCTCGCGCTCGCGCGTGCAGGCCTACGAAGGCGTCTGCATCAGCCGCAAGGGCGGCAACACGCTCGCCGCCTCGTTCACCGTGCGCAAGATCTCGTTCGGCGAAGGCGTGGAACGGGTCTTCCCGCTCTACTCGACCAACATCGACTCGATCGAAGTGGTGCGCCGTGGCCGCGTCCGCCGCGCCAAGCTGTATTACCTGCGCGACCGCCGCGGCAAGTCGGCCCGGATCGCCGAGGTCACCAACTACAAAGCCAAAGACGGCGCCGACGCGTAAGGAGCGGGACCATGAAGGCGAATACCCACCCCGATTACCACTTCATCGAAGTGAAGATGACCGACGGCACCACCTTCCGCACCCGTTCGACCTGGGGCAAGGAAGGCGAGCAGATGGCGCTGGACATCGATCCGCTGGCGCACCCCGCCTGGACGGGCGGCAACGCGCGGCTGATGGATACCGGCGGGCGCGTGTCGAAGTTCAAGAACAAGTACGCGGGCCTCGGCTTCTGAGCCGTCCTGCCGGACAGCGGATCGGGCGCCCCCTTGCGGGCGCCCTTTTCGTTTGCGCGCCGTTCGGGCATCCTGTGGCAATGATGCGCCTGCTGCCCGTCCTTGCCCTCGCCCTCGCCACCCCGGCCGTGGCCGAAACCGACGTGTTCGCGCGGGCCGCGGGCCTCTATGGAAGCGCGGTCGATCCGGCGCAATCCTGCCAGAGCAATCCGCATCGGCTGGGTTTTCTGGCCAGCCCGCCGCACGCGATCTTCACCTGGACGCACCCCGCCGCAAGCCCCTCGGGCGATCTTGCAGACCATGCGCGCTACGACATCCTGGGGGCTGATGCTGGCTCCATCACCCTGCGGCGCGAGGGCGATCCCGCCCGCACCCCCGACGGCCGCCAGCCGATCTGGGTGCTGCGGCTGACGCAGGCCCCTGCGGGCTACTGCTGGGGCCGTGCGGACTGGCCGGTGGTGCGCTGCATCGACCCGGCGGTGCGCTGCGACGACAGCGCCCCCACGTCCTGATCCGCAAGGCTTCCCATCGGGCCGCCCCCGGCATATGACGGTCGGCGGAACGCCGCCGGAGTGCGGCCGAAGGCAAGGGACGGGATCTTGGCGCATATCATCGTTTTCGGGAACGAGAAGGGCGGCAGCGGCAAATCGACGACATGCATGCACGTTGCGACCGCGTTGGCCCGCATGGGTCATCGGGTGGGCGGGCTTGATCTGGACCTGCGGCAGCAGAGCTTCGGACGCTATCTCGAAAACCGCCGTGCCCAGACGACCCGCGCGGGGCTGGCCCTGCCCTCGCCCGAGCTGCGCCAGTTGCCCGAGGCCGACCGCGGCACGCTGGCGCCGAACGAGAACCCGTTCGACCAGCGCCTGTCAGCCGCCATCTCGGAGATGGAGCCGCGCTACGACTTCATCGTGATCGACTGCCCCGGCAGCCATACGCGGCTGAGCCAGGTGGCGCATTCGCTGGCAGACACGCTGGTGACCCCGATGAATGACAGCTTTGTCGATTTCGACCTGCTGGCCCATATCGACCCGGAAACCGGCAAGGTGCGCGGGCCGTCGATCTATGCCGAAATGGTGTGGAATGCCCGGCAGTTGCGGGCTCAGGCCGGGCTGAAGCCGATCGACTGGATCGTGCTGCGCAACCGGCTGGGGGCGCAGCAGATGCACAACAAGAAGAAGGTGGGCGAGGCGCTGTCGGACCTGTCGCGCCGGATCGGTTTCCGCGTGGCGCCCGGCTTCTCCGAACGCGTCATCTTCCGCGAACTGTTCCCGCGCGGGCTGACGCTGCTGGACCTGCGCGATCTGGGCGTGGACCAGCTGAACATCTCGAACGTGGCCGCCCGTCAGGAAGTGCGCGATCTGATGAAGGCGCTCAACCTGCCCGGCGTGAGTGGCGACCTCTGAACGGCCCGTACGTCGTCGGCCGCGCCGCGACGGGGCCAAGCGCGCGCAGGCGCAGTTCGAAAACCGATTCTGTCTGCTGACGCGCGCCGCGCAGGCGTGCCAGAATGAGTCGGCCGAAGGTCATGATACGGTTCTCCATCACCGTGTTGTCTTTCCGTGAAGACTCGCGGTCAAAGGGGGCCGAACTGTGTCTGCAGCGGGTTGGTGTCGCGGCGAGGCGGAAACAATCGGTTGACTGATTCGCAACAAATCGATGGATCGCCCGCCTGTGACGCCCTCTCGAAGGCGCGCGACAGGGCCGCTGCCCGCGAAAGAGACTGTTACATTACCTTCACAAACCGTCACGCAACGTTCAAACACGAATGCTACCGACCGATCGACTGAAGCTGCCGTTCTCCTGCTTGCCATGTCCTGCAAAGGGCCGTTACCTGTAACGGCCTGGACTGACCGGCGCACCGGACACCGGTGTGACAGCGGCTTCAGCGGAGCGATCATCAATGGGGAGCGACCCGACATGAACTTCAACAAACGTCTTGCGATCACCGCCAGCGTCGTCGCGCTGTCGGCCGTGGCCGGCATGGCCTCGGCTGGCACCATCGACGAGCTGTATGCGGCCGCCAAGGGAGAGGGCCAACTGACGGTCATCGCCCTGCCGCATGACTGGTGCGCCTACGGCGACGTCATCGCCGGCTTCAAGGCGAAGTACCCCGGCATCACCGTCAACGAACTGAACCCCGACGCGGGCTCGGGTGACGAGATCGAGGCAATCAAGGCCAACAAGGACAACAAGGGCCCGCAGGCGCCCGACGTCATCGACGTCGGTCTGTCCTTCGGCCCGGCCGCCAAGAAGGACGGCCTGATCCAGCCCTACAAGGTCTCGACCTGGAGCGAGATCCCCGACAACGTGAAGGACGCCGACGGCTACTGGTACGGCGACTACTACGGCGTGATGGCCTTTGGCGTGAACAAGGAC
Organism: Paracoccaceae bacterium; assembly: GCA_027351005.1. GTDB lineage: Bacteria > Pseudomonadota > Alphaproteobacteria > Rhodobacterales > Rhodobacteraceae > Solirhodobacter. The sequence continues at coordinate 40,468 of DAIEJF010000226.1, read as the reverse complement.
ATCATCAAGGACATGCCCGCCGAATGGGCCGACCTGATGAAGTCGGAATACGCCAACTCGGTCGCGCTGACGGGCGACCCGCGGTCGTCCAACCAGGCGATCCTGGCCGTCATGTCGGCGGGCGCCTCGACCGGCGCGGCGCTGGGCAAGGATTCGGGCGAAGCGGGCCTGAAGTTCTTTGCCGAGCTGAACAAGAAGGGCAACTTCGTGCCCGTCACCGGCAAGTCGGGCACCATCGCCCAGGGCGCGACCCCGATCGTCGTGGCATGGGACTACAACCTGCTGGCCTGGCGTGACAGCCTGAAGGGCAACCCGCCCATGGAGGTCGTGGTGCCCAGCAAGGGCGGCGTTGCGGGCGTCTACGTTCAGGCCATCTCGGCCTTCGCACCGCACCCGAACGCCGCGAAGCTGTGGATGGAGTACCTGTATTCGGACGAAGGCCAGATCGGCTGGCTGAAGGGCTACTGCCACCCGATCCGCTTCAACGCGATGTCGAAGGCGGGCAAGCTGCCGGCCGACCTGATGGCGAAGCTGCCGCCGGCCGCGAACTACGCCGCCGCCGCCTTCCCGACGCTGGACGAGCAGGCCGCCAACAAGACGGCCGTCTCGGGCGGCTGGGATGCCACCGTGGGCGCCACGGTGAAGTGATCGCCCTCTGAGATCTGGCGCGCCCCGTCCATGGGCGGGGCGCGCTTATCTGCATTTCGCGCAGCCGAGGCCGCATGCCCGCCGTATCCACGACCCCTTCCGGCGCAAGACGCCGGGCCAGCGCGTTTCTGACATGGGCAGGGGTACTTCCCTTCCTTGTCTTTGCCGTGCTCTTCCTGATCCTGCCGACGCTGAACATCGTGATCGGGGCCTTCCGAAGCCCGGACGGCCACGCGACGTTCGACAACATCATCGCGCTGTTCTCGCCCTCGATCCTTGCGGCCTTCTGGGTCTCGATCAAACTGTCGCTGATCACGGCGCTGCTTGGTTGCCTGGTGGGCTTTCTGCTGGCGGCGGCGGTGGTCCTGGGTGGGTTGCCCGGTTGGCTGCGGGGCACTGTACTGACCTTTTCGGGCGTGGCCTCGAACTTTGCGGGCGTGCCGCTGGCCTTCGCCTTCATCTCGACCCTGGGGCGCGTGGGCCTTGTCACGCTGCTGGCGCGCGACTGGCTGGGGGTGAACATCTACGCCATCGGGTTCAACCTGCTGACCTTCGCGGGGCTCGCGCTGACCTACCTGTATTTCCAGATCCCGCTGATGGTGCTGATCATCACGCCCGCGCTTGACGGGCTGAAGAAGGAATGGCGCGAGGCGGCCTCGATCCTGGGGGCGACTGGCCCGCAATACTGGCGCATGGTGGCGCTGCCGGTGCTGTGGCCCTCGCTGCTGGGGACGGCGGCGCTTCTCTTTGCCAACAGCTTCGGCGCGGTGGCAACCGCGATGGCGCTGACGGGCTCGAACCTGACGCTGGTGCCGATCAAGCTGTTCGCGCAGATCCGGGGCGACGTGCTGAACGACCCGCACCTGGGCTATGCGCTGGCCTTCGGGATGATAGTGCTGACCGGGGCCGCCAACCTCATCTACATCGTCCTGCGGATGCGGGCGGAAAGGTGGCTGAAATGATGGGCCGCCGTTTCTGGTCCTGGCTCGCCGTCTTCGGCAGCTTCCTGTACTTCTTCCTGCCGCTGCTGGGCATGTTCATGTTCTCGCTGCGCATGAAGCGGGGGGAGCTCAGCTTCGAAGCCTACCGCGTGGTGCTGACTGACCCGCAGTTCCAGACGACCTTCCTCTATTCGATGGTGCTGGCGCTGATCACCATCGTCTTTGGCACGCTGATTTCGGTGCCCACGGCCTACTGGGTGCGGCTGAAGCTGCCGAAGCTCAGGCCGGTGATCGAATTCATCACGCTGCTGCCGCTGGTGATCCCGCCCATCGTGATCGTGTTCGGCTACATCCGCCTTTACAACACCTCTTCGGTGCTGCCCCTGACCGGAAGCTGGCTGGGAACCAACCTGCTGGTGCTCTTCGGCTACACGATCCTGTCGCTGCCCTACATGTATCGCGCCGTCGATACCGGGCTGCGGGCGATCGATGTGGGGACGCTGACAGAGGCGGCGCAAAGCCTGGGCGCGGGCTGGGTGACGATCCTCGCGCGGGTGATCCTGCCCAATGTGCTGGTCTCGGTCCTGTCGGGCGCCTTCCTGACCTTCGCCATCGTGATCGGCGAATACGTGTTTGCGGCGCTGCTGAACCTCAACACCTTCGGCCCCTACATGTTCTGGATGGGCGGCAACCGCGCCTACGAACCCTCGGCGCTGGCCGTGATCGCCTTTGCGATCACCTGGGCCTGCATGGGGCTGATCCAGTTGGTCAGCCGGTTCTCGAAATTCTCTCAGGTAAAGCGATAAAATGGCCTTTCTCGAGCTTGAACATCTGGAAAAATCCTTCGGGGCAACGCGCGTCGTGAAGGATTTCCAGCTTTCCGTCGAAAAGGGCGAGTTCGTCTCGTTCCTCGGGCCGTCGGGCTGTGGCAAGACGACCGTGCTGCGGATGGTGGCGGGGTTCGAAACGCCGACCTCGGGCGCGATCCGCATCGACGGGCAAGAGGTGACGGGGCTGCGCCCGAACCAGCGCAACATCGGCATGGTGTTCCAGGCCTATGCGCTGTTCCCCAACCTGACCGTGGCGCAGAACGTGGGCTTCGGTCTGCGCATCAAGGGCCAGTCGCGCAACGACATCGACCGGCGCGTGACCGAGATGCTGACGCTGATCGGCCTGCCGGAGCTGGGCGACCGCTATCCGTTCCAGCTATCGGGCGGCCAGCAGCAGCGCGTGGCGCTGGCCCGCGCGCTGGCGCCGCGGCCGCGCGTCCTTCTGCTGGACGAGCCGCTGTCGGCGCTGGACGCCAAGATCCGGGTGTCGCTGCGTGACGAGATCCGCAGCATCCAGCGTGAGCTGGGGATCACCACCATCTTCGTGACCCATGACCAGGAAGAGGCGCTGTCGATTTCCGACCGCATCGTGGTCATGCATCAGGGCGTGGCAGATCAGGTGGGCACCCCGTTCGAGATCTACAATCGCCCCACCACCCGGTTTGTCGCGCAGTTCGTGGGCACGCTGAACCTCCTGGATGCGACCGTTCTGAACGCCGCCACCGGGCAGGTTTCGGTGGGCGGCACCCCGGTCGCGCTGAACCGCGCGCTGCCCGGGGGCGGCACCAGCCTCAGCCTTGCGCTGCGCCCCGAGGTCGTCTCGCTGGGCCGGCACGAAGGGCGGAACCTGATCCTGTCGGGCCGCATCGCAGAGGTGCACTTCCTTGGCTCGGTGATCCGGGTGAAGGTGGACGTGGCGGGCAACATGATCTCGCTTGATACGTTCAACCGGCCTGACCTGCCGCCGCCCGCGGTGGGCAGCGCCGCGGAGATCAGCGTGTCCGAACGCGATCTGCTGGTGCTGGCCGAGTAAGAGTGGCCTGCCGCCGCGTGCTGCGCGAGGTGGACGACGGCAGAACGAGAGAGTGAGATGCCTGGCAAGATCCTTCTGACCGGCGGCGCGGGCTACATCGGGTCGCATACCTATGCGGCCCTGTCGGACGCTGGCTACGAGGTCGCGATCCTCGACAACTTCGCCAATGCACGCCCCGACGTGCCCGACCGGCTGGAGGTGATCACCGGCAAGCCCGTGACGGTGCACCGCTGCGATGTGCTGGATGCCGCGGGGCTGGCGCGCGTCTTCGCGTCGGACCGGTTCGACGCCGTGGTGCATTTCGCGGCCAAGAAGGCGGTCGGCGAAAGCCAGCAGAAGCCGCTGGACTACATCGAGACGAACTGCACCGGGCTGGTGAACCTGCTGAAGGCGATGCGCGCGGCGGGGGTGTTCCGGCTGGTCTTCTCGTCCTCGGCCACGGTTTATGCGCCCACGCTGGACTGGCCGATCCCCGAAGACGCGCCGCTGGGCTATGCCAGCACCTATGCCTATACAAAGCTGATGGGCGAACAGATCATCCAGCAGGTCGCGGCGGCGGACGACCGCTGGCGCTTCGGGATCCTGCGCTACTTCAACCCGGCCGGCGCGCACCCGTCCGCGCTGATCGGCGAGGATCCGTCCGACATCCCGAACAACCTGATGCCCTATATCGCCAAGGTGGCCACGGGCGAACTGCCGTCGCTGAACGTGTTCGGCAACGACTACCCCACCCCGGATGGCACGGGCGTGCGCGATTACATCCATGTCGTCGATCTGGCGCGCGGGCACGTGCTCTCGCTTGATGCGCTGATGCGGGGCGATGGCAGCCACATCGTGAACCTGGGCACCGGGCAGGGCTATTCGGTGATGGAGATGCTGGCCGCCTATGCCCGCGCCTGCGGGCGGGCGCTGCCCCATACCGTTGCGCCGCGCCGGGCGGGCGATCTGGCCTGCTATTTCGGCGACCCGCGCAAGGCCGAGCGGCTCTTGGGCTTCAAGGCCGAACGCGATCTGGATGACATGTGCGCGACAAGCTGGGCCTGGGTCTCGCGGCGGTCAAACATGCGTCAGGGCTGAGCGTCGGGCTCAGGCATCGGGCGCCGGGGCCGGTTCAAGCTCTGCCTCCATCCGGCGCCGCAGCCGTTCGGGCCAGGGCTGTGGCCGCCCGTCGGCAAAGCTGATGAAGACGAGGGTCGATGTCATGGTCAGCCGCACCTGCCCCTCGCAGTCCGCCACGAATTCCAGTGCGGCGCTGCTGCGCCCAAGCCTGCGAAGATAAAGCGACACCGACAGCATCTCGCCCAGCCGGCTTGGCGCGCTGAACACCACGCGCAGTTCCGCGGTGGGCACCCCGGCCTGCATCGCCCCGTGCATCATCGAGAACGAGTGCTTCAGTCGGGTGGCGAACCATTCCTCCACCGTGGCGTTCATCATCTCCATGTAGCGCGGGTAGAACACGATCCCGGCCGGGTCGCAGTGCTGGAACAGCACCTTCTGGCGGTAGACGAACGGCATCAGAGATCGGTCCGCACATGCCAGAGTTCGGGGAACAGCTCGACCTCCAGCATCCGGCGCAGATAGCTGACGCCGCCGGTGCCGCCGGTGCCGCGCTTGAAGCCGATGACACGTTCCACCGTGGTGACGTGGTTGAACCGCCAGCGGCGGAAATAATCTTCGAAATCCACCAGCTTCTCGGCCAGATCGTAGAGCGACCAGTAGGTTTCCGGCGCGCGGTAGACGGCCGCCCAGGCAGCCTTCACCGCATCGTTCGGCTGCCAGGCCTGCGCGGTGTCGCGGTTCAGCACTTCGGCGGGCAGGGTCAGCCCCGCGTCATGCAGCGCCCGCAGCGCCACGTCGTAGAGCGAGGGACGCTTCAGTTCGGCCTCGAGCAGCGCCAGAATGTCGGGGCGGTGCGCATGGGGGCGGATCATCGCATGGTTGCGGTTGCCCACCATGAATTCGATCAGCCGGTATTGCCAGGACTGGAACCCCGAGGATTGCCCCAGCGCGTCCCGGAAGCGGGTGTAATCCGCGGGTGTCATCGTCCTGAGCACGTCCCAGGCGCCGTTCAGTTGCTCGAAGATCCGCGCCACCCGCGCCAGCGTCTTGAACGCATGCGCGAAATCGCCCCCCGCCATCGCGGTGCGGGCCGAGTTCAGCTCATGGATCGCCAGCCGCATCCACAGCTCTGATGTCTGGTGCTGCACGATGAACAGCAACTCGTCATGCGCATCCGACAGCGGGGCCTGCGCGGTCAGGATCGCGTCCAGCTTCAGGTAATCGCCGTAGGACATGCGGCCATCGAACGCCATCTGCGCACCCTCGCGCGCCGGATCGTAGGGGCTGGTGGTCATCGGTCTCTCCCGTTGCGCCTGTCGCAGGCGCCTGCGGCTAACGGGGTAGCGCCGCAACGTCAGCCGCGCAATCCCGTGCAAGACGGTTGCACCCCGCGGCAATGCAACCATATCTGCCGCAATCGGAAAGGAGCGAGGAGCCACAATGCAGCTGATCGTGAACGGCACCCCGCACCAGATCACCGCAGACCCCGACACCCCGCTGCTTTGGGTGCTGCGCGACGTGATCGGGCTGACCGGCACGAAATACGGCTGCGGCGTTGGCCAGTGCGGCGCCTGTACCGTTCATGTGAACGGGCAGACGATGCGTTCCTGTTCCCTACCGATCGGCGATCTGGACGGGGCAGAGGTGACAACGATCGAGGGCATCGGCAGCCCCGCCACCCTGTCGGTCATCCAGCAGGCCTGGATCGACAATCAGGTGGCGCAGTGCGGCTATTGCCAGTCGGGGCAGATCATGTCGGCGGTCAGCCTGCTGCAGGCGACCTCGCGCCCCACCGACGCGGACATCGATGCGGCGATGAGCGGGAACCTTTGCCGCTGCGGCACCTATCCCCGGATCCGCGCCGCGATCCACGACGCCGCCCGCCGCCTGCAGGGAGCGTGACATGAGCCGCCTTGGCACGATCACCCGCCGCGGCTTGCTGGTTGCCTCTGCCGCCGTCGCAGGCGGGGTGGCGTTCGGCTTTTACCGATATGTGCAGGACCCCGCCAACCCGCTGGTGCCCGGCGCGGGCGAGACGGTCTTCAACCCCTGGGTCATCCTGCGCGCCGACGGGGTGACCGTGATCACCCCGCGGGCCGAGATGGGCCAGGGCATCCAGACCACGCTTGCCGCGCTGGTGGCGGAAGAAATGGATCTGGACTGGTCGCAGGTGCGTGCCGAACACGGGCCCGCCTCGGCCACCTATGCCAACCTTGCCGTGGCGGCGGCTGGGCTGCCCTTCATCGACTATCGCGACAGCCGGATGAAGCGGCTGGCCGAGGGGGCGATGGACGTGATGGGCCACCTCATGGGAACCGAGGCGACCGGCGGATCGACATCGACGGTCGATGCCTGGATGCGGATGCGGCAGGCGGGGGCGGCGGCGCGGGCGGTGCTGGTGCAGGCGGCCGCCCGGCGGCTGAAGCAGAACCCCATGGCGCTGGCGACCGAAAAGGGCGCCGTGGTCGCGCCCGACGGCACCCGCATCCCCTATGGCGCGCTGGCGGCCGAGGCCGTGCAGATCGCGCCCCCGGCCGATCCGGTACTGAAGGATCCGAAGGCCTGGCGGCTGCTGGGCAAGCCGCTGCCCCGGCTTGACATGGTGGCCAAGGTCACCGGCACCGCCACCTTCGGCATCGATGTCCGGCTGCCGGGGATGCTTTTCGCCTCGGTCCGGGCCAATCCGGCGCCTGGCGGGGCGATGCGGGGCTTCGACGCCGCCGCCGCGCGCACGATGCCCGGGGTGAAGGCGGTGGTGGATCTGGGTGATGCGGTGGCGGTCGTTGCCACCAACACCTGGGCTGCCTTCAAGGCGCTGGAAACCGTGCAGGTGACCTGGGGCCCCGCCCCCTACCCCGCGACGACCGACGCGATCATGGCCGCGATCGCGTCAGCCTTTGACCGGGCCCCCAATTCGACCCTGCGCGACGATGGCGACGTGGAGCGGGCGCTGGCGGGCGCCACGCCGCTCAGCGCCGAATACCGCGTGCCCTACCTGGCCCATGCGACGATGGAGCCGATGAATGCTGCCGCGCATCTGGCGGATGGCGTCCTGACGGTCTGGGCGCCGAACCAGGCGCCCACGGTGATCCGTGACAAATGCGCCGCAGCCGTGGGCCTTCCTGCCGACAAGGTGACGGTGCACACCACCTTCCTGGGGGGCGGATTCGGGCGGCGGGCCGAATTCGACTATGCCGTACAGGCCGCGAAGCTGGCCAAGGCACTGGCGGGCACGCCCGTGCTGCTGACCTGGCGGCGGGAAGAAGACATGACGCATGACTTCTACCGCCCCGCCGCCATCGCCCGGATGCAAGGGCTGGCGACCGCCGACGGGCCGGTGGCGCTGACGGCCGCGGTGGCCGCGCCTTCGGTCCTGGCCAATCAGGCCCGGCGCATCCTGGGTTTCGCGCCGCCCGGGCCCGACAAGATCCTGGTCGAAGGGCTGTTCGACCAGCCCTATGGCATCCCGAACCAGCGGGTGACGGGCCATGTGTCGGATGTCGCGGTGCCGGTAGGGTCGTGGCGGTCGGTCGGCAATTCGCACAACGCCTTCTTTCTGGAATGCTTCCTTGATGAACTTGCGCATGCCGCGGGCCTCGACCCCGTCGCGATGCGGTTGACGCTGATGCGGGGCGAAAGCCCGCGCGCGGCGGCCGTGGTACAGGCGGTGGCCGAGATGTCGGGCTGGTCCAGCCCGCCGCCCGCCGGGCGCGCCCGTGGCATGGCCTTCTGCTGGTCCTTCGGCACCCCCACCGCCGAGGTGATCGAGATCAGCCAGGGCCCGCAGGGCATCCGGCTGGAACGGATGTGGATCGCGCAGGACGTGGGGCTGGCGCTCGATCCGCGCAACATCGAGGCGCAGATGGTGTCTGGCGCCATCTACGGCCTGTCGGCGGCGATGATGGGCGAGATCACCTTTGCCGATGGCGCGGTGCAGCAGCAGAACTTCTACGATTACGACGCGCTGCGAATGTCGCAGATGCCGGTGTTCGACACCCGCATCCTTGCCTCGGGCGGGCATCCGACCGGGGTCGGCGAACCCGGCACGCCACCCGCGGCGCCTGCGCTGGCCAACGCGATCTTTGCGCTGACCGGCCAGCGCATCCGGACCCTGCCGCTGAACAAGGCGGTCACCTTCGCCGCCTGACCGAAATAAATACTGTTTTCGGAATGTTTGTTTGACTTTCGCCGCCTGCCGCAGCCATCCTTGCGGCAGGAGGATGCGATGCGGCTGAGGGTGATCGATTTCGGCACGGTTCCGGCGCTGCGCAGTCAGGCCGTCTATCACGGCCTTGCCGCCTGCATCGGCCCCGACAGCGATCCGGTTCTCTTGCTCGTGTCGCCCGCCAAGCCCTATGTCTGCGTCGGGCTGCACCAGGACATCGCGCAAGAGGTCGACCGCGCCTATTGCGCCGAACACGGGCTGCCAATCATCCGCCGCCAGGTCGGTGGCGGGGCGGTCTACCTCGATGGCGGGCAGCTTTTCACCCATTTCATCTATCCGCGCCGCAAGGCGCCCGAATTCGCGGTGAACCTCTACCCCCGCTTCATCGAGCCGGTGGTGCGCACCTATCGCGATTTCGGGGTGAACGCCGTCTATCGGCCGGTGAACGACATCCAGGTGAACGGGCGCAAGATCGGCGGCACGGGCGCCGCCAGCATCGGCGAGGCGACGGTGATGGTCGGCAGCTTCATGTTCGACTTCGACACCGCGACCATGGCGAAATGCCTGAAGGTGCCCAGCGAGAAGTTCCGCGACAAACTGCGCCAGACGCTGGACGATTACATGACCACGCTGGCCAAGGAACTGCCCGCGCCGCCCGCACGGGCCGCGCTGCTGGCGCGCTTCCTGCACCATTGCGCCGAGGTTCTGGGCGTGACGCCGGAACACGACCGCCCGACCGCCGCCGAAGAGGCCGCGATCGCCCATGCCGAAACCCGGCTGGCCGACCCGGACTGGACCGAGGTGCAGGCCCGCAAGCTGGTGGCGCTGGGGGTCAAGGTGTCCGCCGACACGACCCTGACCGAAGCCGCCCGCAAGGCCCCGGGCGGGTTGGTTCGGGTGACGCTGCTGGCGCAGGACGGGCGGGTGCGCGATCTGGTGCTGGGTGGCGACTTCACCTGCCTGCCGCCCGACGGGATCGACCGCATCTCCGCCGCCCTGCGCGGCGTGGCACTGGAACCCGGCGCGCTGGCCGCAGCCGTATCCGCGGCGATGGCCCAGGGCACGATCGAGATGCCGGGGGTTCCGCCCGTAGAGCTTGCCGCCGCCATCCTGGCCGCCGTGGCCGACTGACGGAGGACCGATGAAGACCATCTGCGTGATCCAGCACACCGAGGCCGAGTATCTGGGCCTGATCGAGGATCACCTTGACGGGCGCGGCATCCGCTATGCCTACAAGCGCCCCTTCACCCATGGCGGCACCCTGCCCGACAGCCCCGATGGCTATGCCGGGCTGATGCTGCTGGGGGGCGGGCCCTATGGGTTGGTCAGCGGGCATATCCTGCCCTCTCTCGGGCACGAGTTGCGGCTGACCCGTGCCTTTCTGGCGGCAGGCCTGCCCGTAGTGGGGCTGGAGCTTGGCGCGGTGATTCTCGCCACCGCGGCGGGGGGGGGCGCGGATGCGGCGCCGTTGCGATTCGAAGTGACACGCGCCAGCGACACCGCGGCCGGAGTGGCCAGCGGTCTCTTGCCCGAAAGCCTGCCGATGGCGGCCTACCTGCGCGATGCGCCGGTGCTTCCGCCCGGGGCCGGGGTCTTTGCAACCGCAGCAAACGGCACCCCGGCGATCTTCGGGATCGGCGCGCAAAGCCTGGGTTTCGTGGGTCATCCCGGGGCAAAACGGGGCATGATGGAAGACCTTGTGATGGAATTTGCCGAAACGCCGGACGATTGCGCGGCGTCGCTGCACCTGCTCGGTCAGGCCCAGGTCGAGATCGCAGAAGCCCTGACAGGGCTGATGGTCGGGCTGTCGCGGCGCACCGGCTGGATGTGAGCGAACAGCGTCGGGATTGCATATTCCATTCTCGACATATGTTCTAGTCTATGCAAATATTCGAAAACAGTCATGCGACAGCCGCACAGGTCGTCGCGCCGGAGGAGAACGACGTGGCGAGCAAACTCATCATCGTGATGGTCAACACCGACCCCCGTAACGGCGAGGAACTGGGCGCCCCGTTCTTTCAGGCCACGGTCGCGGCCGCGATGGACTACGAGGTGGACGTGATCTGCACCGCCACCGCGGGACAGTTGATGAAGAAGGGCGTCGCCGAAAAGCTGGTGGTCAAGCCCGGCAGCCCCAAGACGGTCTATGACTTCATCAAGGACGCGCATGAGGCGGGGGCCAAGTTCTACTGCTGCTCGCCCAACCTCGACCTCTTCGACATGACCGCCGACGACCTGATCCCCGAATGCGAGGGCATCGTGGGCGGCGCCAAGGTGATCGAGGAGATCATGGAAAACGACGACGCGAAGGTGCTGACCTACTGACCGGTGGCCCGTTGTTTTCGCAGGGGAGGCGAAGATGAACGCTCACATCCAGATGCCGAACCCGCCGATTTCCGACCCGGTGTCGGAAAAGCCGGTGGTGGCCTACGAGAAGCTTGAGGAAATCTTCGAGGACATCCGCAGCCATGCGGTCTACACGAGCGAGATCCACGGCTGCCTGAACTGCGGGATCTGCACCGCCACCTGCCCCTCGGCCCACTACTACGATTACAGCCCGCGCGAGATCGTGCAGTTGCTGTGGACCGAGAACCTGGAAGGCATCTACGACGCCATGCAGGAAAAGATCTGGGCCTGCGCCCAGTGCTACACCTGCGCCGCGCGCTGCCCGTTCGAGAACTCGCCCGGTGGCCTTGTGATGATCATGCGCGAAGTCGCGATCAAGCACGGGCTGGAATCCGCCAAGGACGTTCTGCGCCCGTTCAGCCGCGTCCTGCTGAAGCTGGTGTCCACCGGCAACCAGCTTGCGCCGAACATGATCACCAAGGAGGCCTTCCCCGACTGGGGCCCGAACGTCGCCAAGGTGGATGCGCCGCTGATGATCCTGCGCAAGGCAATCCCCATGCCCACCATGCACACGCTGGACACGGCCTGGATCGTGAACCTCAAGACCTCGGTCGAGCTTTACACGATCTGGGAGGCGACAGGCGTGCTCGACCAGTTGGAAACGGTCGATGAGAACCTCTTCGACGTGGTGTCCGACGTGATGGATGAGAAGCGCGAGGAGTGGGACGAGTTCCTCGAAGAGCAGGACGACGACGAGGACGACGACGAATAGGGCACAGCCTGTCGTCGGCACCGCATCAGGAGGAAACGCGATGGCGAACGGAACGAACGAAGGCAAGGCCGGGGCTTTTTCCGGCTTCGGGGCTGACTGGCAGCCCTCGAACCTAAGCGCGGCGGACGCCCGGCGGGCGACCGACTGGGTAGAAGCCAAGATCGACAAGCGGGCACTCCTGATGGGCAAGGAGCGGCGCGAGGATATCCGCGACGCGATGTGGCAACTGGAAAAGGATGGCGAGATCCTCGTCCACCGGGTCGGCGATCATAACGAGCCGATCATGGCCAAGACGCTTTACGGCTGGGACAAGAAGATCCCCACGACGAACCTCTGGCACCACAAGTCCTGCGGCCAGTGCGGCAACATTCCGGGCTATCCGTCCTCGATCCTGTGGCTCATGAACAAGATGGAGCTGACGTATCTGGACGAGACGGACCAGACATCCTGCACCGCATGGAACTACCACGGCTCGGGCATCGGCAACGTGGTCAGCCTTGCCGCCGTGTTCCTGCGCAACTTCCATCAGGCCTATGTCAGCGCCAAGGCGCAGGGCCTGCCGGAAGGCACCTATTACCCGCTGATCCACTGCGGCACGTCCTTCGGCAACTACAAGGAAATGCGGCATTTCCTGATGCATTCGGCCGAGCTGCGCGACGAGGTGAAGAAGATCCTCGGCAAGCTGGGGCGGCTGATCGACGGCAAGCTGCTGATCCCGGAAGAGATCGTGCATTATTCCGAATGGCTGCATGTGATGCGCCACCGGATCCGGAATTATCAGGAGATCGACGTCTCCCACATCCGCACCACGGTCCATCCGGCCTGCCACGTCTACAAGATGGTGCCGGACGACGTGATCTATGACGACACGGTGATGGACGGCAACCGCGTCGCTGTCACCACCGGCCTTCTGCAGACGCTGGGCACGCAGGTGATCGACTATTCCACCTGGTATGACTGCTGCGGCTTCGGCTTCCGCCACATCATCGGCGAGCGGGAATTCACCCGCTCCTTCGCGATCGACCGCAAGATCAAGGTGGCGGTGGAAGAAGCACGGTCGGACGTGATGGTGGGCCACGATACCGGCTGCATCACCACGCTGGACAAGAACCAGTGGATCGGGCGCGCGGTGGACAAGGTCTACGAGCTTCCCGTGATGGCCGATTGCCAGTTCGCAGCCCTGGTCTGCGGCGCGCATCCCTACAAGCTGGCGCAACTGCACTGGCATGCCTCTCCATTCGAGAAGCTTCTCGAGAAGATGGGCATCGACTGGGAGCAGAAGAAAGCCGAGTTCGAAGCCTACCTCGACGAGGTGAAGGCCGGGCGGATCGAGACGCTCTACGATCCCAAGCGCGCCATCACCTCGGGCCCCGGCTATGTGAAACCCAAAGCCCTTGCAGGAGCGGAGAAGTGACGAAGCCTGTCCTCATCATCGGCGGGGGGCCGGCCGGCCTGTCCGCAGCCCATGCCCTCGCCTCGGCCGGTCGCAAGGCCGTGCTGGTCGAAAAGGAGGCGATCCTTGGCGGCGCGCCGATCCTGTCGGGCTATGCGAAGCTGGTGCCAAGCCACGAATGGGCAAAGGATGCCATCGGCGGCATGGTGAACCGTGTGGTGTCGAACCCGTCGGTCGAGGTGAAGGTGAACAGCACCGTGCAGGCCTTCACGGGTACGCCGGGCAACTTTGTCGCGACGCTGAAGGACGGCAGCACGGTCGAGGCGGAAACCGCGATCCTTGCCACGGGCTTTACCCACTTCGACCCGATCAACAAGCCGGGATGGGGCTTTGGCACCTATCCCGACGTGGTGACGACGACGATGGTCGAACAGATGATCTCGTCGGGCAAGGGCGTGCGCTGCCCGTCCGATGGCCGGGTGCCCGACCGTGTGGCGATCCTGCTCTGCGCGGGCTCGCGCGACCGCCAGATCGGCCGCGAGTGGTGCTCCAAGATCTGCTGCACGGTATCCGCCAATCTGGCGATGGAAATCCGCGAGATGTCGCCGAAGACCAACGTCTACATCTACTACATGGATATCCGCACCTTCGGCCTTTACGAGGGCGAGTACTACTGGGGCAGCCAGGAAAACTTCAAGGTCAAGTACGTCAAGGCGCGGATCGCCGAGGTCACCTCGAACGGCAACCGCCTGCTGGTGAAGGGCGAAGACACTCTGGTCAAGCGCCCGATCTCGATCCCGTTCGACATGGTGGTGCATGCGGTCGGCATGGACCCGAACGTCGACAACATGACGATCAGCGCCGTCTTCGGGGTCGATCTGAACCGCTGGGGCTATATCGGCAAGCAGACGACCTACGCGCATCTGGCCGAAACCTCGCGGCCCGGCGTGTTCACCTGCGGCGCCGCCTCTGGCCCCGAGACGATCGACGATTCCATCGCGCAGGGTCACGCCGCCGCCATGGCCGCGATGAACTTTGCCGGCATGGCCGTGCGGGCGGCGGCCGAGTGATGCTGTTCGGCCGCGCGCCAAAGCCTGTCCCCGCGCCTGCCCCGGCCCCGCAACGGCCGGTGCTGGATCTGTCGGGGCCGCGGCTGCGGCGCGCCTTCGCGCATCTGGTCGAAGCGGCCGAACCCACCGGCGGGGTGGAACGCTATGTCACCGCGCTGGCACTGAAGGCCTCGTTGTTCGACGAATTGCTGAGCAAGGGCAGGCTGGAACAGCTGACCGAGCCCGAGTTTCTTGACCTGGCGGCCTTCATCACGCCGGTGCGCCGCCGCATCGGGGGCTGGCTGGCCGATAACGCATTCTGGGAAATGCAGGGGCGGCTGTCCGGTCTGCTGGACGGGGCCGACGATCCGGCCACGGCCGATGCCCGGATGGCCGCCTTCTGCGCGTCCTTCCCGCGCGACAAGGCGCATCGCTGGGTCCGCGACCTTGCCGCCGAGGCGCTGCATTTCACCGCCCCCGCCCGCTACCCGCTGATGACCCGCTGGATCTGGGATGCCCGCGTCGGCACGGGCGTGCTGCGCGAGATCTGGTTCGCCGATGACGTGGACGCGGTGAAGATCACCGTGGCCGATGATTTCACCGCCTTCGCAACGCTGCGCGACGAGCTGGACGGGTTCCTGAAGGGCGAAGGCGTGTTCCGCGACCTGCCGTTCTACTCCGACCTGCTGCTGGCGCACATCTACGCGGGCTACATCAACGACCGGGGCGGGCAATACCTGCGCTCGGAATTCTCCAGCGCGGGCGATCCGATGGCCCATACCCGGCGGATGCTGGGGCTGGATGCGGTGGATACCGAAACCGGCCGCACGCGGCTGAAGCTGATCGATGGATCGGCGCATGTGCTGGGAACGCTCCCGGCGATCACGCAGCAGGAGGCATCGCCATGCCCATCCACGAAAAATCCCTGATCCGTCCGGAAAATCTGGTGACGCACGATCACCTTGTGATCGACGGGATGGATGTGTCGGGCCACTGGTCCACCTTCATCGAGGGCCGGTCGATCACCGATTACAACGAGAACCTTCAGGAAGAGATCGCGGCCCTGCCGGGGGGCGAGAACATCCACCGCTGCTGGCAATGCGGCAGTTGCACGAACGCCTGCACGGTCAACGCGATCAATCCCGAATTCAATCCCCGCTACTGGATCTACCTGATCCGGCTGGGGATGGAGGACGAGCTGCTGCGCGACAAGGACATCATCTGGCAATGCGTGTCCTGCAACAAATGCACCTACGCCTGCCCGCGCGACGTTGCCCCCGAAGGCGTGATGAAGGCCACCGCGCATTGGCTGGAACTGAAGGGGCATACGCCGAAGTCGCCCTCGACGATCTTCGACGAAGGGTTTTCGGCGCAGGTGTTCCAGCGCGGCAAGATCGAAGACGGGCTGGTGCTGCGCAACTTCCTGCAGGACACCGGCCAGCCGCTGCGCCAGCCCTGGCTAGAGACCATGGTTCTGGGGCTGATCCGGCGCTTCCCGGTCTTTTACCTGATCCGGCTGGGGCTGAGCACGGTGTTCCGCCCGAAGACGCGGGGCTGGGGCCGGGCCCGCGCCGCGATCAACGAATACGTGCACGAGGTGGAAGCCACCAACCGCAAGGCGCTGGGGCTCGACGCGAAGGGGGCAGAGTGATGGCAGACGGGGATTACAAGAAGGTCGCCTACTATCCGGGCTGCGCCCTGGAAGGGTCGGGCCACGCCTACAACGCCTCGACCAAGGCGGTCGGCAAGGAACTGGGCCTCGATCTGGTCGAGATCGAGAACTGGAACTGCTGCGGCGCGATGGAAGTGAAGAACATCGACCCGAAGATCCAGACCTATCTGTCGGCCCGCAATCTCTCGATCACCGAGGAGATGGGCTTCGACACCGTGATGGCACCCTGCAACGGTTGCTATCACAACCTCAAGAAAGCCGAATACGACCTGAGCCACGACGACGCGTCGGTCGAGGTGAACGACCGGCTGTCGAAGAAGGCGGGCCACAAGACCTACGAGCCGGGCAAGGTGGAAACCATCCACGCGCTCGACTGGATCAAGAAGGCGGTGGGCGAAGACGAAATCCGCCGCCGGGTGAAGAACTCGCTGAACGGGATCAAGGTCGCCAACTACTACGGCTGCATGTACACGCGCCCGCGCCACATCTTCCCCGAAAAGGACAAGGGGCCGGGCAGCGAGTCGACCGCGAAACCGCATTTCATGGATGACATCCTGGCCGCGGCGGGGGCGCAGAACGTGGACTTCCCGCTGAAAACCGCCTGCTGCGGCGGGGCGCATTCGCTGTCGGACAGCGACACGTCCACCAAGCTCGTGCTGAACATCCTGACCACGGCCGAGGCCTGCGGGGCCGATGTGATCGCCACCGAATGCCCGACCTGCCACACCGGACTTGAGATGCATCAAATCCGTGCCGAGAAGGTTCTTGGTAGAAAGACGAACGTGAAGATTCTCTACTTCACGCAGCTTCTGGGCATGGCGCTCGGCCTGTCGCCGAACCGCGTGGCGGTGCAGGAAAACTTTTCGGATGCCCGCCCGCTGTTGAAAGAAAAGGGGCTCGCATGACCGAACGGCACCGCCGGTCGATCGATGAGATCGAGGACCGGACAGACCAGATCCTGACCGCCGCGGAGGCCGACCTTGCCCCCCGCGCCCCCGCGCTGGCCGACGAGTTGCTGGCGATGGGCGAGGATGTGCTGCTGGCCTGGCTTGCCGCCAAGGGGCAGACCCCGACCACCGGGACGGTGGAAGGGTTCCGCCTGCTGGCGCTGCATCGGCAGGCCGCGCGCGGCAACCCCAGCTTCAACGCCTGCCGCGAGACCTGCCGCGAGGCGGTGTGGCACCACAATCTGATCCGCCTTGACCCGACAGGGCCGGACACCGCACGCAACATCCGCCTTGGCGCAATGGTCGTGCGGCATCTGGCGCTGTTTGTCGGCGGCAAGCTCGAATCCGACGGGCTGGGAGAGTTCTGCTGCTCCTCTCGCCCGATCCGCATCGCTGAACAGACCCCATCCACCCCCCAAGCCTGAAGAGGAAGCCATCAAATGCCCGTGGTCCGTGGCTGCAACCTTCCCGACGACCTGCTCTACGATGTCGACAACAACCTGTGGTACCGGCCCGAGGGCGATGGCACCTATACCGTCGGCATGACGATGATCGCGACCGGCATGGCCGGCCAACTGGTCGCCTTCACGGCCAAGAAGGCGGGCAAGACGATCGGCGCGGGCAAGTCGGTGGCCACGGTCGAAAGCGGCAAATGGGTCGGCCCCGCCAAGATCCTGTTCGATGCCGAGATCGTGGCGGTGAACGACGACCTGACCTCGAACCCCAAGCTCGCAAACTCGGAACCCTATGGCGCGGGCTGGATGGTGAAGGTGAAGCCCGCAGATGCCGCGGCCGCCGCCGCGCTGACCAGCGGCGCCGAGGTGGCAGGCCCCTATGAAGCGAAGATGGCGGCCGACAATTTCGCCGGCTGCGCCGCCTGATACCGGCGCCAGGCCGGGGGCCCTCGTCGCAGACGGGCGCCCCGCGGGCGGTCGGTTGCAGCACAGAAACGAAACGCGCCGGCGCGACCGGCAGGGAGACCGCCATGAGCGAAGACAACGCCAAGTCAATGACGATCATCGTCACCAAGGGGACGCTCGACTGGGCCTACCCGCCGTTCATCCTGGCCACCACGGCGGCCGCGATGGGCATCGACACCACCATGTTCTTTACCTTCTACGGGCTTGCCCTGCTGAAGAAGGACCTGAACCTGAAGATCAACCCGCTGGGCAACGCGGCGATGGAAATGCCGATGATGGGCATGCACATGGGGATGCCGAACATCCTTGCCGCCATGCCCGGCGCCACCGCTCTGACCACCAACATGATGAAGAACATGATCAAGAAGAAGGGCGTGGCCTCGATCGAGGAACTGCGCGATCTGGCGCTGGAAGCGGACGTGAAGATGATCGCCTGCCAGATGACCATGGATCTCTTCGAATACAAGAAAGAGGACATGATCGACGGGCCGGTGCTCGGCGGCGCGGCCTCCTGGGTCGACGTGGCGACCCGCAGCGACATCAATCTGTACATCTGAGGAGACAACGACATGGCCGACCAGACACTGGACGCCAAGGGGCTGAACTGCCCGCTTCCGATCCTGCGCACGAAGAAGGCGCTGAAGGACATGCCCACGGGCGCCACGCTGGAAGTGCTGGCAACCGACCCGGGCGCCGTGAAGGATTTCGAGGCCTTCTGCCGCACCACGGGCAACGAGCTTGTCTCGTCGAACCAGGCAGGCGGGGTCTATTCCTTCGTCATCCGCCACGTCGCCTGACCGTCAGGCGCAGAACTCGTCGTAGAGGGCGCGGATGATGCGCCGTGTCCTCTCGTCTCTCAGGGAATAGGTGATGGTCCGCCCGTCGCGGCGGCAGTCGACCAGCTCATCCTCGCGCAGGCGGGCGAGCTGCTTTGACACGGCGGATTGCGGCAGATCCAGAAAGGCTTCCAGTTCCCCCACCGTCAGCGGCCCTTCGGCCAGTCGGCACAGGATGACCAGCCGCGCGGGATGCGACAGCGCCTTGAGAAACTCGGTCGTCTTCTCGGCATTGTCCAGCATGTCGAGCGCGCTGGGGGCGCGAGGCTCGGGGGCGGAATTCTGGGCGTAGTCGATAAGGCTCATCACCGTGCAATCCTCTGGTTCACCGGCACAAGATGTAGCACGCCGCATTGCGGCGGCAAAGAGATGCGGCTGGCGCGCACCCGGACACCTAGACCGCCAATCGCGTCAGGCTGAAAACGGCCGCCACCGCTGCGAAGGCCGCACCGGTGAACAGCGCCGTCACCGCCCCGGCGATGCCGAACTGCGCCAGCAGAAGCGCCACCAGCGCGGTGCCGATGGACTGCCCCATCAGCCGCGCGACGCTCAGCATCCCGCTGGCGGCGCCGCTGCGTTCGCGGGGGGCCGCGGCGATCATCGTGCGGTTGTTGGGCGACTGGAACAGCCCGAACCCCGCGCCGCACAGCGCCATGCGCCAAGCGATGTCCCAATTCGCGGGATGCGCAGGCAAGAGGCCCAGCAGCACAAGCCCGACCGCCAGCAGGATCAGCCCCGTCCCGCCCAGCACCGCCGAGGAATACCGGTCGGCCAGACGCCCGGCCAGCGGGGCCACGACGGCCACCGCCAACGGCCAGGGCATCATCAGGATCCCCACGCCCGTCGGGCTCATCTGATAGAGCATCTGGAAGGTGAAGGGCAGCGAGACGAAGGCCAGCATCTGCGCCGCGAAGGACGCGACCGACGTGCTGATCGACAGCGAGAAGATGGGCAGCCGCAGCAGGTCCAGCGGCAGCATCGGCCGGGCCGTCCCGCGGGCCCGGGCGAAGAGCCAGACGAAGGCCAGAACGCAGGCCACCACCTGCGGCAGCACGATGCCCCAGGCGATGGCATGGCCGAAACTGTCGATGATGGTCACCACCAGACCGAAGGCCAGCGCGCTCAGCACCGCGCTCGGCACATCGAAGCGGTCGTGCGTGCGGTCGCTTTCCGGCAGGCTCCGCCAGCCCAGCAGCAGCACCAGAACGCCCAGCGGCAGGTTGATGGCAAAAAGCCAGCGCCAGCTTGCCAGCGCCAGCAGTACCCCCGAAATCGCGGGCCCCGCGGTCGAGGCCGCAGCCACCACCAGCGCGTTCATCCCGATTGCCGCACCGAACTTCGCCTGCGGCACCGTATAGCGCAGCACCGCGGCATTCACGCTCATCAGGCCCGCGGCCCCCAGCCCCTGCACCACCCGCGCCACCGTCAGCGCCTGCAGCGACGGCGCCAGCACGCAGCCCAGCGAGGCGACGGTGAACAGAAGGATTCCGTAGAGATAGACCCAGCGGTAGCCGTAGCGTTCCCCCAGCGTTGACAGCGGCAGCAGCGCCATCACGATGGCTAGCTGGTAGCCGTTGACGATCCAGATCGACACCGCGGGATCGGCCTTGAACTCTTCGGCAATGGTGGGCAGCGCCACATTGGCGATCGAGCCGTCCAGCACCGCCAGCGTCAGCCCCAGGATGATCGTGGCCCAGGCAAATCCCCGGCGCGGCATGGCCAGCCCGTCTGCCGCGACCCGTGCTGCCATGGGCCGTTCCTGCCAGCCTGCCTGATCCATTCCGTGCGTCCTGTCCCGTTTGGCGGGAACATACGCCGACCGGGGGCAAGGTCCAGTGGGCGCGCCCTGTCCGATTGCACAAACCCGTGTTGCATCGCGGGGCTGGACCATTCCCCCGCGCCCCGCTTAGGCTTCGCGCGACGGAAGGAGAACCGATGCCGCGTTACCTGCTCTCGCGCCTGGGGTCGCTCGTGCTCAGCCTGGTGGTGGCGAGCGTGGTGATCTTCGTCGTGGTGCAGGTGATCCCCGGCGATCCTGCCACCTTCATGATGGGCCTGAACGCCACCCCCGACACGGTCGAGGCGCTGCGTCACAGCCTGGGCCTGACCGGGCCGCTGCCGCTGCGCTACCTGCACTGGGTGGGGGGCATGCTGACCGGGGATCTGGGCACAAGCTATACCTACCGGGTGCCGGTTGCGGGGCTGGTGCTGCAACGGCTTCAGGTCTCGTTGCCGCTGACGGTCTATGCGATGGTGCTGTCGAGCCTGCTGGCCTTCCCCGCCGGGATGCTGGCCGCCGCGCGCCGGGGGCGGGGCGCCGATCTGGCGGTGATGGGGGCAACCCAGCTTGGCGTCGCGGTGCCGAACTTCTGGTTCGCCATGCTGCTCGTCATCGTCTTTGCCCTGCGGCTTCGCTGGCTGCCCGCGGGCGGCTTTCCCGGCTGGGGCGGCGGGCTCTGGCCGGGGCTGCGCGGGCTGACGCTGCCCGCGGTCGCGCTGGCGCTGCCGCAGGCGGCCATCCTGACCCGTGTCATGCGTTCGGCCCTGATCGAGACCTTGTCGCAGGATTTCATCCGCACCGCGCGGGCCAAGGGTCTGTCACAGGGCCAGGCGGTGCGGCGGCACGGCCTGCGCAATGCGCTCATTCCGGTGCTGACGATCCTGGGGCTGCAATTCTCGTTCCTGCTGGCCGGGGCGATCATCATCGAAAACGTGTTCTACCTGCCCGGTCTGGGGCGGCTGATCTTCCAGGGCATCACACAGCGCGACCTGATCGTGGTGCAATCTGTGGTCATGCTGCTGGTCGCCGCGGTCATCGTGGTGAATTTCGCGGTGGAACTGGCCTATGCCCTTGTCGACCCGAGGTTGCGGCGGTGAGGCGGGACACGAGACGGCGCATGGGCCTGTGGCTTGGGGCGGTGCTGGCGGGCATCTTCGTGGCGATGGCGCTGCTGTCCTTCGTCTGGACACCCTTTCCCTATGCGGCGATGGACATCGCGCAGAAACTGCGCCCACCCTCGGCCGCGCATTGGCTGGGCACCGACCAGTTCGGCCGCGACGTGGCGGCGCAACTGATGGTGGGGGCGCGCACCTCGATCGCGGTGGCGATCGTGGCGGTGGGCATCGGGATGGGGGCGGGCGTGCCGCTGGGCCTCTGGGCGGCAGCCACCCGCGGGTCGTGGATCGACGAGGTGATCCAGCGCGGCGGCGATCTGGTCTTTGCCTTCCCCTCGCTGGTCATCGCGATCCTGATCACCTCGGTCTTCGGGCCCTCGGCGGTGAACGCGATCCTGGCGATCGGGATCTTCAACATCCCGGTCTTCGCCCGCGTCACGCGTGGCGGCGCGATCAGCCTGTGGACGCTTGATTACATCCGCGCGGCGCGGCTGGCGGGCAAGCGCGGGGCGCGCATCTCGGTGGAACACATCCTGCCGAACGTGGCGAACCTTCTGATCGTGCAGGGCACGATCCAGTTCAGCCTTGGCATCCTGGCCGAGGCGGGCCTGAGCTATGTGGGCCTGGGCGCGCAGCCGCCCACGCCAAGCTGGGGACGGATGCTGGCCGACAGCCATACGCTGATGGGTCTTGCGCCGCAGCTTGCGCTGTTTCCGGGGCTGGCCATCGTACTGACGGTGCTGGGGCTGAACCTTCTGGGCGACGGTCTGCGCGATCTGATGGACCCGCGGCTGAGGCGGCAGGCATGACGCTTTTATCGGTCCGCGACCTGTCGGTGGCGATCCACGGCCGTCCGGTGCTGAACCGCGTCAGCTTCGATCTGGCACCGGGCGAGGTCTTCGGGCTGGTGGGCGAAAGCGGCTCGGGCAAGTCGATGACGGCGCTTGCGGTGATGGGCCTCTTGCCGCACGGGGCCGAAGTGGGCGGACAGGCCACGCTGGCGGGAACCGGGCTGATCGGCCTGCCCGAACGGCGGATGTGCGCGCTGCGCGGTCGCGAGATCGGGCTGATCTTCCAGGAGCCCATGACCGCGCTGAACCCGATGCAGACCATCGGCGACCAGGTGGCCGAAACCCTGCTGATCCATGGCGCCGCCAGCCGGGGCGAGGCGCTGCGGGTCGCGCGGCAGCGGCTGGACCGGGTGGGGCTGGCGGGCGAGCGGTTCCCGCTGGAGCGCTTCCCGCACGAACTGTCGGGCGGCCAGCGGCAGCGGGTCTGCATCGCCATGGCCATCGCGCTGCGCCCGAAGCTGCTGATCGCCGACGAACCCACGACCGCGCTCGATGTCACCACGCAGGCGCAGATCCTCGACCTCTTGCGGGGGCTGGTGGCGGAAGAGGGGATGGGGCTGATGCTGATCACCCACGATCTTGCGGTGGTCGCGGGGCTTGCCACCCATGTCGCGGTGATGCAGGCAGGCCGCATCGTCGAGGCCGGGCCGACTGAAACGGTCTTTCGCACCCGCGCCGACGCCTACACGCGTGCGCTGTTCGCCGCGGCCCATCATGTGCCCCGCCGCACCCCCCGGATCGGCAGCAGGCCCATGCTGACGGTCGACCGGGCCTTGCGCCGCTATCCGCTGGCGCGCCGCCCCTTCGCCCCGCCCCGTTTCTTCGACGCGGTGAAGGCGGTCAGCCTGCGCCTGAACGCGGGCGAGAGCCTGGGGCTGGTGGGCGAAAGCGGCTCGGGCAAGTCGACGCTGGCGCGCGCGGTCCTGGGGCTTGATCCGTTGCAGGGCGGCGCGATCCGGCTTTTTGGCGAACACCCGGTGGGCCCGCGGATGCCCGACGCCCTGCGCGCCGGGCTGCAGGCGGTGTTCCAGGACCCCTACGGCAGCTTCAACCCGCGCTGGCGGGTGGCGCGGCTGGTGGCGGAACCCTTCCACCTGATGCCCGCGCCCCCCGCCGACGCGGCCGAACGCGTGGCCGCCGCGCTGACCGACGTGGGCCTGCGCCCCGAGGACGGGCAACGCTTCATCCACGAGTTTTCCGGCGGCCAGCGCCAGCGCATCGCCATTGCCCGCGCGCTCATCACCCGCCCCGAGGTAATCGTGCTGGACGAGGCTGTCTCGGCGCTGGACGTGCGGGTGCGGGCGCAGATCCTCGACCTGCTCTGCGACCTTCAGGACCGCCACGGGCTCAGCTACCTGTTCATCAGCCACGACCTGTCGGTGGTGCGCGCGATCACCGACCGGGTGCTGGTGATGCAGGCGGGCCAGATCGTCGAGGAAGGCCCGACAGACCGGGTGCTGGATGCGCCCGAACACCCCTACACGCGGGAACTGGTGGCGGCGACGCCGAAGATCCCGCCCGGCTGGATGGAGGATGACGATGCCGCTTGACCGTCTGTGGTTCGACCCGGCGCAGGTTTTCATCGGGGGGCGCTGGCGGACCCTGCCCCAGACCCTGCCGCTCGAAGACCCCTCGACGGGCGCCGAGATCGGCGTCATCGCCCGCGGCGGCGCGGCAGAGATCGACGCGGCGGTCGCCGCGGCCGAGGCGGCGCTTGCGGGGCCCTGGGGGCGGATGACCGCGGCGGAACGGGGCCGGGTGCTGGCCCGGATCGGCGCGCTGGTTCTGGCGCGGGCCGATGATCTGGCGGCGATCGAGGCGACCGACGTGGGCAAGCCGCTGAAGTAGGCGCGGGCAGATGCGCTGGCGCTGGCCCGCTACATGGAATTCTACGCAGGCGCCGCCGACAAGCTGATGGGCGAGACGATCCCCTACCTCGACGGCTACACCGTCTACACCCTGCGCGAGCCGCATGGGGTGACGGGCCACATCGTGCCCTGGAACTATCCCATGCAGATCATCGGCCGATCGGTCGGGGCGGCGCTGGCGATGGGCAACGCCTGCGTGCTGAAACCGGCCGAGGAAGCCTGTCTGACCGCGCTGGCCTTCGCGCGGCTTGCCGAGGAGGCGGGGCTGCCCGCGGGCGCGCTGAACGTGGTGCCGGGTCTGGGCGAGGAGGCGGGCGCCGCGCTGACCGCGCATCCCGGCGTGCGGCACCTGAGCTTCACCGGCTCGGTCGGGGTCGGGCAACTGGTGCAGGCGGCAGCGGCGCGCAATGTGGTGCCGGTCACGCTGGAGCTGGGCGGCAAGAGCCCGCAGGTGGTCTTTGCCGATGCGGATCTGGACCGCGCACTGCCGTTCCTGGTGAACGCGGGCATCCAGAACGCGGGGCAGACCTGTTCCGCCGCATCCCGCATCCTGGTGGAACGCAGCCGCTATGCCGAGGTGGTGGACCGCATGGCCGCCCGCTACGGCGCGCTGAAGGTGGGCCCGGCGCTTTCAGACCTGGACGTGGGGCCGCTGATCTCGGCCCGACAAAAGGCTGTGGTGGAAGGGTTCCTGGCGCTGGCCGGTGATCTGACCATGGCCGCGCGCGGGCAGGTCGTGGAGGGGGCGCCTGCGGGCGGGCATTATGTGGCCCCCGCGCTTCTGGCCGACGTGCGCCCCGATCACCGGCTGGCGCAAGAGGAGATCTTCGGCCCCGCGCAGGTGGTGATCCCCTTCGACGACGAGGATCACGCGGCAGCCATCGCCAATGGCACGGGCTACGGCCTTGTTGCCGGCTGCTGGACCGAAAACGGCAGCCGGGCATTGCGCATGGCGAAGCGGCTGCGCGCCGGGCAGGTGTTCCTGAACAACTATGGCGCGGGGGGCGGGGTCGAACTGCCCTTCGGTGGCGTCGGGCTGTCTGGACATGGGCGCGAGAAGGGGTTCGAGGCGCTCTACGGCTTTTCGGTGCTGAAGACGGTTGCGGCGCACCACGGATAGGGCGATTTTTCCGTGAAAGATCGCAGCGAGCAGGAGGACGGGATGCGGCTGGCGGGCAGGACGGCGATCGTGACGGGCGGCGGCTCGGGCTTTGGGGCGGGCATCGTGCGCGCTTTCGCGGCAGAAGGCGCGCGGGTGATGGTGGCCGACCTGAACCGCGCCGCGGCCGAGGCGGTCGCGGCCGAGGTGGGCGGGCTGGCGCAGGCGGTGGACGTGAGCAATGACGCAAGCGTCGCAGCCATGGCAGCGGCCGCCTTCGGCGCCTTCGGCACGCTCGACATCCTGGTCAACAACGCGGGCATCACCCACCTGCCGCAGCCGATGGAGGACGTGACCGAGGCAGAGTTCGACCGGGTGCTGGCCGTCAACGCGAAGTCGGTCTTCCTGACCGCGCGCCACATCGTGCCGCGGATGAAGGCGGCGCGGGCGGGCGCGATCCTCAACGTCGCCTCGACCGCCGGGCTCAGCCCGCGGCCGCGGCTGAGCTGGTACAACGCGTCGAAGGGGTGGATGATTACCGCCACGAAGTCGATGGCGGTGGAACTCGCCCCCGCGGGCGTGCGCGTCAACGCGATCTGCCCGGTGGCCGGGGAAACGCCCCTGCTGAAAAGCTTCATGGGTGAAGACACGCCAGAGATGCGGGCGAAGTTCCTGACGACGATCCCGCTGGGGCGGTTTTCCACCCCCGCCGACATGGGCGCGGCGGCGGTCTTCCTGTGCTCGCCCGAGGCGAGCATGATCACCGGCGTGGCGCTGGAAGTGGACGGCGGGCGCTGCATCTGAACCGGCGGCCGGGGGCTTCGCGCCCCCGGACCCCCGCGGGATATTTGCGGACCGAAAATGGGGAGAGGCGCGTGAGACCGGGGCCGAGGAACCTGATGACCGATGTGGCGGGGCTGCGGGTGGGCAACGCGCAGGACGACCGGCTGCGATCGGGGGCCACCGTGCTGGTGGGCGATCGGCCCTTCGTCGCCGCGGTCAACGTGATGGGGGGCGCGCCGGGAACGCGGGAAACCGACCTGCTGGCCCCCGACCGGCTGGTGCAGGAGGTGGATGCGCTGGTGCTGTCGGGCGGCTCGGCCTTTGGGCTTGATGCCGCGTCGGGGGTGGCCGACGGGCTGCGCGCGATGGGGCGCGGGTATGCGGTGGGCGACCAGCGGGTGCCCATCGTGCCGGGCGCGATCCTGTTCGACCTTTTGAACGGCGGGCGGAAGGACTGGACGGTAAACCCCTACAAGGCGCTGGGGCTGACCGCGTTGCGGGCGGCGGCAGCCGATTTCGCGCTGGGCAGTGTCGGCGCGGGGACCGGGGCCACGACGGGCAACCTGAAGGGGGGCCTGGGTTCGGCCTCGGCGGTGCTGGACAACGGAATCACCGTGGGGGCGCTGGTGGCGGTGAACGCGCTGGGGCAGGCCACGGTCGGCGACGGGCCGGAGTTCTGGGCCGCGCCCTGGGAACTCGGGTCGGAATTCGGCGGGCGGGGCGTGGCGCGGGCCTTCGCCCCGGCGGCCGAGCCCGCACCGGGCAAACGCATGGGCGAGGCCACGACCATCGCCATCGTGGCCACCGATGCCGTGCTGACCCAGGCGCAGGCCTTGCGCATGGCCACCGCCGCGCAGGACGGGATGGCCCGGGCGCTGGTTCCCTCGCATACGCCGTTCGACGGCGATCTGGTCTTTGCGGCCGCCACGGGGGTAAAACCGCTGCCCGATCCGGCGACCGACGCCTACCTTCTGGGCCATGCCGCGGCCTGCTGTCTGGCGCGCGCCATCGCCCGGGCCGTGTGGCTGGCCACGCCGACGCCGGGCGATCTGCAACCGGCCTGGGTCACGCGCTTCGGCTGAGCGGCTTGCCCCGGCGGGCGCGGCGGGCGTAGCATCGCGGCATTTCCGCGGGAGCTTCCGATGCAGCGCATTTTCCTGATGACGACCGTTCTGACCCTGATCGCCGGTGTCGCCCTGGCCGACGAGATCGAGGACAGCCTGAAGGGGGCGCTTGCCGCCTATCAGGCGGGCAAGGTGAAGGACGCGATGGACGAGGCCGCCTATGCCCAGCAACTGATGCAGACCAAGCGCGGCGGCGCGCTTGCGGCCTTTCTGCCCGCCGCACCCGATGGCTGGACCCGCACCGACACTGCAGACATCAACCAGGGCCTGAACGTGATGAGGGGCGGCGTGGGCGCCGAGGCGAGCTATGCCGAGGGCGACACCGAATTCAAGATCACCCTGATGGCCAACAACAGCATGGTGGCATCGATGGCGACCATCCTGGGCAACACGGTCATGATGGCGCAGATGGGCAAGATCGTGAAGGTGGGCGACCGGAAGTTCCTTAACCAGGATGGCACGCTCTCGGCGCTGGTGGGCACGCAGGTGCTTGTGCAGGCCCAGGGGGCCGATCCGGAAAAGATGCTGCCCCTGCTGCAGAAGATCGACTTTTCCGGGCTGGAGAAGTTCGGCCTATAGGTCGAGCAGCGTCTCGATCAGCCGCGAATCCGGCCGGGCCAGATCGTCGATGACGTTGAAGTGGTGAAGCCGCGGCGCGATGTGGGCCGGGCAGGCCCAGGCGTCTGACAGCCAGCGGGCCTGATCGAGGAAAGCGGGCCGCTCGGCCCCGCCGACCCAGACGGTGACCCGCCCCCCCGCCCGGCGCGGCAAGAGCGCGGGGCTTTCGGCCAGCGCCTCGGCCGCGTCGATCTTCAGCGTCGCGTTCATTGCGGTCGCGCAGAGCGGGCGCAGATCCGACAGGGGCGAGATCGGCACGCCGGAGACAAGCCGCGCCGCCACCTCGGGCGGCAGGGGGGCGTTTTCGCAGAACATCCGTGCGGTCAGGTGGCCGCCCGCGGAATGACCGGTGACGGCGATGGGGCCCGCAACCTCGGCCGCGGCACGGGCGATGGCGCGGCCGACCTCGACCGTCATCGCGGCGATGCGGCCTTCGGGTGCGATGGTATAGCCCGGCATGGCGCAGGCCCAGCCACGGTCCAGCGCCCCCTGGGCAAAGCCCGACCAGTCGCGCGGGCCGAAGCTCATCCAGTAGCCGCCGTGGATGAAGACCATGAGCCCCTTCGGCGCGCCCTCTGGCAGGAACAGGTCCAGCCACTGCCGCGCGCCGGGACCATAGGCAAGCCCCAGCCGCGCGCAGGGGCCAAGGGCCGCGCGGAAGGCCTCGGCCTCGGCCGCCCAGCGGGGGGCATAGGTCTCGGCCCCCGGAATGAAGCGGCCATTGGAATAGGCGGTATCGGGGTCGTCCATCGCTCGGTTCTCCTCTTGCGGGGCGATCCTAGACCGGGCGGGCAGGCAAGGGCCAGCCCCCGCCCGGCTGGACAATGCCGCCGCCGGGTGGTTTCCATGACGCATCCCGTTTCATGGAGGCCCCCATGCTCGATTCCGTTACCGATCTGCGCGCGTTGCTGAAAGACCCCTCGCTTCTGGTCACCAAGGCCTATCTGGGCGGCGCTTGGGTCGATGCCGATGATGGCAGCACCTTTACGGTGCTGAACCCGGCACGCGGCGACGTGATCTGCCATGTTGCAAACCTCGGCCGCGCCGAAACCGCCCGCGCCATCGCGGCGGCGGAAGGCGCGCAGAAGGAATGGGCCGCCCGCACCGGCAAGGAGCGCGCCGCCATCCTGCGCAAGTGGTTTGACCTGATGATGGCCAATCAGGACGATCTGGCCCGCATCCTGACCGCCGAGATGGGCAAGCCCTTCAACGAGGCCAAGGGCGAGATCGCCTATGGCGCAAGCTTCATCGAGTGGTTCGCCGAAGAGGCCAAGCGCGTCTATGGCGAAACCATCCCCGGCCACCAGCGTGACAAGCGCATCACCGTCATCAAGCAGCCGATCGGGGTGGTGGGCTCGATTACGCCGTGGAACTTCCCCAATGCGATGATTACCCGCAAATGCGGCCCCGCGCTGGCGGTGGGCTGCGCCTTCATCGCGAAACCCGCCGAGGACACGCCCCTGTCGGCGCTGGCGATCGCGGTGCTGGCCGAACGCGCCGGGGTGCCCGCGGGCATCTTCTCGGTCATTCCGTCGAACCGTTCGCCCGAGATCGGCAAGGAGTTCTGCGAAAACCCCGTGGTGCGCAAGCTGACCTTCACTGGCTCGACCGAGGTGGGGCGCATCCTGCTGCGGCAGGCGGCGGATCAGGTGATGAAGTGCAGCATGGAGCTTGGCGGCAACGCGCCCTTCATCGTCTTCGACGATGCCGACCTGGACAAGGCGGTCGAGGGGGCGATGATCTCCAAGTACCGCAACAACGGGCAGACCTGCGTCTGCGCCAACCGCATCTACGTTCAGGCCGGGGTCTATGACGCCTTCGCCGCGAAGCTGTCGGCGGCGGTGGAAAAGCTGAACGTGGGCGACGGGCTGGTGGCGGGCACCGACCTGGGGCCGCTGATCAACGAAGCCGCGGTGGCGAAGGTGGAAGAGCACATCGCCGACGTGCTGGCGGGCGGCGGCAAGATCGTGGTCGGCGGCGGACGGCATGCGCTGGGCGGCACCTTCTTCCAGCCCACTGTCGTCACCGGCGTGACGCCGGGCATGAAGGTGTCGAACGAGGAAACCTTCGGCCCCCTTGCGCCGCTCTACAAGTTCGAGACCGAGGAAGAGGCGATCCGGCTGGCCAATGATACGATCTTTGGTCTGGCAAGCTACTTCTATGCCCGCGACATCGGTCGCATCACGCGGGTGCAAGAGGCGCTGGAATACGGCATGGTGGGGGTGAACACCGGCCTGATCTCGACCGAGGTCGCGCCCTTCGGCGGGGTCAAGCAGTCCGGGCTTGGCCGCGAAGGCAGCCACCACGGGATCGAGGACTATCTGGAAATGAAATACATCTGCCTGTCGGTGTAGGGTCGGCGCAGGCACGACGGGTGCGGGCGCGGCATCCTTGCCGCGCCCTTTTCCATCGGTGTGCCCCACCGCGAGGACCGGCCGACCGCGGCGCGCCCTTTCCGGCCGATCACGCAAGCGGGCATTGACACGGGCGCGACACCGGCCGATTTGTAACAGAATTATGACAACACGGCCGGTTCCCTCCGGCCCTTCTGCAAAGGCACCCCTTGGAATCCTTCACCGTCCTGCTCAACCTGGCGGGTGCCGTGTGCCTGCTTCTGTTCGGTCTTCGCCTTGTCCGTGACGGCGCGACCGAAGGCTTTGGCCTGCGCCTTCGCATGGTGCTGGGGCTGGGAACCCGTAACGGCGTGCGCGCCTTCCTGTCGGGGCTGGTGGCCACCATCGGGATGCAATCCTCGACCGCCACGGCGCTGATGACGGCGGATTTTGCGGCACAGGGAATGATCGCCGGCCGCAAGGCGCAGATCGTGCTGCTGGGGGCCAACCTTGGCACCGCGCTGACGGCCTGGTTCGTCTCCGCCGGGATCACCGCAATCTCGCCCGTGCTGATCGCGGTGGGCTACCTGCTGCGGCGACGCAAGTCGCCCCGGGCCACCGGGCTGGGGCTGGCGCTGATCGGGGCGGGCCTGCTCTTGCTGTCGGTGACGCTGCTGGAGACGGCCTCGGCGCCGATGCGCGATTCCCCGGCGCTGGCGGCCTTCCTGGGGTTGCTGGGTGGGGCCTGGCCGGTGGCCTTCGCGGTGGCCGCGGGGCTTGCGGTGCTTTGCGCCTCGTCGCTGGCGGTGATCGTGCTGCTGCTGCCGCTGGCCGCGCATGGCAGCCTGACGCCCGCGCTGGCGGTGGCGATGGTGCTGGGCGCGAACTTCGGCGGGGCGATCCCGCCGGTGCTGGCGACCCTGAAGGCCGGGGCGGCGGCGCGGCGCGTGACGCTGGGCAATCTGGCCGTGCGGGGTCTGGGCTGCCTGATCGCGATGCCACTGGCCGGGGTTCTGGGGGCTGCGCTGGCCGCAGAGGGGGCCGCCGGGGCGGGCCTGCCGGTGGCCGCGCATCTGGCGTTCAACATCGTGCTGGCCGCGGTGACGGCGCCCTTCGCGGGCCTTCTGGGCAGCGCCATGGCGCGGGCGGTGCCGGACGAGACGGCGACCGACGCGGTGACCCCGCGCTGGCTGGATGATGCCGCGCTGGAACAGCCCGTGCTGGCGCTGACCGGCGCCAGCCGCGAGGCGCTGGCCATCGGCGACCTGGTGGAACGCATGATGGTGCTGGTGATGACCGCCTTCCGCACCAATGACCCGCTGCCGCTGCGCGAGGTGGCGCAACTGGATGACCGGGTCGACACGCTGCAACAGGCGGTGAAGGTCTACCTTGCCCGCCTCGGCCCTGCCGGGGGCGAGACCGAGAAGCGCCGCGCCATCGCGGTGCTGGACTACGTCATCAACCTCGAACACATCGGCGACATTCTGGACAAGGGGCTGTCGGGGCAGGTGGAAAAGAAGGTGGGCCTTGGCCTGCGCTTTTCCGACGAAGGCTATCGCGAACTGACGGCGCTGTTCCTGACCACGCAGGAAAACATGCGCATCGCCCAGACGATCTTCATGAGCCGCGACAAGACGCTGGCGCGCAAGCTGGTGGAAGCCAAGGTCGACATCCGCCGGATGGAACGCGAGTCGGCCGAGCGCCACTTCCAGCGGCTGCGCGGCGGGCAGACCGACAGCCTGCAAACCTCGTCGCTGCACCTCGACATGCTGCGCGACCTGAAACGGATCAACGCGCATGTCGCCTCTGTCGCCTATCCCATCCTCGACGAGGAAGGGCTTCTGGTGGAAAGCCGCCTGAAGGTGGCCGAGTAATCAGACCTCGGGCGCGGTTTCGATCCTGTCCTGCGCGCGGCCCGCGAACTGGGCCTCGAACGCCCGCAGACGCTTGTAGATCGACAACAGCTCGACGATCGTCGACCACGAATAGACAAGGTACTGGAACGAGCTGGAGACCTGCCCGAAGGCGCCGAGGATCTGCTGGAAGATGCCGAAGGTGATCCTGCCCGCCGCGATGGTCGGAATGAGGATCAGGGTGGCGAAGATGTTGTCGGCCTGCCCGTACATGCTGCGGAAGAAATTGAAGTAGACGAAGTGGGCGTACAGGCGGAAGTAGCTGCGCCGCACCTGCCCGAACAGCTCGCGCACCGTCATCGGATCGGCGCGGTGGCCGTGATCCTCGCCATAGACCAGTTCCTTGCGATAGGCCGCCTCGACCCGCTGGTTCAGGAATTCCAGCCCCGGCAGGCGGATGCCCGCGAAGGCCAGCAGGAAGGTTCCGAAGATCGACCAGAAGATCGCCGCCACCACCAGGGGTTCCGGCACTTCGCCGATGATCGGCAACGCGGTGACATTGGGCGACAGCGCGGCCAGCACCGGCAGGAAGGCGAACAGCGTCATGATCGAGTCGATCATCGACAGCCCCAGCCCCTCGACGATCGAGGCAAAGCGCATCGTGTCTTCCTGCACCCGCTGCGAGGCGCCTTCGATCCCGCGCACCTCGGACCAGCGGGCCATGTAGTAGTCGTTCATCGCGGTGCGCCAGCGGAACACGAAATGGCTGGTGAAGAACCGGGTCAGCACATAGACCGCGACCGCCACGAAGGCGATCTCGGCGAAGGTGACCATGAAGCCGTAAAGCTCGGCCGCCGTCACCTTGGAATTGGGCGACAGCGCCTGCTGCACCGCGTTGAAGAACGGCCCCCGCCAGTTGTTGATCGCGACCGACACCTGCACCTGATAGTAATCGACGAAGATGATCAGCGCCGAGCCCCCGACCGACCACCATTGATAGGGGTGGGGGGCGAAGATCGCCCAGGCGGCGAAGAAGACCGCGAAGAAGGCGAAGCAGTACAGGTAGAACCAGATGAAGTCGGGCGTCACGAAGTAATGCAGCCCGATGATCGGCCGCGCCTCGCCCGGCCCCGGAGGAAAGCCCAGCGCCGCGCCGATGCCTTCGCCCAGCGTGTACCAGACCGCCACGGCGACGATGGTCCAGAGCAGCGCAGACAGGAAGAACAGCCGCGGGCGGGGAAAGAACGACTGGAACACGGGCGCGGACCTCCGGAGGGTGTGACGCCTTGAGATAGCCGGGTTTTCCGGCCGGGCGACACCTCTGTTGCACGATGCTCACGTTGTGTTGCGAAAGCGCACGGGCGGCAAGGGGCGCCACGCGCGCTTGATCCGGCGTGACCCTCAGACCCCGCCGATGTCGCCCCGTCCGACCGAGACGGTCTTGACGATGGCGTGGCATTCCACCCCCGGCGCCAGCCCCAGCGCCTGCACCGATCGCCGGGTGAGGCGCGCCAGGATCAGGTCGCCGCCCGAGCGCATCTGCACCAGCGCACCCGGCCCCTCGCCCAGGCGAACGGCCTCGACCACCCCCGGCAGCACGTTCAGCGCCGACAGGCCCACCGGCGCCGCGCGCGACAGGATCACGTCCTGCGCGTGGATGCGCACGCGCAGCGGCGTGCCCCGCGCCGCATCGACCCGCGGCAGGTAAAGCCGCCCGGCCGAGGTTTCCAGGACCGAAAGCCCGTCGTCCTCCTGCCCGATCAGCCGGGCGGTGATGACGGCGCCCGCCTCGCGCAGGCCGATGGCATGGGCGGCAGCCGGATCCGCCAGAACCTCGGCCGCGGGGCCGATCCGCGCGACCCGGCCTGCCTGCAACAGAACGACCGTCGTGGCCAGGCGTGCCACCTCGGCCACCGAATGGCTGACATAAAGGATCGGCACCCGCGTCTCATCCCGCAGCCGTTCAAGATAGGGCAAGATCTCGTCCTTGCGCGCCTCGTCCAGCGCGGCCAGCGGCTCGTCCATCAGCAACAGCTCGGGCGCCGACAGCAGCGCGCGGCCGATCGCGACCCGGCTCTTTTCCCCCCCCGACAGGGCTGCGGGGGGCCGGTCGAGCAGGGCGGCGATGCCTAGCATGTCGATCACCGCATCAAAAGGCGCCCCCGCGGCGCCGCGGGGCGCGAAGCGGCGGCCATAGGTCAGGTTCTGCCGCACCGTCAGATGCGGGAAAAGCCGCGCCTCTTGAAACACATAGCCCATCCGGCGGCGATGCGGCGGCAGCCAGATCCGGGCGGCGGTATCGCAAAGCACCCGCGGCCCGACGGTAACCCGCCCGGCCTGCGGCCGCAGCAATCCCGCCACGGCATTGACCACCGTTGTCTTGCCCGACCCCGACCGGCCGAACAGCACCGTAAGCCCGGGCGGGGCCTCGAAGGCCACATCCAGCGTGAAGCCTGGAAAGGCGTGGCGCAGCGCGACCGTCAGCGTCATCGGCCCGCGATCCGCCGCGCAACGCGGGCGCCCAGCACCTCTGACGCGATCAGCGCCGCCATCGCCAGCACGATCGAGATCACCACCAGCCGCAGCGCCGCCGCATCGCCCCCCGGCACCTGAAGGAAGGAATAGATCGCCAGCGGCAGGGTCTGGGTCTGACCGGGGATGTTCGACACGAAGGTGATCGTGGCGCCGAACTCGCTGAGCGCTCGGGCGAAGCCCAGGATCGCACCGGCCAGGATGCCCGGCAGGATCAGGGGCAGCGTGACCGTCAGAAAGACCCAGCCGCGCGAGGCGCCAAGGGTGCTCGCCGCCTGTTCAAGCCGCGGGTCGACCGCCTCGACCGCCAGCCGGATCGCCCGCACCATCAGCGGAAAGCCCATCACCGCCGAGGCCAGCGCCGCACCCGTCCAGCGGAAGATGAAGACGATGCCGAACGTCCGTTCCAGCAGCGCGCCGACCGGGCCGTGGCGGCCGAAGGTCAAGAGCAACAGGTACCCCGTCACCACGGGCGGCAGCACCAGCGGCAGATAGACAAGGCCGTTCACAATCTGCTTGCCCGGGAAGGCGTGCCGCGCAAGCAGCACGGCCATGCCCACCGCAAAGGGCAGGCTGACCAGGGTGGCGACCAGCCCCACCTTCACCGACAGGACAAGCGCCTGCCATTCCTCGGGGCTCAGCAGGCTTGGCATGGCCTCATTTCGTCAGCACCGTGAACCCCTGCCTCTCGAAGACGGCCACAGCCTTCGCGCCCGAAAGATAGGCGAGGAAATCGCCCGCCGGGCCCTGCGCGGCCGTGGTGAGGGCCGCAGGATAGACGATCGGCGGGTGGCTGTCTTCGGGGAAGCGGCCGACCACCGCCACCTTCGGCTCGGCTGCGGCGTCGGTCGCGTAGACGATGCCGTAAGGCGCCTCGCCGGTGGCCACCAGCGCCAGCGCGGCGCGCACGTTTTCCGCCTGCGCCACCTTGGGGGCCACCGTCGGCCAGACGCCCAGCGCGGTCAGCGCGGCCTTGCCATACTTGCCCGCGGGCACGGAATCGACCAGGGCCATCGCCAGCCTGCTGTCGCCCAGCATCCCGGCCAGATCAAAGCCCTTGCCAATGGCCACCGGTGCGGCCCCGTCCTTCGGCGCCACCAGCACCAGCGCGTTGCCCAGCAGGTCGACGCGGGTGGCGGGCCGGATCAGCCCGGCCTTGCCCAGCGTATCCATCCACGCCTCGTCGGCCGAGATGAACAGGTCGGCCGGAGCGCCCTGCTGGATCTGCCGCGCCAGTTGCGGGGTGCCCGCGTAGCTGACCACGGCGGTATTGCCGGTGTCGGCCTTCCAGTCGGCCGCGATCTCGTCCAGCGCGGTCTTGAGGCTGGCGGCGGCAAAGACGGTGATGCGGCCAGGGTCGGCCTGCGCCGACAGGGCAGACAGGCCAGACATCAACGCGACACAGGCGGCCAGCGCGGCGCGGCGGGTGATGGCGGTCAGGGACATGGCGGCTCCGTCGATATGTTCTGCAAAACATATGGGCAGCGGGACAGGGCAAAGGCAAGCGCTATTTCCCGCCGGGAATATCCCTCAGCATCGCGCGGATCGCCGCGATGTCGTCGGCGCCCGCCTCGGCAGCCTTCGCCTCGATCGCGCGGTAATGGGCCAGCACGGCCTCGCCCTCGGGCGTCAGCCGGGCCCCCCCGCCCTGCACACCGCCCCGGACCGAGGCGACAAGCGGCGCGCGGAAGGCCGCGTTCATCTCCTCGACCAGCCCCCAGGCGCGCTTGTAGCTCATGCCCATCGCCCGCCCCGCAGCCGAGATCGAGCCAGCCGTGCGGATCAGGTCCAGCAGGTCGGCCTTGCCCGGACCCACCATCGCGCCATCGCCAAAGACGACGCGCAGACGCAGGCGGGGGTCGGGCGGGGGCACGGGGTCTGACATGCGCCGATCCTGCCGCCGGGCGCGGGGGCGGACAAGGGGGTACTGGGGTGCCGCGCCCCGACCGACGAAAAAGGGCGCGCCCCTTGGCGCGCCCTTCGGTCAGTCCTGTGCCATGGGCGTCAGGCCGCCGCGGTCTCCGGCGCGGGGACCGCCTTCGCCTCGATGTCGGCGGCGCGGGCGATCTCGATCCGGCGGGGCTTCAGCGCCTCGGGCGTCTCGCGCACGAGGTCGATGTGCAGCATCCCGTCGAGGTTCTGCGCGCCGGTCACGCGCACATGGTCGGCCAGCGCAAAGCGCCGCTCGAAGGCGCGGGTTGCGATGCCGCGATGCAGGAAGGTGCGGGTGGCGTCATCCTCGGCCTTGCGGGCCGATACGATCAGCGTGCCCTCCTTCACCTCGACCGCAAGCTCGTCAGCCGTGAAGCCGGCCACGGCGACCGAGATGCGATAGGCGTTCTCGGCGGTCTTCTCGATGTTGTAGGGCGGATAGGTCGGTTGTGACGCATCAACGCTCAGCGCGCGATCCATCAGGTCGGCAAGCCGGTCGAAGCCGACGGTGGCACGGTAAAGCGGGGCGAAATCGAAGCTGCGCATGGGTCATCCTCCAGTGAGCGATACCAAGGGCGCCCTCCCCCTCGGGGGCCGGGCGGTATGTGCCGGACCCATCCTGGCATCCGGCCCTTTCGAGGTAGGAAGCCGCGCGCAGGCGTTCAAGACCCCGCGGGCGCCGCGGAGATCAGGGGCGCAGGAACTTCGCCCCGCCCGGCGCGGTCGCGCCAGACAGGCCCCCCGTCGCCTGCACCGGCGCCGTTTCCACCAGCGTTCCGTTGATCGCGGCGCTCAGCCGCGCCTCCAGCGGGGGCAGCGCGTCCGCCAGGTCGACCCCCAGCGAAACGCGCTGGCCGTCTGCCTCGGCCATCGCTGAAATGACCGACACGATCACCGGCACCCCGTCGCGGCGCACAAAGACCGGCGCGCCCGAGGCACCGAAGTCGATGCTGCAACTCATGATCAGCACGCCGGGCCGGTTCCCCTCGACCCCGCAGGTCTGCTGAAGCGAAGGCGCCTCGGCCCGGTCCTGCGCGTAAGAGACCACCGCAACCGTATCGCCCGCGTGCAGATTGCCGTCCGCGACCGCAAAGGGCCGGATCGAGGGCAGTCGGATCGGCTGGTCCAGTTGCAGCAGCGCCAGGTCATGGCCCATCTGGGTCACCCGGTTGGCCTCGGCATAGCTGTAGCCGTCGGCCTGCACCGCACGGCGGATACCGCGATAGGCCGCGGCGCGGCCCAGCCGCCAGTCGGCCAGGAACTGCATCTGCGCGATGGGAAACCGCTGGCCGGTGGTCTTGTCATAAAGGCAGTGCGCCGCCGTCAGCACCACATCGGGCGCGATCAGCACCGCGGTGCAGAAGCCGCGATCTCCCAGATTCAGGCGCCCCACGGCCTCCCACCCGCGGCTTTCGTCGCCGGTGGCCATGGACATCAACGAGGTGTCCGCCAGCGCGCCCTGCGCCAGCAGAAGCGCCGCCGCCGCCAGTGCCGCACCCCATCGCCGCATCCCGCTCTCCTGCCTGAAAACCGGCGCCACGATGCGCAGGGTCTGCGGCAGGATTATGGCAGCCCCGCCAGCGCGCGCGGTTTCGGCCCGCCTGTGGCCCAGTCGATCAGTTCCACCGTATGCACCACCGGCACACCGGTGCCCGAGCCGATCTGCATCATGCAGCCAATGTTGCCCGCCGCGATCAGATCGGGGGCGGTGGCTTCCAGGGTGGCGACCTTGCGCGCCTTCAACTGGCCCGAGATCTCGGGCTGCATCAGGTTGTAGGTGCCGGCCGAGCCACAGCACAGGTGGCTGTCGGCGGGTTCCACCACGGTGAAGCCCGCACGTTTCAGCAGATCCTTCGGCGCCGTCTTGACCTGCTGGCCATGCTGCAGCGAACAGGCGGCGTGATAGGCCACGCGCAGGCCCTTGGGCGCGCCCTCGGGCAGCCCGATCTTCACCAGCAGTTCCGAGATGTCGAACGCCAGCGCCGAAACCTCGGCCGCCTCGGCGGCCAGCGGATCGCCCGCGAACATCACCTTGTAATCCTTCACCGTCGTCCCGCAGCCCGAGGTGTTGACGACGATCGCATCAAGGCCTGCGCCCCGCTTCTCGGCCATCCAGGCGCGGATGTTGGCGGCCGCGCTCGCGTGGCTTTCAGCCTCGCGGCCCATGTGATGGGTCAGCGCGCCGCAGCACCCCGCGCCGCGCGCCACCACCACCTCACAGCCCAGCCGGGTCAGCAGGCGGATGGTGGCATCGTTGATGTCGGTGTTCAGCGCCTTCTGCGCGCAGCCCGTCATCAGCGCGACCCGCATCCGCCGCGCGCCCTGCGCCGGAAAGCTCTGCGGGTCGTCGTTGCGGCTGACCGGCGGGATCGTCTTCGGCGCCATCGCCAGCATGGCGCGCAGCCGCGGATCCGGCATCAGCCCGGCGAAGGGCCGCGCGATCTTGGCCCCCAGCAGCGCCAGCCGGAACCGCCCCGGATGGGGCAGCACCCGCGCCAGCACCCAGCGCAGCGCCCGGTCCATGAAGGGGCGGCGGTAGCGGCGTTCCACATAGGCGCGGGCGTGGTCGATCAGGTGCATGTAATCGACGCCCGACGGGCAGGTCGTCATGCAGGCCAGGCACGACAGGCAGCGGTCAATATGCGTGACCGTGCGGGCATCGGGCACCCGGTCGTTCTCCAGCATGTCCTTGATCAGGTAGATGCGGCCGCGCGGGCTGTCCAGCTCATCGCCCAGCACCTGATAGGTCGGGCATGTGGCCGTGCAGAACCCGCAATGCAAGCAGGTCCGCAGGATCTTGTTGGACCGCGCGGTGGCGGCATCCGTCAGTTGCTCTTCGGTGAACGTCGTCTGCATCGCCTAGCCCATCAGCCCCGGATTGAGGATGCCGCGCGGATCGAACCTTGCCCGCAGGCCCGCCGCAATCGCAGCCAGCGGCGCGGGTTCGGGGGGGAACGGGGCGATCCGGCCGCGGGTCGCGGGGGCCGCGCGCATCAGCGTTGCATGCCCCGCCAGCGGCGCCAGCGCCGCGCGCAGGTCGGTGCCCTCGGGCACCAGCGCCCAGATCAGGCCGCCCGCCCAGTCCAGCCGCACCTCGCCCGCGATCCGCGCAACCACGCCGGGCGCATCGGACGGCTTCACCGCCACCCGCCACAGATCGCCCGCCCGCCCGGCAAGGTCGGCAACATCGCGCACCGCGGCCCAGCGGCGGGCGGTGGCCCCTGCCCCCTCCTCCACCGCCACCGGGCCAAAGCCCTGCAGCAGCGCGCAGAGCCGACCCACCCGATAGGCGACCGAGGCGGCAAAGCCCTCCAGCCGCAGCGCCACGCCGTCCGGCCCCCAAGCCGCGCCCGACACCTCGAAGGGCGACCCCATCGCCGCGGCCATCGCTGCCACGCCGTCGGCCACCCCGATCCCGGGCAACAGCACGCTGGCCGCGGTCTCCGGCACCGGAAGCACCTTGAAGCTCAGCTCGCTCAAGACCCCCAGCGTGCCCCAGGACCCGGCCATCAGCTTCACCAGGTCATAGCCAGTGACGTTCTTCATCACCCGCCCGCCGTTCTTCACCACCGCACCGGTGCCATCGACAAACCGCACCCCGATCAGGGCGTCGCGGCAGGCCCCTGCCACCAGCCGCCGCGGGCCCGAGGCATTGGCCGCCACCACGCCGCCGATCGTGCTTTCGCCTGTCGTGCCCAGAAGCCCGCGCCAATCGGGCGGCTCGAAGGCCAGCCGCTGTCCTTCCGCCGCCAGCGCCGCCTCGACCTCGGCCAGGGGCGTGCCCGCGCGCGCCACAAGCGTCAGCGCGCCAGGCTCGTAGAGCGTGATGCCCGCAAGCCCGGTGGTGTCCAGCCGGTCGCCCGTCACGGGCCGCCCCACGGCGCGCGTGCCGCCGCCTTGCACCTGCAGCGGCCCCGCGGCCCCGCGGATCGCCTCGGCCAGTTCCGCCTCGTCTTGCGGCTTCATCCC